>JAREWP010000022.1 GCA_029001845.1 Candidatus Magnetocorallium paracelense | reverse complement strand
AATACGTCGGATGATGGAGGCTTATTGCTGTTGGAACTGTTTTTGTTTATTCTTTCTTCAAGTTCTTCTATTCGGTTGGTGAGCTTTATGATTATGTCTACCAATACAACAGGGGTTGTTTCTGACAGCTTTATGAGCTCTTCCCGAGTTGGCTTCTCCTTCATAATGGATAGTATGACATAATGAGATGCCACAGGTCCACTAAATTATATTCACATAATTATCTTTTTTAATGACTACCTGAGTAGTTACATAGTTTTAAGTATATTTTATATTTTACAAGAACGCCTTCTAAACCACCGCTTTTTAAAGATTTTTTCCAGGACGCTCTTAGAGGTATATTTTTTGCCAGCTCTTGGTTTCCAAGAAAGATATAGGCTGTCGAACCTCCACAGGAGCGTTTTAGAAAAGTTCCGAAGGACTTAAGAATATCGATCGATTCTCTTTGAGAATTCATTCTCAGCCCATAAGGAGGATTTGTGAGAATGACATGGTTTTTCAGAGAATCGATGTTTTCGAAGCGCATTGTTTTAATAGCAATCTGACTGCCGCCCGGCAATATAGTACAATTCTTAACAGCCTTTTTTACAACCAAACCGGAGATGTCGCTGCCGCCAATAAGTCCCTTTGCCAGGGGATGAATTCCTGCGTCGCATTCCTTTTTCACTTTAGTCCAGAGAGATTTGTTAAAATCGGGCAGCATGGTGAAACCGAAATTTTTTCTAAGATATCCAGATGGTATTTTACAAACATGCATGCAGGCCTCGCTCAACAGAGTACCGGAACCGCACATGGGATCGTAAAGCGGTCTTTCTCCATTCCAGCCGCTCAATCGAACGACAGTTGCGGCAAGAGTTTCCTGCATTGGCGCGACAACGCTTTCCTTTCTATAACAGCGTTTATGTAAGGAGCCTCCCGATGTATCGAGGCTGATGGTTGCGTTATTATTTGCAATATAGAGATTAATCCAAACATCGGGCTCATTGGCATCGACATTCGGTCTCTGTCCAAAGGTCTCTCGGAATTGATCTGAAATGGCGTCTTTGACCCTCAGAGAGGCGTATTGAGAATGACGGATGTGGCTGTTTGACACATTTGAAAACACGGCGAAAGTATTGTCAAGAGAAAAAATTTCAGACCATTTAATGGATCTTGCTGTTTTATACAGATATTTTTCGCTGTGACATTTAAATGTAATCAACGGGGCAAGCACTCTGGAGATCATACATGCCGAATAGTTGATCCGGTACAGGGCAGCGTGGTCGGCCGAAAAATATATTCCTCTGTATGAAGGCTTTATATCACCTGCTCCAAGTGCTTCAAGCTCGCGTGAAGCCAACTCTTCGAGCCCGTCAGCTACTTGGGCGAAAAAACGGTTGTTTTTTTTGTAAGTATACATCTTTTTTTTTGTTTAAGATTTATCCCGAAAATAGACTAAAACGCACCGGAAGCAGCAGCAATGTCCCGCCAAAACAAGCTGAAACTTGTAAACTCAAACACCACCTTGTTTTGGCGGGACATCACTGCTGCTTCTAACCATTTTCATTCTAGTGGAGATTCGGCGGATTATAAACGTTTAACCTTCAAGGGGTGTTTCTTTATTATGGCATCTGTTGCTACAATAACACCAGAATGATCGAGAAAATTAATTTAATACAAGAAACCAAAAAAATGTTGAGAGCCGGATATTCCGGAGCGTCAATCGTCTGTTTCCTCAGTGATTTAGCAGATATTTTTATCAAAAAGCTATTATCCGATGATTCATCACAGGAACAGTATGCTATATTCGCCATAGGCGGATACGGGAGAAGGGAATTGGCTCCTTTATCAGATATTGATATCATGTTTTTTGTGGATAAAAGGGAAGACAGCGATTTTATGGAGAATATCTATTACAAACTCCTCGATTCCGGAATGCCCATCAGCCACTCTTTTAGAACACCCGATGAGTGCATAGAAGAATCGGCTATTGATATCAGGACAAGAACTTCCCTGGTAGATGCAAGATTCATTTACGGTAATAAAGAGCTGTTAGTGAAGTATAATGAAAAAGTGATGCCGGAAATAACGATTAAAAACGGTTGGGATTTCTTTATTAAGAGGAAAAAGGAGATAAAGGAGAGATTGAATAAATATGGGAGAACCGTCTATCTGCTGGAGCCTAATTTAAAGGAATCCGATGGAGGTCTCAGAGATATGCACGAAGCCCTCTGGATATCGAAAGTGGTGCTTCAACTCAAAGGTATCGACGATCTCATTAAAATTCTCTCACCGGATGAGTTAAAAAGCCTTAGAAATTCCTTTGATTTTCATCTCAGAACAAGGGCCGCTCTTCATATTGTCGCCGGCAGAAGAAACGATGTGTTGTCTTATGAATATCAGGACAGTGTTGCCGCTTTGCTTGGCATAGGGTCTTCAAAGAAATTTCAGTCCTCTGAAAGACTTCTGAGACTCTACTATCTCAGGGCGGGTAAAATTAAAGAGCTCGCTTATAAAATAAGAAATATTGCTGCTTCCGTCTATGTGAGAATTCCAAGAAATCCGGCAAAAACCAGGATTAATGATCTTTACTCGATGTCTAATAATAAAATTATGGTCAATAACTCTTCTTTGTTAAAAGAAAATCCTGTAAGAATTTTGGAGGCATACCTCATATATTCGACTACAGGCAAAATCTTTACCGGATATTTGAGGGATACAATAAAAAAGAATCTCATGCGTATAAACAAAAAGGTTCGAAAGTCATCGCAGGCAGGAGAGATTTTTTTTAAAATATTAAGGGGAAATCGTGTCTATTTGACCTTGAAAATGATGCACGACCACGGCGTTTTGGGCAGATTTATCCCTGAATTCGGTTCCGTGGGATGCCTGGTCGTTCACGAACCCTTTCATACGTATACTGTAGACGAACATTCACTGCTGGCCATAAAGATATTGGAATCATTAACCGGCGAGCAAAGGATCGAGAGCCCGATTAAAAACAATAAGTCAAAAAGCTATGAAGATATAATAAGAGATATTTTTATCGATTTTGAAAAAAAGGAGTATCTTTATCTCGCTCTCCTGCTTCACGATATCGGAAAATCCGAAGGAAAGCTACACTCTTCCGAAGGATATAAGAATCTTAAATATATTCTCGACAGGTTTTCAATCGCTAAGTCAGGCAGAGAGGTTATTGAGTTTTTGGTAAGATATCATTTACTTATGTCCAGAACTGCCTTTACAATGGATATTGACGATCCTGAAGTGATTGCCGCATATGCTGACTCCTTCAATAATGAAATACAATTAAAAGCTCTTTTTTTAATTACATATGCAGATATGGCTGCTGTAAATCCGGAATTCTCCACTGCCTGGAAAAAAGGGCTTATGATCGACCTCTACTTCAGGTCTCTTAATTATTTCAGAGGTATAAAGGAGGATATAAACGGTCATATCAAAAGGATAACTTCTTCTGTCATTAAAAATGCAGGCGAAGCGAATGTAAAGTTAACAAAATTAGAAGAGTTCCTTCGAAAAACACCGGAACGATACCTTTTGTCAAGTACTTCCGAGAAAATATACAGAGAATTCTTCATGATCGGAGAATTGTTCGACAAGGGATATGCCATAGAGCTTGAAGAAAAGAGAGAAGGTACGGCTGAGATTACTATCTGCGCTTGGGACAGGCAGGGGTTGTTGTCAAGTGTTGTCGGAGCCCTTTCATCTAGAATGTTCAATATCATATCTCTCAGGACATTCTTTATCGATGACGGTTACGTGATAGACAGAATTCAGATTTCGAATTGGAAGGAGTTGTGGTGGGAGGGGATGTATGAAATCATTGAGGAAGATATCGTAAAGGTCATATCAACTGAAAGAGAGGAAAAAATATCTGGTCCGAGCGTTACAAGAGGAACGTCTACTTCGAATGTCTGCCTGCCATTCTCTCCATTTATTGAGATGGATAACTGTACATCCGATAAATACACTCTTTTTGAGACGCTTTCCTCGGACAGGATCGGTCTCCTCTCTGACATAACAACGATATTTTCAAATAACGATATAGATATTTTTATGGCAAAAATAAATACAGAGTCAGAAGTAGCCCACGATGTGTTTTATGTTAAAAAAAACGGAAGCCACATTTCATCGGAATCTGCCTGTAAAGTGATAAAAGAGCTCTGGGAAGCGATTCTCTAACTTAAGGGTCGAGTCAGAAATAGGTTTGTATTTAAAGGTGACACAATTTTGTTGTCCGATAATTTATTTAACAACGGAGGCTATATATATGAGAGATTCCTTAAACCTGCCAAAATATAATATTATGTTATTTGTTTTTTTGTTTCTTTCATTTTTTATTTCCCCTCTGTCTCTGCCTGCGACAACACTTGATAATGAAACGCTCTTTTTTGAAAGCTTCAAAAACTCTATACCAAAGGATAAGATCAAAACAGTGAGAGATTTGCATGACAAGTGGGAGGAGATTTTAGAGGGTAAAAGCGAAGCGATTATCATTGACATAAGAACAGAGGTGGAGTTTGACAGCGGTCATATCGAGAGTACAAACAACATAGACGCAAGTTATGTATATACAATCCCTAAGAGATTCCCTGACCCCAATGTAGAGATATGGGCTTTCTGCCGAACTCAACATAGAGGGATATATTTTGTTGGAGCGCTCTATAAATATGGTTATAAAAATGTTTACCTCGTTGAAAATGGTATTGTTGGTTGGATAAAGAGCGGCTACCCCCTTGTAAATAAATACATGGGTAAATTCAAAGTAATAGAATACCACAAACGTTTTGACGAGGATTATATATACAGAGACAATAAAGAATAATCTAAAAACAGCAGTCAGCTATTAGCTGTCAAGATTATTACTTTTTTTTAATTTTCAACTCCCATCTTCTAAAGGGGGGGTGAGATAAAGGGACAGGAAAATAATACTTGACAAAGGAGTCGGTGTCTGGTTAAAGTATTTGTAGTAACTGATATTAAGGAGGTGGATTAAAGTGCCGAGGATTCCGAGATTGC
This sequence comes from Candidatus Magnetocorallium paracelense, assembly GCA_029001845.1. Classification (GTDB taxonomy): domain Bacteria; phylum Nitrospirota; class Thermodesulfovibrionia; order Thermodesulfovibrionales; family Magnetobacteriaceae; genus Magnetocorallium; species Magnetocorallium paracelense. Next base: position 121,965 of record JAREWP010000022.1, on the reverse strand, counting down.
TTGTCAGGGATGAAGAGGCGGTTTATCATGTAATTTCAAAGACTGCTTTGGAGGGTTATGTTTTGGGGGATGTGGAGAAGGAGTATTTGCTCGGTCTTATTAAGAGGCTCGGTTTGTTTTATTTTGCGGAGGTCTTTGGTTTTTGTATAATGGGGAATCATTTTCATCTGTTGGTCAGGATGAAGGATCATGAGAGCTATAGTGATGATGATATAAAAGTAAGGCTTGAGGCTTATTATAAAGATGAAAAGAGAGTGATAAGCAACGGTCAGATACCGTATTTGCGTCGGAAGCTGTCAAGTTTGTCTGAGTATGTAAAGGAACTGAAGCAGCGGTTTGCGAGGTATTACAATAAGAGGCACAAGAGGGAGGGATATTTCTGGAACGGCAGGTTTAAGAGCGTAATAGTGGAGGAAGGGGAGGCGCTGGTAAATTGTCTTGCCTATATAGATTTGAACCCTGTAAGGGCGAATTTGACGGAGAGGCCTGAGGAGTACAGGTGGAGTTCCATAGGCTATCATATTCAGTCCGGGAATGAGGGAGGATTGCTGAATAGCGACTACGGGATGGCTGAATATAGTGAGATGAGTGATGTCGAGAGGTTAAGGAAGTACCGAGAGTTTCTGTATGAAAACGGAGAGATAGAGAGTGAGAAGGGTAAGGCGATAGGGGAGGGTGTATTGGAAGAGGAGAGGAAAAGGGGATACGAACTGAAGCCTGCAGACCGTTTGAGATACAGGACGAGGTATTTTACGGACAGCGGGATAATCGGGACAAAAGCGTTTGTAATTACTCACTACGGGAGATTTAAGGATTATTTCAAATCGAAACATGAGAAAAGGCCGAAAAGGATTAGCGGTTTTGAAGGTATTTACTCCCTTAAACGACTGTTTAATGAAGGATAAAGCTTATTAAGTAATATCAATAGACTGCTTGTCCCTCGGCAGATTATTTTTTTTCAGCTTATAAAAATCAAATTTACTCTGTATCAAATAGAGGTTGTTTATATTTTAAACGTTGGAATTATATCCTTTTAAAATACTCTTTCTGAATAGAGAGGGAGAGGTTTTCGTTATTTTTTTAAATGTCCTGGTAAAATGGAATTGATTGGTGAATCCACACTCAAGTGCAATCGTGCAGATTGTCTTATTACTTTTTTTCAGCATTCCCATCGCTTTGGAGACTCTGAGATCATTTATATAAACACTAAAACCTGTGCCAAGTTCTGATTTAAAGCATTTCACAAAACAGGAAATACTCATTCCTGCCTCTCTGGCTACTTCGGAAAGACTTATTCTATCGCAGTAGTTTCTATGTATAAAACTTAATGCTCTGCACAAGCACGAACGACTCTCGACTTTTTTAACTTCTCTGTACGATAAAAAATCAGTTGGTTCATATATTGTATTTATTAACTCATTTTTGCTGAACGGTGATTTGATACTACTCACAACTCCAAGACTGAAGACACTTAATAAAAACCTTTCCCCATCGTTTAAAACAACAAGGAATACAGGTACGGAGGGCTCTATTAATTGGAATTTCTTAAAAAGGGTAATGTACTGAAGGCTGTTAGAATGGCAGAGTAGAACTAAATCCACTTTGTTGTGTACAAAAAATTTACATGCTTCATTGTGATCGCTTTGAAGTACTACTTTGCACTTACCATCAAACGATGCGAGTAACCTCATGTATGACGATACATGATTGTCGGATATGAGAATTAAAACGTTTTTAAATTCGTTTAATTGTTGTTTAACAATTATGCTCATTTTTTTTTATTTATTAGTTAAACTTGATATTATAGTAAACACATAAAAAATATGCTTAAATAATTTTATGGGGACAGACCAATAGTTGCATTTATATTATTAAAGAGTATTATCTTATCGATTTGACTTTTAACAAACCGGCATATTTTCTTTTTGTAATGACGTCGTAGTTGTACCGGCAGATAATCTAATCACAAATCCACTCTTGAGAGAGGGCTTAAGTGTGTGTTATACTTTGCAAGTAACTGATTCGTTTAAGGCATATGGCAACAGGCATAAATTTAAAAATATTGTTGCTTTTTTGCGCACAATACTTTTAAGGATCTGTTTAAATTGACGCTTTTCTATTGACGATTTAAGATTGGCATTTTTGTGGAGCTGTTTTTAACGCAGAGGTCTCAGAGGAAGAATTTTTAAAAAAAGCATTTAGCGAAGTAATGAAAAGAATAATCCTCTCTGTGTCCTCTGCGCATCTCTGTGTCCTCTGCGCATCTCTGAGACCTCTGCGTTAAAATAATACCCAAAGAGTTCCACATCCTTATGCAGGTAATTCTAATGACAAGTGAGGAGAGTGTACTATCCGATATTCGAAATGAACTTTCAACGCTTGGAAATATGGAGGTCGCCAAGCATTCAGCCGGATTTTTTAAAGCAGTAAAAGGCGGTTACGGCGAAGGTGACTTGTTTTATGGTATCAGAGTGACGGTGTTGAGGAAACTGGTAAAGAAATATCGTGGAGTGTCTTTATATGTCGTTTCTCAGCTGCTGAATGCCTCTTACCATGAAGAGCGTCTGCTATCTCTTCTCATACTTGTAAACCTCTTTAAAAGCGGAGATAGAGACAGAAGAGAGAGAATTTACAATCTCTATATGGACAATATCGCATATGTAAATAATTGGGACCTCGTCGATTCTTCTGCCGAGCATATTGCAGGCGCCTGGCTGGCGGAAATCGATAATAAGGAACCTCTCTATAACCTTGCAGCCTCGGATAGTTGTTGGGAAAGAAGGATTTCCATAATTTCTACCTTTTATTTTATAAAACATAAGGACTTTTCCGACTCTCTTAAAATATCACGAATGTTGCTAGATGACAGAGAAGATTTAGTACAAAAAGCTGTCGGCTGGATGCTCAGAGAAATAGGTAAACGTGATATTGACATAGAGAGAGAATTTATAAAAAAACACTGTAAAAAAATGCCTCGAACAATGTTGCGGTATGCAATTGAGCGATTTCCAAAAGAAGAGAGACAGAAGATTTTAAAAGTGGATTCTCGTTTGTAAGCTCGAATTTGGATAGGGAAATTAAAAAATAATTAATGACTTTCAGCATTTTTACTCCGAAAATAACCTGCATCGTACCGGAAGCAGCAACAATGTTCTGCCAAAACAAGCTGAAACTCGTAAACTCAAACACCACCTAAATTAAACTCCTATGAAAAAAAGCATTTCTAAAGGGATGTGGCATTTGATACCGGGATTTATTGTCCTTTGTCTGGCAGGTATTATTCTCCTTCTCTTTATGAGGATTCAGGTTGAAAGCGGTCGCCTGGAAGCGAGAAAGAAATCCGTGATAGAGAAAGATCAACCGCCTGTTAATGTTTTAACTCTTGAACTGATCCCTGGTACTGTCCGAGAAACCTTAAATCTTCCCGGCGCCGTCGAACCTTGGACCGAACTTAAATTATCCGCTCTTGTAGAGGGAATGGTAATAAAGCAGTCCGTAAAGGAGGGCGATTTTGTAGACGAAGACGATATCATTGCAATCATAGACCCCAGGGATTTCGAGAACAGACTTAAAGTAGTGAAGGCCGATCTTACTCTTGCCAAATCGAATCTTAAAAGATCAGAGGAGCTCTACAAGGGGAAATTCATACCAAGACATCAGTTAGATGACGCTCTTTCAAGGAAGGAATCTCTTGAAGGAACTCTGAAAAATACATTGCTGGAGCTTGAAAGAACGACTATCAGAGCGCCGATTTCAGGCATTGTCAATAAACTGTATGCAAAAAAAGGCGTTCAACTCCAAAAGGGGGATCCTGCTGCCTATCTTATTCAAACAGATCGTGTAAAAGTGATTGTCGGTATTCCGGAATCGGATATCGCTGAAGTAAGGAGACTCGATTATTTCACTGTATCCATTGATGCTCTTTCAGGCAGAGTTTTCAATGGAAAGAGGTATTTTATATCACAAACTCCGGAAACCATGGCCCGTCTTTACAGGCTTGAAATTGAAGTGTCAAATGAAAATGGAGAGATACTTCCGGGAATGTTCGGTGATGTCTCGATAATAAAGAAAGAAGTAACGAACGCTCTTTCCCTTCCTGTGTACTCGGTCATATCCTTGGAGAATGACAGCTTTGTTTACATTGAGGATAAGAGCACTGCATATAGACGACAGGTGAAAACCGGCATACTCGATGGCTGGAATATTGAGATAAAGAGCGGACTTCATGCCGGCGATCATGTCATTGTAAGAGGTCACAGGAATGTGGATGAGGGGCGTAGAGTCAATGTTGTACGTCATGTTGCAGACCCCGGAGACTTACTAAGGTGATCGTATCGGACACGGCAGTGCTCCGCCGTATCAGTGTTCTCGTTCTTGCAGTTATTATTCTCACCTTTGGTATTTACTGTTATCAAGTCATTCCACGGGAAAGCGATCCCGATATTACGATTCCTAATGTCTTTATATCGACAAGTTATAAAGGCGTCTCTTCTTCGGATATAGAAACTTCCATTACCATCCAGATTGAAAAGAAACTGAAGGGACTCGAAGGTGTTAAAAAGATCAGTTCCGTCAGCTCCGAGGGACTCTCATCCATTAATATCGAATTTATCGCAGGCACGGATATTGACAGCTCACTGAGAAAAGTAAAAGACAAAGTCGATGAGGCTAAAGGAGATCTTCCTTCCGATTTGGAAGACGATCCTGTTGTTTCAGAGGTGAATATCTCTGAAATGCCTATTGCAATCTATTCTCTTAGCGGAAGTTGCGGAATCGTATGCCTGAAGGAAATTGGAGACAATCTTGAAGACGAAATCGAAACTGTAAAAGGAATTCTCGATGTAGAGGTTACAGGAGGGCTGGAGAGAGAAATTCGTATAGAAGTGATACCTGAAAGACTTGCATACTATGGTATACCGATTACAGATATTCAACGAGTACTGGCCGGAGAGAATATAAACACTTCCGGAGGTATCATTCGCCTCGGTGAAGGGCGTTTTCAATTGAGAGTTCCAGGAGAGTTTCGTACGCCCGAGGAGATTTTCAATCTCGTTGTCAGCACCCATGACGGAGAACCGGTGTATCTGAAGGAACTTGCCGGAGTAATCGACGGATTTAAAGACGAGAGCGGCAGATCCCGTTTAAACGGTATGGAGGCAATCACCTTATCCGTTAAAAAGAGGGCAGGTGAGAATATTATCGCCATATCGGAACAGATAGACACTATTATAAAGGACGAAAGCAGCACATGGCCCGGGGGAACGAAAATTACGAAGCTCATAGATAAATCGAGGGACATAAAGATGATGGTGGCCGATCTGGAGAATAATATTCTCTCCGGTCTGATACTCGTAGTGATTGTAATTCTTTTTGCCATGGGCCTTAAAAATGCAATTCTTGTGAGTCTGGCGATTCCCTTTTCTATGTTTCTCTCCTTTATCGTACTCTATCTGCTGGGTATTACATTAAATATAGTCGTTCTTTTCAGCCTCACTCTCGCCCTTGGAATGCTTGTGGACAATGCAATTGTTATTATCGAGAATATTTACAGATTTATGGAACAGGGTGTTAACAGAGTACAAGCTGCCATGAAAGCAACTTCAGAGGTGGCCTATCCTGTCATTGCTTCCACAATAACAACTCTTTCCGCCTTTTTCCCTATGATCTTCTGGCCCGGTATCATGGGGGAATTCATGAAGTACTTACCAATTACTCTGATCGTTACACTCACTTCCAGTTTGTTTACAGGGCTCGTTATAAACCCGGCCCTTGCCGCCATGTTCATAAAGAAAAAAGCAGGTATAAAAACTAAAGAACCTCTATATTCAGAGGATGTATTGTATTTGGGAGAGAGCCCGAAAGAGATAAAAGGACCTTTTCTTCTATTTTACACTCGATTTATGAAAAGTGTTTTACATCATCCCGTTGCAGTCATTCTGGCTTCATTTGCCGTACTGATTATAATGATTCAGATATGGCTGCTTCGAACAGGCCTGGAAAGGCCGATAGAGTTTTTTCCCAACATTGATCCGAAATCGATGTATGTAAATGTAATTTCACCTGAGGGTGCGTCCCTTGATTATATTGATCGTATATTAAAGAGAATCGAGATTCTTATAGCCGGCAGTGAAATAGACAATCGTAAATCTGTCGATGAGGTGTATGAAAACTCATACACCTTTACAACACACCCCAAAAGGGGCGGAGGTGATTTTAAAGGTCCTTCCGATCTTGGAAATATTAAATATGTATATTCAAAGGGAGTCATTACATCGGGAGGTGCTTCTATATTCGATAACAATTCACCCAATCACATTGGTGTAAGTTTTATCGATCTGGAAGATCGTTTGATTTCTTCTTCTGAGACGATAAAAAAAATTAGTGAACGAATAAAAGATATTGCCGGGGTTGAGATAAACGTAACAGGCCAGGAGGAGGGGCCTCCTACAGGCGATCCCATAAATATTGAAATCTCCGGGGAAGACTTCCGTGTGTTAGGTAAGATCGCCAAGGAGATAAGAAGGATCGTTTCAACCATACCATTTATAAAGAATTTACGAGACGATTATGCAGAAGGAATACCCTCTGTTATCATAGATGTAGATCGTAAAAAGGCGGCTCTCTTTGGTATCTCTTCAGGCGATCTCGGTTTTATTTTAAAAACCGGATACAACGGGCTTAAGGCTTCGACATTTAGAGAGGGAGACGACGATTACGATATAACAGTGCAGTTATCGGAAAGCGACAGAGAGGTGACAGACATATTAAGGGAACTGATGATCCCTGCTCCATCGGGTGTCATCGTTCCGCTGACAACTATTGCCGATATTCGATACGCCGGTTCATTGGGCGATATTACGAGGGTAAACCATAAACGGGTGGTCACTGTAAAAGCGGGTGTCGATGAAACCGCCATACCCGGCCCTGTGGTCAGACAGCAGGCCGAGGAGATGTTAAAAGAGTTGCATCTGCCTCCCGGCTACAGAGCGGAGTTCACAGGTGAACTGGAAGAGCAGAAGGAGTCTGAAGATTTTCTTAAAAGGGCCTTTGTGATTGCCCTCTTTCTGATTTTTCTTATTCTTGTCACCCAGTTTAACTCAATCAGTCAACCATTTATAATTATGACTTCTGTTATTTTATCCCTTGGCGGGGCCTTTCTCGGTCTGACAGTAATCAATTCTCCCTTCGGGATCATTATGACCGGGGTTGGCGTGATTTCTCTGGCAGGGGTGGTTGTGAACAATGCGATTGTGCTGATCGATTATACGAACAAGCTTATCAAAAGGGGAATGGAAGTGAAGGAAGCAATCATTGCGGCAGGCGCCACAAGGCTGCGTCCTGTCATATTGACTGCCATAACAACGGTTTTAGGACTTCTTCCCATGGTAACGGGAGTGTCCTTTGATTTCCATAAGTTAGCAATTTCATGGGTCAGCGAATCCACTCAATGGTGGCGGTCCATGGCGATCGTTGTTATTTTCGGTTTGATAACAGCCACTTTTCTGACCCTTGTTGTCGTACCGACTCTGTATTCACTTTTTCACTCTGTCAGTGGTTGGATCGGGAAGTTTATGAGCGGTAATGAGGAGCTCTGAATTATAATGCTAATCATAATACTTAAATCAAGTCTCCCATCCTATGGGAAAGACTGATACTGTAACTTCATTGACAATCTCTTCGATTACAAATCTGCTTAAAATCTCTTCGTCCCGGGAAGGTATAAAGAGTGCTATTGCAACGCTCTCTCTCTTCAGACTCCCTGCATACCCCGCAGCCTGAATGATTGCGTCTTTGATTTCGGAAGCATTTGTAAAACTCTTTACTTCTATAATTCCTTTCTGATCTCCGCACCTGATATGGAGATCAACCTTTCCGTTGCCGGTGGGAAATTCGGGACTGATAAAACACTTTCTGCCAAAAACCGCCTGCAGCCTGGTATATAGATGAAAATGTCCTGCTGCTTCGGTTATATTTAAATCACTCCTCCGAGGCTGATCCTTCCAGAGATTTAATCTTTTAGCTCTTAATCGCTCCAGTTAAATAGAGATAATTACACCATTCCGCACGTAAATTGAATTCAATGTCGGACTTTGCAAAGAGATTTACCACATTGCTTTCATATTTACCTTTTGCCTTCTTAATCAGATTTAAAAGAGTATTGTTCCATTCCTTACTGAGCGCTTTATTATATACACGCCTCCATGCTTTGCCGTCGATAACCTCATCATTACCGGGATTGTACTTTTCCGTAAGCAGCTCACCGAACCAGCACACAAGGCCGGGCTGACCTCTGGTCGATTCATATACCTTTTCCTTAACGTCAGCCTCGACCTTCTGCCCGCATTCTTCCATATACTGACCGAACAGATCAAAGACCTCCGCCTTTGTAAAATTAGGAATATGCAACGATCTCTGAACGTTAAAGGGCGAACCCCTCTCACTCTCCGCTCCCAAAACAGCCCTTACCCCGATCAGAGCAAGACCGTGTAAAAGATAAGAATCCCTCTTTAAATACATATCCCGAAACAGCGTCACCAGCCTGTCTATAACAATGGACGGCAAACTGTCGAATTCGTCGATAAACAGTATAACAGGCCTGTCAAATATCCCTTTTACAGAATCGAAAAGGCTGCTAAACGATTCCCAATCTTTTGGAGATTCCGGTAAGTCCTTTTTAAATGTCTCCCAGATTAATCTGGCTGCTTTGTCAAGAAAAGCTTCCGCTCTATCTCCTTCTTTGAACACAAGACCCTGTACTGACATTGTACCGACGATGAATCTGTCACCATATTTTCGTTTTATCTCTTCTTTAACACGTCTCATAACCCAGGTCTTTCCTGTTTGTCTTGGCGCCCATATCGTAAAGTAGCTTCCTGATTTCTCAGGACTCCCCACAAGCTGCTTCGTACAATTGTCTATCAGCTCATTCCTGAAAACACAGAAATGTTCCTCACAATCGACGGGACCATATGAATAGAAGTGTCTCATAGTTAAAGTAATTATAACAAAGTGTACTTTTCGTTGATTCTGCAGATCAAGGGCCGTTGGCGAGTTATTCCTCTTCTGTTATATCTAAAAAGGCCTGTAAAACAGTCGAATCAAAGTGTTTACCCCCTTCAGATTTCAAAGGATCAATGCTATGTCTCTATTAATTGTTTAGCCTCTTTTTCGGAATAGGCGTGAATAAATTCTATTCCTTTATTATCAAACTTTAGTGACTTCAGCACCGGCCTGGTTATTTCATGAATACCCTCATCGTCGTCTACGATCATGACCTTCCATTTATTTTCTGAAGAAAGCAGAGCCCTTTTCTCACTACTTTCCTCCTCTGCAAAATCGATAAACAGTTCGCTCATATTTTTAATCCATTCAGCTCTTAAATATATCTTATTATCATTTATTCAATATAGTGTTGTATAGCTGCCAAAATGAGTTTTATTTTCAGTCCATACACCTGAAATGTCATTTAAAATGAAGAATAACAAAAATGAGGAAAAAATCAAATAACAGTTATAAATACTCAGGTATACAAGGCTGAACACTGAAGGCTGACGCAAAAAATCAAATGAATTTGGTGTGTTGGTCATGTTTTATCGATAACGTAAGTTTTACCTGACAGTCTTCAACCTTCAGTCTAAACACCTAAGTAGTTACAAAGTTTTTTTATAATGTGCTTGTTTTTTAATTATTTTGCTTGTTAATCTTAATTCCTGAGACGTTCAGCGGTCACTAAAAAAGTGTAGTACGCTGCTTTGGATGACTGTCATGCCTGATTGTGGTAATATTAAATTCTTATTTTACAGAGGAGGTATTATGAAAAGTAAATCATTGATGACGATATTTGGTCTTGTATTTATATCGGTTTTTTTGTTATTTGCTGCTTCAACAGATGCAGAGGATAATGAAAACCCGGATATTGAAAAAATTAAGGAAGATATAAAACAAATAACAGAGACCCAGAAGCAGCTTCTTTATAATCAGCAGCTTATTCTTAAAGAAATTCGAGAACGTGACGAATTAAGGAAGCAAGAGGACGCCAATTATAAATGTTACTAATCAATGCTATTGTGTTGCTAAATATATAACTTCTCATTAAGTTCTACTTTATCACATTACTCAAAAAGCAATGTTTGTCAATACAAGGACAGGCGTCCCGCCTGTCCTTGGTCGGTTCCCAATCATAATGTGACAACGTAGAACTATACAGGCTGAAGGTTTTATCAGTATGAAAAAAAATTTATTCATATCATTCCTCTTTGGTTTCATAATATCTTTGTTATTGACTTTAGCCGCCAAGTTCGATTTCTTTAGAGGAATAGAGGCAGGATTGTACGATATTGCATTTCAAAAAAGAGGAGAGATCGGTATTGACGAGAATATTATTACAATCGATATAGACGACCCTGCCATAGAAAGTATAGGGCGATGGCCCTGGCCATTGTCAGTGCATAGGGCACTGTTGGAATTTCTTGCGTTGTACGGAACTAAAACCGTTATTTTTACGGATATGGATTTTTCGATAAAAAACGATACCGGAATTTCCATGGCGAAAAGAGATGAAATGGGAAAGAGTATAATTAACGGGTGGAGTGAATCCGACGGGGATATAGATTATTTTTCAAGCATTGTAAATGAAAAAGAAGGATTTTACAGAGCATTGAAGGAAAGTGGTAATGCATACTTCACATTTCCCTTTAAAATACCTCAGTTACCTGAAAGAAATGAAGAAAGAAAGGAGCTGGCCAAGGTGATGGTAAAAAACTATAGTAATGAAAAAAAGGAGTTCATGGCTTTACTTTCCAAAACAGCAGGGCTTCCGAGCAGAATATACGATAACACTGTTGCAGTCGATATAATTCCGCAGGATAAAGGAATTATAGAGTTTTCCAAAGGAACAGGCTTTAATAATATATTTCCCGACAAAGATGGTATAGTGAGAAGGTATCTCCTTATGGCCGATTTTCACAATCATACATATCCTTCCATAGGAACTGTTATCGCATCAGATATACTCGGATATAAAGAAATCATTTCACGAAAGGGAGAAGTAATTCTTCACAGTGCTGAAGGTAATAATGGAGAAGTGAGAATTCCCGTAAATAATAAAGGTGAAATGCTTATTAATTGGACAGGCGGATATGAAAACTCCTTTACACATATAGCTTTTAATATGATAACAGAATTTATCGCATATCAGATTACAAAGGAGGAATTAAAGTACTACTCGATCGGAGAATTCGAGAATATTATGGATTTACGAGAGATACTAATTAATATATTGTTACGTTCAAACCTTGTATCTAACGAAAAAAGTGATCAAATAGGCACCATCATTTTTATATCCTATCTGATAGAGCGTTATTTAATTGCATATCCCGATATTAGCGTGAATGAAGTTTTAAAAGCAATAGGACTTCCCGATGAGCCAATGTGGAGCGAAATCGGACTCGCCATATATATGAATAATATGGTTTACATGAAATATAAAGAGACCGGAGAGATACCGGAGTACCCGGATATTTTGAAAAACAGCATCATTTCACAATATTTAAGCGATAATGCGAAGAATTTCAACAAAGGAGTCGGTTTTTATGACGATACAGGCTCTCTTTCGTCTTTTCATTTGAAAGATCAATACAATCGTATCGTTTTTAATATAAAAAATGATATTGTAGAGAACGTTCGTCCTCTTTTTTTCGCTGCACCTGTATTTTTGCTTAAAGGGGACCTGGAGATTGCCGTCACTCCCGACTTTTTTAAAGAAAAAATAATTTTTTACGGTCTCACGGCAACCGGTCTCACGGCACAACATCCGACCCCTTTTTCGGCTGCTCATCCTGCCTTGGATACACTGCCCAATGTTATCAATACAATTACAAAAAAAGCCTTTCTTAAAGAGATGTCCCTGTTATGGGAATACTTTTTGTGCCTCTTATTTACGACATTCATGTTTATAATTATTTTAACTATAACGCCTGTACGCGGCTTTTTCTTGATGATCTCACTACTTGTCTTTCATGTTTCGCTCTCATGGTTCATGTTTTCAAAAAATAGTTTCCTGATTCCATCTGTTCAGCCGCTTGCAGGTCTGGTTGTTTCCTATTTATTGGCGGTTCTTTTCAGATATATAAGAGATATGAAAGAGAGGAAGAAAGTGAGGCAGATGTTTTCCACCATGGTTTCACCTGATGTACTGAGGATAATGGAGAGCAATCCAAAGGGACTTTCGTTGTCTGGGGAGTTGAGAGAGGCAACCATGTTTTCATCCGATGTAGCCGGATTCACCACAATATCCGAGGGGGTTACTTCTGAGGAACTTGCAAATATATTAAATATATATCTCACTTCCATGAGTAATATAATCATGAGTTTCAACGGTTTTGTTGAAAAATATGAAGGAGATGCAATCAAAGCGGATTTTGGAGTTCCCATTGAAGATCAGGGGCATGCATGGAAAGCCTGTCTTGCCGCGCTGTGTCAGCAGGAAGAGCTTCAGGTTATTCAAATGGCTATTCTGTTTCGGTACGGGGTGAATATTTCAGTAAGAATGGGGATAAACACAGGGTTTATAATGGCCGGTAATATAGGTTCGGAAAGGCGTATGCAGTACAGTGTCCTTGGCGAGACGGCTGAAGAGACTGAAAAGCTGGAGCAGGCGAATAAGCTCTTCGATACAGGAATTATGATCGATCACAACACATATATAAAGTCTAAAGAGTTTATATATGCTCGATATTTAAACGATTTGATTATCGGAGACCACCGACACAGAGTTCCTGTTTATGAGTTGACAGGTTGGAATAAAGAACGTTTCAGAGAATTTCGTCGAGGAAGCCCTGTACCGGAACCTGTTATTGAATCGTTGAAAGATATGCTCCCTGAGATGATCCTTGCCTATCATGAATATTATGAGAGCAAATCATTGCCTGAATCGGAGATGTTACGGGAATTTCGAAATCTTTTTAGAGGTTTAAAAAACAGGGCTCTCGATTACATGCGTCTGATCAATATAAACGATGTGGCTTCACTTTTAAAGGGCTTTGCCAAACTCAGAACAGAACTTGGAACTTCTGCTTCGGAAATGGATAGACCTGTACCGGAAATAAGCGCCTTGGCAGATCAAGAGTCAGATGAATGCGAAGTAATAATTAATAAGTGGAGGAGAGAAGCCGGTTACTTTTCTGCTGCTCTTACAACTTTATTAAATGATGGAAATGAATCTAAAGAGAGTGAGTGGGTGAACGTAACGGATACCTTATCAAAGGGCGTAGAATCTCTGAACAAGAGAATATCGCTGACGAAAAACGGAGGGGAAATAGGAATGGTGATTTCAAAACATCTCAGGGAGGTGATTATCGATTGGAGGAATATCTCCTACTCCTTTGAATCTGCTAAGTTACGTAATGATATTACCGTTATCGAAAGCGAGATTAAAAAAGTGCTTGCAGATTTTGTAGACGGTTTAAAAGGCAGAGAAGAGGAGTATCATGATTTTTTCTCCGATCTTTGTATTGTTAGTCATAAACAATTTGAGGCTTTCGGTTTTTTTAGTGAAGCCCTGGAGTCTTACCTGAGAGGAGAGCAGGAGACGGCTTTATTGAAATTCAATAAGACGCTGTCTGTTTTACCTGACGACGGTCCGTCACTGAATTATTTAAAAAGAATAAATGAGTTGAAAAAAAGCCCTCCGGCAAAAGAATGGGACGGCGCCTGGATACAGGATTAATTTTTTTAATTTTTTTGTTTACTTTTTATTTTTTTTATGATATAGTAGCGTTTGCATTTATAATATATTTTTTTAACAATTTTACATACAAGAATGGCTAAACATTATATATCTAAAGGCTTAAACCTTCCGATAACGGGAGAACCGGAACAAATCGTCAGTGACGGAAACCGTTCCAAGAAAGTTGCTCTTCTTGGTGAAGATTATATAAACATGAAACCGACGTTGGCGGTGTCGGTCGGAGATATCGTAAAGCTGGGACAACTTCTATTTACCGACAAAAAAATGCCCGGCGTAAAATACACATCTCCCGCAGCAGGTAAAGTAGTAGAGATAAACAGAGGAGAAAAGAGAAAATTTCTCTCTATCGTTATAGAAATTACAGATGGTGAGGAAATTACATTCCAATCTTATTCCGAGGGAGAGATCGAAGGTCTTTCCAAAGAAACAGTTACGGAACAGCTTGTGGACTCCGGACAGTGGACTTCTTTTAAAGCCAGACCTTTCAGTAAAGTTGCCGAACCGGGCGCCGTTCCTCACTCCATATTCGTGACAGCTACAGACACAAATCCATTAGCCCCTTCAGTCGAAAAAATTATCGAACTAAACAGAAAGGATTTTAATACAGGACTTAAAATCATCTCAAAACTTACGGAAGGAAAAATATTCCTCTGTAAATCCGATGGAGCGAACATTCAGGTCGATTCCATAAATTCTCTTTCTGTTGAAGAATTTTCAGGTCCTCATCCTGCAGGAAACCCCGGTACTCACATTCACTTTCTCGATCCTGTGGGAAAAAATAAAATCGTTTGGTATATCAATGCACAAGATGTTATTGCTATTGGAATACTCTTTACAACCGGCTCTTTGCACATGGAGAGAGTCATTTCCCTTGCCGGTCCCTCTGTTAAAAGCCCCCGGTTGATAAGAGCCAGAATCGGAGCCTCTGTAGAGGATATAATAAAGGGAGAACTAAATCACGATCCCAATAGCGAAATAAGAGTTGTTTCAGGTTCTCTCCTTTCCGGTCATACTGCCAGTGGACCGACTGCCTATTTAGGACGTTATCATCAACAGATAAGCGTTATAAAGGAGGGTAAAGAAAAAGTTTTCCTCGGATGGCTGAGTCCCGGATTAAACCTCTTTTCTTTAAAAAGAATTCTTCTCTCCAGTCTGACGCCTGGAAAGAAATTCTCTTTTACATCAGCACTTCACGGCTCCGGAAGAGCCATTGTTCCTGTGGGAAGCTATGAGAAAGTAATGCCACTCGATATATTGCCAACTTTCTTATTACGCTCTCTTATGGTGAACGATGTAGAAGAGGCTGAGAAGCTGGGATGCCTTGAACTTGATGAAGAAGATCTGGCTCTATGCAGCTTTGTATGTCCTTCTAAAATAGATTACGGTACAATCTTAAGAAGAAACCTGACATTAATCGAAAAGGAAGGGTAATGAAACTATTACGCAACATCCTTGATAATCAGGGAAAACATTTTCATAAAGGCGGGAAGCTGGAGAAATTCTTTTATCTTTATGAAGCAATAGACGAGTTTCTGTTCACACAGGGCAGGGTAACCGCTTCTTCACCCCATGTCAGAGATACAATTGAGCTGAAAAGGGTAATGATCACAGTTGTTTATGCTCTGATTCCTACAGTGATTTTTGCTTTATACAATACCGGCCTGCAGGCTAACCTCGCTTTGGCGAAAGAGGGTATTGCTTCTGTCGAAGGATGGCGGGGCATGGTTTTATCCCTTTTAGGTACAGGATATAATGCGGAAAGTGTTCTACAAAATATGATTCACGGGGCTCTTTATTTTCTTCCTGTTTATATAGTCACTATCGCTGTCGGAGGTCTCTGGGAAGCTGTATTCGCTATTGTCAGACGTCACGAGATTAATGAGGGTTTTCTGGTTACCAGTCTTCTTTTTCCTCTGATTCTTCCTCCCGATATACCGCTCTGGCAGGTTGCCTTGGGTATTTCTTTCGGCGTAGTCATTGGAAAAGAGGTTTTTGGAGGGGTTGGAATGAATATTCTTAATCCTGCTCTTACAGCCCGTGCTTTCCTTTTTTTCGCATATCCTGCTCAAATATCAGGTGATAAAGTCTGGGTAGCTGTGGACGGAGTGAGTAGAGCGACTCCTCTGGCCGAGTTAGCCGATCCTTCAATGAATCTTTCTGTGACCTGGATTGAAGCGTTTATTGGCACCATACCGGGATCAATGGGAGAAACTTCCACATTGGCATGTCTTCTCGGTGCAATTGTTTTGATATATACGGGAATAGGCTCATGGAGAATTATGATTAGTATCCTGGCAGGTATGTTTGGCATGACACTTCTTTTTAACGGCATCGGCAGTTCCACCAATCCTATGTTCGCCATGTCGCCTGCCTGGCATCTGGTTCTTGGAGGATTCGCTTTTGGCGCAGTTTTTATGGCAACCGACCCGGTAACTGCTGCGATGACTGAAAAGGGGAAATATATATATGGTTTACTTATCGGTGTGCTTGTCGTTTTGGTAAGAGTCGTAAATCCCGCCTTTCCTGAAGGAATGATGTTGGTTATACTTTTTATGAATGTATTCGCTCCGATAATAGACAGGATATTTATAAACGGTAATATAAAAAGGAGAATGTTGAGAAATGTCGGCTGACAGCACAAAAAAGACAATAATCGTCGCTCTCGGAGTATGTATTGTATGCTCAATCTTTGTTTCGGCAGCAGCCGTTTCTCTCAGGGGAATACAGGAAGAGAACAAAAAACTCGATAAACTTAAAAATATTCTCGAAGCAGCTGATCTGCTTACAGATGTAAAAAGAATAAAAGAAATTTACTCCGAAAATATCCAAACCGAAATAATCACTTTAAAAACAGGTGAAGCGGTTTTGGAAGAAAAATTCGATGAAATCCTAAATATTGAAAATTTCGATATAAAGAAAATGACCGGAACACCCAAGTATACCACAACCCTTTCACAAAGCAGAGATTTAGCCAAAATTAAAAAAATACCTACACATATGCCCGTATATATGGTAAAAAAGGATAATAAAATTGAAAAGGTTATATTACCTATATATGGTAAAGGATTGTGGTCTACTATGTATGGATTTATAGCAATCGATAAAGATATAAAGACAGTTAAGGGTTTTACTTTTTATGAGCACGGAGAGACACCCGGTCTGGGAGGAGAAATCGATAATCCCAGGTGGAAAGCTTCATGGAAGGGTAAAAAACTCTATGACAAAGAGGGAAAATTAAAAATAGAAGTTATAAAAGGTCTGGTAGATCCTTCAAATCCAAAAGCGATACATCAAATAGACGGACTTTCCGGTTCCACCTTAACTACCCGAGGCGTAGATCAAACAGTAAAATTCTGGCTTGGTGAGGACGGATACAAAACTTTCATCGAGAGGCTCAAAAAGGAGAGTTAAATGTCGAAGTACAAAAGTATAATTCTCGATCCCGTTTTCAACAATAATCCGATCGCAAGACAGATATTGGGAATATGTTCGGCACTGGCTGTTACCTCAAAGCTCGAAACTTCTATTGTAATGTCTCTGGCAGTCATTTTTGTCATCACTTTCTCAAACCTTTCAGTCAGCCTTATCAGAAAGCATATACCCGGTAGTGTCAGAATTCTGGTTGAAATGACTATAATCGCTTCTCTTGTAATTATTGCAGATCAATTTATAAAAGCATTTGCTTATGATGTAAGTAAACAGTTATCCGTTTATGTAGGATTAATCATTACAAACTGTATAATCATGGGCAGAGCCGAAGCCTGTGCTTTAAAGACACCTCCTAAACTAAGCGTACTTGACGGACTGGGAAACGGTCTGGGATACTCTTTTATACTAATATTTGTAGGCTTTTTCAGAGAATTAATAGGTTCGGGAAAGCTTCTCGGTTTTTCAGTACTTCCTTTACAAACAGAAGGCGGATGGTACATACCAAACGGACTTTTTCTCCTTGCACCCAGTGCTTTTATTCTTATAGGGCTGTTTATATGGATTATCAGAGTGTGGAAACCTGAACAAGTGGAGGAGGATTAATTATGTTGGAACACTATTTGAGCTTATTTATAAAGTCTGTTTTTATTGAAAATATGGCGCTTGCTTTTTTTCTAGGCATGTGTACTTTTTTAGCAGTTTCCAAAAGAGTCGATACAGCCGTTGGTCTTGGAATTGCAGTCGTTGTCGTTCAGTCAGTAACAATGCCGGTAAATAATTTGATATATCATAATATACTGAAAGAAGGTGCTCTTGGTTGGGCAGGTTTACCTGAAGTGGATCTCTCCTTTCTCGGATTGGTTACATATATCGGTGTTATCGCTTCCATTGTACAAATACTTGAGATGACACTCGATAAGTTCGTACCAAAACTTTATAATGCTTTAGGAATATTTCTTCCTTTGATCACAGTGAATTGCGCAATTCTCGGCGGCTCTCTCTTTATGGTGGAAAGGGAATATAACTTTACTGAAAGCGTTGTTTTTGGTATCGGCACAGGAACGGGATTCTCACTTGCTATCATAGCTCTTGCAGGTATCAGGGAAAAAATGAAATACAGTAACATACCGGAAGGTCTTAGAGGGCTTGGAATAACTTTTATCACAGTCGGTCTGATGTCTCTCGGTTTTATGCTTTTTTCGGGAATACAGCTTTAGGGGAATATATAAAATGGATGGATTTAATTTAATCGCCCTTGGCGTAGTCATGTTTACTTTTATAATTCTGGTTCTTGTTCTAATAATTTTATTTGCAAAATCCAAACTCGTTGCCAGCGGTAATATCAAAATTAATATCAATGAAGATGAACAAAAATCATTGGAAGTTTCCGCCGGCGGCAAACTCTTAAATACTCTTGCAGACAACAATATCTTTTTACCATCTGCATGTGGCGGCGGTGGTACTTGCGGAGAGTGCAAAGTTGTCGTAAAGAGCGGCGGAGGCGACATTCTTGCTACTGAAAAAGCAAAACTTAACAGAAAACAGGTAAGAGAAGGTATCAGACTATCATGCCAGGTTCCAGTTAAAAGCGAAATGAATCTGGAAATACCTGCAGAGGTTTTTGAAATTAAAAAGTGGGAATGTACTGTTCGTTCAAATAACAATGTCGCTACATTTATAAAAGAGCTGGTTTTGGAGCTGCCTCCAGGTGAAAATGTAAATTTTCGCGCCGGCGGCTATATTCAGATTGAAGCACCTCCTCATATTGTTAATTATAAAGATTTCATAATAGAAGATGAATATAAACCTGATTGGGATAAATTTAACATTTGGCGTTATGTCTCAAAGGTAGATGAACACATCGTACGTGCTTATTCTATGGCTAATTATCCAGAAGAGGAGGGTATTATTATGCTCAATGTAAGAATTGCCACGCCTCCTCCAAATATGCCGGATGTACCACCTGGCCAAATGTCTTCATTTATCTTCAATCTAAAACCTGGTGATAAAGTTATCATATCCGGTCCTTATGGTGAATTCTTCGCCAGAGAGACAGGAAACGAAATGGTATTTATAGGCGGCGGCGCAGGAATGGCTCCAATGCGTTCACACATTTTCGATCAATTAAAACGACTTAATGCTACAAGAAAAATCAGCTATTGGTACGGCGCCAGAAGTTTAAGAGAAATGTTTTATTCAGAAGACTTTGATTCCCTTAAAAGAGACAATCCCAATTTTGACTGGAGCGTCGCTCTCTCCGATCCAATGCCTGAAGACAATTGGACAGGTCCCGTTGGATTTATCCATCAGGTTTTATACGATAATTTTCTTAAGGATCATCCTGCACCTGAGGACTGCGAGTACTATCTATGTGGTCCTCCAATGATGACTAGTGCTGTTGTCAGAATGTTAGACAGTTTAGGTGTTGAACCTGATAATATACTTTTCGATGATTTCGGAGGTTAGTGTCATTAATACCTAAAAAAACTTTTAAATTTAATCTTTCTATAAATAGTACTTAACAACTGTTACTATTCTAATCTCTGACGAGCGAATAAAAAATAAATAAGAAGGTGATATAATATGAAAAACGCCGAGGAAATGGTAAAAGAGAAAGGAAGTAATCTAATATCTGTTACTCCCGATACGACTATACATGATGCATTAAAAATCATGACAGATCATTTAATTGGTTCCATACTTATAGAGGATAATGGTAAAATTAAAGGAATATGGACCGAGCGTGATCTTATGCGCAATACATTAACTGCCGGATTCGATCCCTCTACAATGAAGATATCCGAAGTAATGACAACAGGTCTTATCTCAGCACCTCATACTGATAATGTATTTCAATTAAAAGATAAATTTCTCGGTAAGCACATAAGACATTTATTAATACAAAAAGATAATAACTACATAGGCCTTCTCTCAATAGGTGATGTTATAAAAGCCAGTCTTCAGGCCAAGGACGAGGAATTGAAGAATCTTAATGCTATCTGTAGTTGGGATTATTACGAAAACTGGCAAAAGTGGAAAAAGAAAAAATAGACAGTGTCACTTTATTTAATATATTTTTTATTCTTTCTCTTAGCACTCATTCTTTTTATACTTGCCTTAAACTTTAGTAAATATAAAAAACGCGAAAATTCAGGCTGTTGCAGTGGTAGCTGTAAAACAAAAAATAATACCTCCTCCTAGTCTGAGTAAACTAATCTTTGTCATCTAAATCTCAGATCAATACGTATTAAATTCAAAATCACTAGAAAGTATATTTTTAGCATTTTCTAACCAACCTGAAATAGCCACAAAATTAATATAACTATAATTCTTCCTTTTTAAATATTACCGTGTACACTTTACTTCCATTTATCCAGCTTTCTATATTAAGAAGTTCATCTCTCATAAGGATAGCTGTTAATTCCAAAGGATTTACTCTTCTGGAGGCCCTTGTAGCAATGGCCATACTTGCTATCGGTATAACGGCTGTAATTCAACTCTTTTCCGGCGCACTGAAATCTGTTGCATTCTCTGAGGAATATACAAAAGCCCTTATTACATCAGACGCATCAATGAAAAAACTTTTGCTTCAAGATGAAATCGAGCCGGGTGAGTATATTGATGACATTAACAATATATTTTCGTTACACACAGAGATCATACAGATAGATGAAGAACGAACGGAATTATTGCCTTATGATATATACCTTATCAATCTTACAATTATATGGATGAGTGGATCAAAGGAGAAAAGTTATACTATTACATCCACAAAACTAATTAAAAAATCATTAAATATATAGCATAATTATGCAATTCAATAGAGGCTTTACACTTATCGAATTAATTGTTTCACTTTCCATTGTTTCTATTATTGTTGTAATGACTGCTTCTGCAATGAGATTGGGTATCAAAAGTGTAGAAAAAGGTGAATTTAAGATAGAATCTGTCGAAAGACTGCGCGCCTCTGTCAGAGTTATTCAGTCACAAATTGAATCTTTTATACCGGTAATGTTTCGCAGCGATGGTAAGAGGTTTTATTATTTTGAAGCCGATGAGAATGGCTTTTTTTTTCCCTCTTCCGTATCACTGTGGGGAAGAGAGAGAGGAATCGTACTGATAAGATATGACATCGTGGAAGAAGAAGAGGGTAGGGGGCTCTCTCTTACCATTAGAGAGCGTAACATTATAGACAGAGAAAACGAAAGAGAAACCGTTTTATTAAGAGAACTTGACGATATCTCCTTCAGCTTTTTAACTGTCGCAGATGTTAACGGTGAAGGTGAATGGGTTGATACTATCGAAGAAGCCGAATCACTACCTGAGCTTATCGCAATAAAAATTGTCGACGGACATTTTAACATCGAAATCGTAATGACAGTTAGAGTAAGTAAGAGTAAACAGATTGACGAATCATCAGCTCAAGGCGGATTGGATTTGTTTGAGTAAGTAGTATTGTTAATCTTTTCATATATGTGCTAAGATAAATTTTGTCTTTGAGCTTTAAAAATAATCGATTTGAAGGATTCTTATATGGGACATCCTAAAGAAAATTCTGAGCTTACATTTACTTACAGAGATTATCTCAAATGGCCGGATAATGAGCGTTGGGAACTGATATACGGCAAAGCTTACGATATGAGCCCTTCACCATCTCGATATCATCATGAGATTGTAGGAGAATTATACAGACAATTCGCTAATTTTCTTATTGACAAGCATTGCCGTGTTTTTATCTCACCACTCGATGTTCGCCTCTATGAGTTGGATAGCACAGACGATAAAATCCAAAATGTTGTCCAACCCGATATTATAGTGGTTTGCGATGATAAAAAATTGGACGAAAAGGGATGTATTGGTCCTCCTGACCTAATTATAGAGGTAACTTCTCCATATACTGCATCTAAAGATCATATAAAAAAGCTCTTTCTTTATGAAAAAAGCGGTGTTAAAGAGTATTGGATAATTCAACCTATAGATAATATTATAATGGTAAGAATACTCGATAACAATCATAAATACGGTATTCCTAAAGTATACAACATGGAAGACAAGATTAAAGTCGGAATTTTCAATGAACTGTCAATAGATATGAGTATTTTATTCAGTTCATATCTATTAACAACGACCTGAGGTCATAAGAGTCAGGTCAGAAATAAGTTGAATATCAATACCATTAACTTAAGGGGTGAAGCACCTTCCGACGGAAGCGGGTCATGTTTGAGAAGGCGCAGCGAAGCGAAGCCTTCGAATTTAGCAAATGAAGGCGGAAGGTGCTTTGCTCCTTAAGTTAATGACAGTAAGTTGTATATTTAAAGTAACAGTCAGGCATTAGATTTGGTTAAACCAAGAAATAATCATCATCAGGCGCACTTAAGATGCCTGCAGTAAAATCAAATAACAGGAGGTTGAAATGAAAGTAAAAATTTTTTTAATCGTAACTATTGTTGCTTTTCTCTCTGCAAACACTGCTATCGCAGGGATGTATTGGCCTGAGTCAGTAGATAAGCTTGTAGCCATGGCGAAGGCATCGGCCGGTACAGTAGATATGTCATCTTTCGCAAAGATATATGAGAAAAAAGAATTTGAGATGTTGCTTGATGTGAGAGAACCTGTAGAGTATTCAAAAGGACATATCCCGTCTGCCATCAACGTTCCCAGAGGAGTGCTTGAGTTTGCCATATGGCCTAAAGTCGGGTTTCCTTTACGAGTGGATTACAATAAGAAAATCTATATCTACTGTGCTATAGGAGGTAGAGCCTCTTTGGCTGCAATGTCTCTAAAAGAACTGGGCTTTAAAAACGTAGTAGCAGTAGATATGAGATTTAATGAATGGTCTAAAGCCGGTCACCCTGTAAGACGTTGAATAATGTTTTTTTAAAAATTAAAAAAACACCATTTAGCAGTCAGCCATCAGCTTTTAAATTGCAACACTTTATGTTTAAAAGCACTATTACCTACAAGATGAAGCTCATCTTGGCATACTATCAATAGCTGAAGGCTGACCGCTGATAGCTGACTACTTTTTTTTAGTTATTATATGAACAGGACAGGGCGCCCCACTCGCCTGTCCTGCTGATCGTTTTCTGTCATGTTTATGTTAAATAGAATTTATCTTTCATTATTGAGACTAAAAAACAGATTTATTGCCAGGTTGATTCTGTTTATGCCCGGACTTGCGAAAAGGCTGATAGATTCATATAATCCTCTTGAATTTAACGACATTCCATGGACCCCGGTAAAAAAACCTTTGAACCGATGTAAAGTAGCTATTGTAACTACCTCGGGGGTTCATAAAAAAGATCAGATTCCATTTGACATGAACGACAAAAACGGAGATCCTTCATACAGAGAGATTCATTCCTCTTCCAAACCAAACGAGCTGACGATTACCCATGACTACTATGACCACTCAGACGCTGACAGAGACATCAATATCGTCTTTCCTATTGAGAGGCTGAAAGAACTTGAAGAAGAGGGTATAATTGCCGGTACTGTAAAATTTCACTTTAGTTTCATGGGTCATATAGATGGAGAGCATATTGAAACGCTCATACATAAGACCGGCCCTGATATTGCGCGTAAGCTGATAGAAAACAATACAGATATTGTTCTGCTTACACCTGGTTGAGCTATCTGCAATCAGTCCGTGGGACTTATACAAAGAGAAATCGAAAGATCGGGCATACCTACTATCGGGATTTCCATCGTACGAAAATATTCCGAAAAGGTAAAGCCTCCAAGAACTGTTTTTTTAAGATGGCCTTTTGGTCACCCCCTTGGAGAGGCATTTAATACAGCTCAGCAAAGGAGTGTATTATTAATTGCCTTTGAATATTTGTATTCCATAAATGAGCCTGGCGAAATTATAGATATTCCTTTAAGGTGGAAAAGAGAGAAATATGAGATTACCACACCAGATAAGAATAAATTCAAAATCTCATGATTCTGACATGCTTCCTTTTTATAATCCTCTCAATTTTTATCTACATCTGCTTTCTTGAAAACGATATTATAACGAAACGATTCTCACCTGCCGGAATACACCGGATTTATCTTTTTTTATTAACCTTTGCATTTCTGATAAGGATATTTTTTGCTTCTGCCACAAGCGGGCACCCTATAGATACAGGAACTTTTGCAGCCTGGTCAAACATTGCTGCTTCAAAGGGCTTGTTACATATCTATTCGGGTGAGCTATTTATAGATTACCTGCCGGGATATATATATATTCTTTATATTATCGGCAAAGGAGGATATCTTTTTTCTCTCATTACAAAATCCGATCTTTTTCCTGTGATGCTCAGACTACCATCCATTATTACCGATATTGCTACAGCTTATATACTTTACAGATTTACAAAAAGCCGCGCAGGATCATCTGCTTCAGTTGGACTTTCTCTATTATACGCTTTTAGTCCCCAGATCATTCTGAATTCCTCTCTATGGGGGCAGGCAGATTCATTTTTTACATTTTTTCTTATACTTTCATTACTGATGCTTCATTTCGGGAAATCAGCACCTGCCACAGCCTTGTTCGCCATATCGATGTCAATTAAACCTCAAACACTTATTTTCGCACCATTATTACTATTTGTAATTCTGTTAAATAGAAACATAAAAGATACAGTAATTTCTTTTATAGCAGGTTCAGCCGTTTTTTTTATTATGATCCTCCCTGTTTTACTTTCAAGGGGATTTAACGGTTTTTTTGTATTGTTTCAAAATATGCTTACCTCTTATTCATATGCCTCTTTAAACGCTTTTAATCTATTTGCGCTTACAGGTGGTAACTGGGTTCCGATAAATGAAAAGCTTTTGTTTGTATCTTATAGTACATGGAGCATCATGTTTCTACTTATTATAGTCATTACAGCCTTTATTCTTTATTTTAAAGGAATGGGGGAGGGTAAGCTTTTTCTTATAGCCGCCTTTACAGTTTTATCTGTCTTTATTCTTTCGGCAAAGATGCACGAAAGATATTTATACCCCTTTTTTATTTTACTGTTTTTTTGTCTCATTTTTTTCAGAGACAGACGCCTGTTTCCAATACTGTGCATCTATACTTTAACTGATTTCATTAATGTTGGATTTATATTTCAAAAAAGTCTTTCCGGCGTCTATCATATTAAGGGCTTAGATCCTGTTGTGATTTCTGTTTCCATTGTAAATGTTATTACTTTCCTGTATACCCTTAAAGTCATATTTAACATACTTTTAAAGAGTGATAAAATCGCTGCTGATGTATCTGTCGGAGATAATAGATTTTTAAATGTTCAAAAGAGAGAGAGACGATATAAAGAAAAAACAAATTATACCGGAGGTGATATAATTTTGATTGCAATACTGACAGGGATTTTTTTATTAATCGCCCTCTTTCGATTCGGTTCAATGAGAACACCGGAAACCTACTGGAAGCCCTCTTCCATAGGAGAAGGTTTTTATATTGATTTTGGCGAAATAAGAGACATTAAAAGAATTTACTATTACTGCGGGCTTGGAAACGGACAATTCAATGTAGATTATTCAACCGATTTAACTAATTGGAATAGAGGCGACGTTATTAGTAGTAACAATATATTCGAGTGGAAGTTTCTTGAAACAGATTTTAAAGCCGCCTTTATAAAGATAACATCGAAAACTCCCGGTGCAACTCTTTATGAGCTTGGTTTTTCTCAATTTTCCGCCTCTCTGACAGATGAAGTGTCTTATAAAATCTCAGGAATTTTCTCTCTGGGTCTTGGTCCTTATTCGTCAGGCAATATAGATAATCTCTTTGACGAGCAACATCTGATAGAATACAGACCCACTTTCATGACAGGCATGTATTTTGACGAGATATATCATGCAAGAACAGGATATGAGCATATCCTGAAAATTGAGCCCTTTGAATCAACCCATCCGCCTCTTGGTAAGTTGTTTATCTCTCTTGGTATCCTCTTGTTTGGAATGAATCCTTTTGGATGGAGGATAATCGGTCTGCTCTTTGGCGCCGCAATGATTCCCGTTATCTACATCTTTGGAAAAGAGCTTTTTGGAAAGAAAGAATACGCTTTTATTTCAGCTTTTTTAATGACCTTTGAATTTATGCATTTTGTGGAGTCCAGGATTGCAACAATCTCGGTTTACTCAGTTTTTTATATTCTTCTTATGTATTTTTTTATGTATAAATTCGTCATGAAGTCTCTTTACGATAGAGATTATTACAGATGCAGAGTTTTTCTCGCCCTTGCCGGTGCTTCATTTTCATTTGGTGTTGCATGTAAGTGGATTTCCCTTTATGCAGGAGCAGGTTTGGGAATTCTGTTTTTCTGGATTCTTTTTATAAAATACAGAGAGAGAAACCGGAGTGACGGACAGAAAGAAAATTCTTTTTTATTATTTATCTACTCAAATAAAAGTTTACTCATTATCGCTGTATTGTTTTTTATGCTTCTGCCAATAACTGTATATTTTTTGTCCTACATACCGTTTATGATGGCGCCGGGTCCGGGACACGATCCGGTCGATGTGGTAACATATCAAATCCATATGTTTAATTATCACAAAAACTTAAAGGCCGATCATCCTTTCTCTTCACAATGGTGGGAGTGGCCATTGATAAAAAGGCCTGTGTGGTATTATACAGGGCAGGACAATTTGCCGGAAGGAAAGATTTCAACTATTGTTTCAATGGGAAATCCTGCTGTTTGGTGGGCTGGAGTTCCGGCTGTATTGGCAGCTTTCTTTTTTGTTGTTTATTCGCTTAAAAGTAGAGAGTTTAACGAGACCGAAGCCGGTATGGTAGTAATATTTACTGCTTTTGTATTTCAGTATTTGCCTTGGATTTCTGTTTCAAGACTTACTTTTATCTACCATTTTTTCGCCTCTGTTCCTTTTCTTATACTCTCTATCGTCTATGTTTACAGTAAGTTTAAAAAACTATATCCTGGAACAAAATATTTTATGTCAGGTTATCTTATTGTTGTATTTCTTTTATTCCTTATATTTTACCCTCTCCTGTCAGGATTGGTTGTTGATAAAGACTATGCATCGGATTACTTAAGATGGTTCGATTCATGGATCTTTTATAGTTAATATACTCGAAAAATTGTAAATCTATTTGTTATCATAAAGGTAGTCATTAGTTCTCCCGAAAGTAAGACCTAAAAACTTTGTTTAAATAACCACGAAGATCATGAAAGGCATAAAGAAAAATAAAAATCTTTGTGCCCTTAGTGATCTTCGCGGTTAAAATATATAGTGTTCTTCCTATACTTTAGTATTCTCATGCTTTGTAATAATCCGGAGGTTTATAGTTGTTTGCTTCGAAAGCAGCTAACTGCGGAGATGTCATTCGTTTAACCCGAGAGGAGGTTTATTTATGGCTTTAACGGACACGATTTTTCTTGTAGTTATTGCAGGTGGTTTGATATATCTGAAATATAAATCTGTTTTCAAAAAAAAAGGAGGGTGTTCCTGCGGGTCAGAGGGATCATCTTGCGATAATAAAAAAGAGCTTTCTTAAGAAGTAAATGATTGACTCTGTTGACAATAATATAAGAAAATTATACAAACTCGCCTATATACTCGCCTGCATTACAATATTCTATAATTTTTTCGAAGGCTTGGTTTCTGTTTTTTTAGGTTTTGAAGACGAAACCATATCTCTTTTTGGTTTCGGTCTGGATTCTTTTGTAGAAGTAATATCAGGCATAGGCATATGGCATATGATAATCAGAATACAAAAGCAAGGACTTTCAGTAGAAACAAATTCCGATATTTTTGAAAGACAGGCGCTGAGAATTACAGGTACTGCATTTTATATACTTTTTGCAGGTCTGATTATATCTGCAATACTAAATATTTTTTCAGGACAAAAACCGGAAACAACTTTTTGGGGTATCATTATTTCTATTGTAAGCATTGCCTCTATGTGGCTTCTTATTCATTATAAACTCATCACTGCAAGCAGACTGGGATCAAAAGCGCTTTACGCTGACGCCGCCTGTACAAAAACATGTATGATGCTCTCTTTTACACTGCTCATAGCAAGTGTCGGTTATGAGCTGACAGGTATAGGCTATATCGACTCGCTCGGAGCAATTGCCATTGCCTTTTTTTCTTTTAAAGAGGGCAAAGAGGCATTTGAAAAATCACGAGGCTGCGCATGCTCTTGCAGTTGCAGTCTCTCTTAAGGTCTTTTTGTTATCTATAATTCAATGTCATTAACTTAAGGAGCAAAGCTCTTCCCGCCTTCACCGGCTAAACTTGAAGGCTCCGCTTCGCTGCGTCTTCTCAAACATGACCCGCTTTCATCGGAAGATGCTTCACTCCTTAAGTTAATGGTATTAATCTATAATTTCTAAATAGAAGGAGGAAAAATTGAAAAATATTGTGCTTACAGGTATCATGGGAACCGGTAAGACAACGGTGGGAAGAGTACTTTCCAAAAAACTGGGGTTGAAATTCATAGATATGGATAGTGAGATCGAAAAACAGGAGGGTCTTAAAATCAAGGAAATATTTGAAGAGTACGGAGAGGAAAGATTTAGGGATATCGAGAGCGAAATGGCTATAAAAGCTGCAAAAAATAAAAAAGTTGTTATTTCGACAGGAGGAGGCATTGTTCTTAGGGATGAGAATATAGATACACTTAGTGAAAACGGTATTATCGTAAATCTTACTGCCATACCTGAAACAATTATTGAACGTACTATAGCAAATGATGACAGGCCTCTTTTAAATGTAGAGAATCCTTTAGACAAACTGAACACTCTTCTTGAGCAAAGAGAGCCTTTGTATAAAAAAGCAGATATTATAGTTGATACGAATAATCGATCTCCTATAATGATTGCTGAGGAAATTATTGAGAATATCGGCAGGATAGGTTCACAATGAGAGAGATAGATGTAAATTTAGGCGAAAGAAGTTATAAAATTGCCATTGATAAAGGAAATCTTACTACTATTGGAAGAATACTGAGGGATTTCTCTTTTTCAAATAAACCGGTTATAGTCAGCAACCCTACTGTTTTCGATTTGTACGGAGAGTCTGTTATTAACTCCCTTAAAAACTATGATTACGATGTCACTTTTCTGTTGATTCCCGATGGAGAAGAGTATAAGAACTCTGCATGGTATGATTACATAATGAACGAGCTGCTTAAGCAGAGGTTGGACAGGAAGTCCGTTCTTATTGCTCTGGGCGGTGGTGTAATCGGTGATATAACAGGTTTTGCAGCTTCCACATATATGAGAGGTATCGATTATATACAGGTACCCACAACTCTCCTGTCTCAGGTAGACAGTTCTGTAGGCGGGAAAACCGGCATTAATCACTATCTTGGCAAGAATATGATAGGCGCCTTTTATCAGCCCCGCTACGTATTAATAGATGTTGATACACTGGATACTCTTCCAGACAGGGAAATTAGAGCAGGGATGGCTGAAGTAATAAAATATGGAGTAATTTGGGATAAAAAATTTTTTTCCTATTTAAAAGACAACCGTCAGGCCGTTCTTTCTCTGGAACATGACGCCATAACGCATATTATCGGCCGTTCTTGTCAAATTAAAGCTGAAGTTGTATCAAAAGATGAAAGAGAAGCAGGATTAAGGGCAGTACTAAATTTTGGTCATACCGTAGGCCATGGAATCGAGACATCTACAGGTTACAAGAAATTTTTACATGGAGAATCGGTTGCTATTGGAATGTATATTGAAGCCGGAGTCGCCTCTTTACTGTCTATGCTTGAATATGAGGCTTTCAATGAAATAAGAGAGCTGATAGATGCTTACGAACTTCCCTATGAGACACCTCCCGATATTTCAGCGGATATGCTTATGGAATCGATGTCCATTGATAAGAAAGTTTTGTCAGGCGATATTCGTTTTGTTCTGCCTGAGGAGATAGGGAGAGTTAAAATGGTGGGAGGTATAAATAAAGAAACAATAGAAAAAGCAATCGCTTTAAAGGGTTAAACTTTTTGTAACTACTCAGGTTTTTATATCTTTTCAATCTTTATTTTTCAGATTCATATTTATCTATTGTATCATTCAGAACACTCTTTAAAGCAAGATGTTTTCTGTACGCCTTTTCCATATAAAACTCTGTCTCCATTGATAGTCTGTCGGGAAAAAATATCCTGTTAGATTCTACATGGTTATCCATTACCTTTTTGACTGCCAATAGAGCATCTTCGACTGTAACGAGTCGTATACAGGGTGCGTCTTCGAATGCACAGTCCCAATCGCAGGAAAAACAGGGGGTTCTGACTGCGACCCCTATGCTTTTTTTCCCTTCCGGAAGAAATCTGGGCCAATGGCCTCCGCCAAAAATGGCTACTGAAGGAATGCCTAATGCACAGGCAAGATGTAAAGCACCGGTATCGTTTCCAAAATAGAGTTGCGCTTTACGTATTAATGCAGCGAGAACCGGAATTTCTCCGGGTTTGCCGATCCAATAATGCGTCTCGATATTTTCTTTAGTCAGCATGTTTGATAGTTTCAAAACAGTGCTGCTTTCACTTTCATGACCAACAATCAAAGGCAGCATATCATAATCGGTTACAATTTGAGATATTGCTGCCGCATATC
Source organism: Candidatus Magnetocorallium paracelense (assembly GCA_029001845.1). Classification (GTDB taxonomy): domain Bacteria; phylum Nitrospirota; class Thermodesulfovibrionia; order Thermodesulfovibrionales; family Magnetobacteriaceae; genus Magnetocorallium; species Magnetocorallium paracelense. Next base: position 91,212 of record JAREWP010000022.1, on the reverse strand, counting down.
TCTCTGAAGGCCAGATTTTTATGGGAATATTCATATTTCCACCAGGTAGGCAGATAAAAAAAGGGCGCCTATTCATCGTATTTCTATTCAAAACTTTTTCAGCCTTTACAGTATGCTCCAAATCCACATGTAAGCGAGAAGGTTTTAAAACGACTGATTTTCCATCCAATTCGTCCAGAAAAAGAGAGTATTTCCATGTCTCTTGAAGCTCCCTGTCGGCCGACACGCACTTATCAAAGGGAAGAGAGACTTGCAGACCAAAGTAATCGTATATCCATTTATATCTTCCCTTTATCGGCTTATATTCACCAAAGGCTACAATATAGGTCTCCTTAAATTTCGAAGCAAGTATATCGTCAATCCATGTTCTGTTGAAAGTAGTTATCAGAATCATGTCGAAACTATGTTGAGAAATATTATTAAAGAGTCGGACAAGCTCTTTTACATCTTGCATAGAAGGCATTATATATGGGTGTATAGAAATAGTTAACCACTTCAGGTTATGAGGGAAAAGATGATACAACTGCTCATATTCACTTCTTACAAGAAGTGTAATATCCGGTTCTTCAAACTTTGCAATTAATGACTCGATCAATCCTTCTATAAGAATTATGTCACCCATGGTATCGAATCTGGGGATCAATATCTTAAGGGGATTTTTTTTTTTCATATAAATAAAAAATAGCATTTAGCAGTCAGCTATCAGCTTTTGAATTACAATAACTCACGGCTCAAATTAACGTCCTTCGGCGGAAGTCTTTAAATGTAGGCGCAGGCTTTAGCCTGCGTAGCCCGCCGGTTTACCGAACACGGATTTAGAATGAGGCTTTATTTCGTTTGAATTCGAACGTTAATTAGACTGATTATATTATTGTAAAAAAGGCAGGTAAAATCAGAAAAACAAATGTAGTAACAACAGAATAAATATAAAAATAACGCTCCTCTTATGGATAAAGAGGAGACGCATAAAATCTGTTTATAGATTGCAGGTTAAAAAGCTTTTTGTCTGACTTCAGGGCACGGAGAATTGCTGTAAGCAGATATTTTAGCTCTTCTGAATGTCAATAAGCTCAATATCGAAAATTATTGTAGAACCGGGAGGCACATTGCCGGCACCGATATCTCCATATCCAAGGTGAGAAGGTATAAATATCTTCCACTTAGCTCCTTTGTTCATCCGTTGTAACGCTTCAGACCATCCTGAAATCAGGCCGTTCACCGGAATTGTGGCAGGCTTGCCTGTTGCATAAGAGCTGTCAAACTCCTGACCGTTTATAAGTTTTCCGCTGTAATGAACTATAACGGTATCTGTTTCCTTTGGTTTTTCTCCGCTTCCTTCTTCTATTATCTTATATTGCAAACCACTTTCCAATATCACGACGCCATCTTCTTTTTTATTGTTTTCAAGAAAATCCGCACCGGCGCGTTTATTTCCTTCTGCGACCTCTTTTGTCTTTTTCATTTGCTTTTCTATTGTCTGTTTTTTAAAGTGCGATAAAACAACCATTAGTTCCTGCTCGTTTAAAAGATGGGTATCCGAAGTCATACCATCGGTGAAACCTTTAGTAAAAATTGTTGTATCAAGATCTACAGAGTCGTACTTAAATCGCTTGCCAATATCGAGACCAAGGGCGTAACTCAGCCTGGCCCTTTCTTCGTTTAAATCGCTCCTTTTTACGTTATCAGGGCTGTTGTCCTGACTACAGGCAAAAGCAAAAGCCGTTAATATCAGTATAAAAAAAAATAAAAGTCTCTTCATAAACACACTCCTTTATATTGTTTGCTAAGACAGTTACAATGTAAAATCAGGTTGATGCTTTAATTAACAGATAATTTACAGAGATAATTTACAGAACTTCTATACAAATGTTTTAAAATGGCTTAAAAAATAACATATTAAATAAAAAAAAAACAAGACCTCTGCATAACAGTAAAAGAATGTTAATTCTGAGAGTACATCGTGCAGCACAATAAACAAATATTATGTTTTACTTTAGCATAAGCGGAATAATTAAAGTTATTATTTAACTTTTAATTTATAACTTATTGATTTCATAGAATTATCTATCTTGTGGTAAAATAACAGGGATTTAGAGGTCAATCTCTTTTGCATCAAATATTTTAGGATGTTTTTATGTTATAATTTAGAATTCTTATAATAACAATATGAGAATAGGGGCATGATAGTTATTTATTTTTATACAAAAATCCGATTTACTCAATAAGGAGGTTTTTTTATGCGTGAAAAAATTTTGGTGCTTGTTCTTGCCGGAGGTGAAGGCAGGAGACTTTTTCCTTTAACAGCTGAACGTTCCAAACCGGCAGTGCCCTTTGCCGGAAGATTCCGAATAATCGATTTTGTCTTGAGTAATATTATCAATTCCGAAATGTTTTCCATTTATCTCCTCGTTCAGTACAAGTCGCAATCTATGATTAAGCATATTCAGGAAAACTGGGCTCAAAATTCCGTATCCAGAGATCAGTTTATAACCGTTGTTCCACCACAGATGCTAAAAGGTACAGAGTGGTTTCAGGGAACCGCCGATGCTGTATATCAGAATATAAATCTTATTAAACAACATAATCCGACACATGTCGTTGTTTTTGGTGCTGACCATATTTATCGTATGAATTTACGTCAGATGCTGGAATTTCACCTTCAAAATAATGCGGATGTCACTGTTGCAGCCAGACCTGTTCCTCTTGCGGAAGCCACGGCTTTTGGAGTGATCAAAACGAACAAAAACGGAGTGATCGAAAGATTTGAAGAAAAGCCGAAAAATCCTTCTCACATGCCAAATGATCCTGATAAAGCATACGCATCAATGGGTAATTACATATTTAACGCAGATGTACTTTTAAACGCACTTGCAGATGCACAAAAAAATAATGAGCACGATTTCGGAGGTTATATACTGCCAAATATGGTAAATAAGACTCGACTCTTTGCCTATGATTTTTCCATGAACAAAATTCCCGGGCTAAAACCTTATGAAGAAGTTGGATATTGGAGAGACGTAGGAACGATTGATGCATATTGGAAAGCCCATATGGAGATTCTTGGTCCTGAGCCGCTTTTTGATCTATATAATCATTTATGGCCTATCCATCCGGCTTTATCTCGTGTCCCCTCTGCAAAGATAATAGGAGGCACGATTATTAACAGCACTGTCACTGATGGCGTCAGAATAAACTACGCCACAATAAAAAATTCCATTATAAGGAGCGGCGTCGATATTGAAGAGGGAGTGGAGATTAATGACTCTATAATCCTTGACGATGTACATATAAAAAGTGACAGTAAACTCAATAAAGTGATTGTCGACAAAAACAATGTTATAGAAGTTGGCGAAAAGCTTGGTTTTAATACAGAAGATGACAAGTTCAAGCTCCATATAGATGTTTCAGGTATTGGAATTTTACCTAAGAAACGAATGTTAGGTGAGCATCAAACATTGTAATTATTAAATGTCGCTTTAAGATTGAGATATCGTTATTCCACAGTCCTTTTAGCGGGAATAACGATATTCTTTCGTTGTCATGAAAGAAAAAAAGCAATACTACCTCCACACATTCGGCTGCCAAATGAATGCCCATGATTCCGAAAAGATGGCGGGAATATTGAAAGGGGAGGGCTACGAAAGGGCGGGAAATCCTGAAGAAGCCGATCTTATAATATACAATACATGTAGTATCAGGCAAAAGGCCGAACAGAAATTTTACAGCCACCTTGGCAGGGTGAATGTAATTAAAAGGAAAAGACCGGATATAAAAATTGTCGTTGCCGGATGCATCGCACAGCAGGAAGGTAAAAACCTTTTTAACGGCAGACCTTATCTTGATGCTCTGATTGGTCCTCGGAATATTTCGAAATTAAGCAGCCTTTTAGACAGCCCTTTTCCTGTAACAGCCCTGGAAGAGAACAACATTTTTGAATCGAATAAAATTGCTGTCGAGAGAAACGGAAGAGTAAAGGCGCTTATCAATATAATGTATGGCTGTAATAACTATTGCAGCTACTGCATAGTGCCTTATACCAGAGGAAGAGAGAAATCAAGGTCTCTAAACAAAATCCTTTCCGAAGCAACAGCGCTTGCCGAAGATGGCTATAAAGAGGTTACACTTCTTGGACAAAATGTCAATTCCTATCGTGGAGAGTGCTCTTTTCCGGAATTGCTGAAACATTTAGATAAAATTCCCGGACTTGAGCGTATCAGGTTCATTACTTCCCATCCAAAAGACTTTAACGACGAACTTATTGATGCTGTTACGGAAACCGGCAAAGTCTGCGAACACATACATCTTCCTCTTCAATCGGGCTCATCGAGGATTTTGAACTTAATGAACAGGAAGTATACTTATTCGGAGTATCTGGATAAAGTAAACAGGCTTTGCAAATCGATACCTCATCTGTCGATTACGACTGACATAATTACAGGATTTCCCTCTGAAACCTCTGACGACCATCAGGCTACTGTCAAAGCACTAAAGGAAATTGAATTTGATGGGATTTTTGCTTTTAAATATTCTCCGAGACCAAATACAGCTGCTTCGGCCATGAATACTCAGGTGGATGAAGATATCAAATCAGAAAGGCTCGCAGAGATTCTGGCAGTTCAGGACGTTATTACTGAAGCGAAGAACAAAGAGCTGCAAGGAAAAACAGTGGAATTGTTAATTGAAGAGTCCGGCGGCTCTGTATGTATAGGTCGTACAAGAACCAATAAGATCGTTACTATATCTTCATATAAAAAACCATTAATCGAAGGGACCGTGCTTAATGCCGAAATAACGCGCTCTTTAAAGCATTCTTTGGAAGGTTCTGTGCTGTGAATAAACTCCTTTACAATCATTTTTACCTTTAATTTCAATGACTTACATTATGTTTCATTCAGTGCTTTCTCTGTTTTTATTCCTAACCTGCCAACATTTTCAATAACTCCTAATCTAGATGGATAACCCTTTATTTTTTATAGATAATTATTTTGACTACTTCTTAATCATATACGTTACATCACCGTTTTTTCTGTCTCAGGAGGACGTTAACAACAAAGAATTAACAAATTACCAACAATTCGTGTTAAAATTAAACGACCGATAAGATATATTATGTAAAATAATAATATATCTTGTTTTTTGAAGGATTTTTTTGTTAAATTATTCTTTTAATTTAGGTTATAATAGGCACTCAAAATAATCTCAGGAAAGGTAGCTCATGCAAGAACTCAGCCCCATTAAAACAACATTACTGACAAAGAAATTTCTCATGGAGTTGGAAGAAGGTCTCTTTCTTGTTAGCAATACGCATAATCGTCATGGAAGCTCCATTTATGCTGAAGTCGTTTCATCAGTAGCTGACAGAGAGCATCAGTGGAAAGACATAGTGGCTATACATGCTAACCAGAGATTGTGTCACGTATTCAATACAAAGGAGGATTATGAGGTCTATTTCGCACAAAAGCGTACAAGAAACAAAGCCTCTGGAAATAAATTATAAACATCTCTATTTATGCTTGATAACAATTTTCCGCCTGAAACGCCTATTGAAAAAAGAAGAATAGAAGTTATTCAAATCAACCTGGGCAATAAGTGCAATCAAAAATGCAACCACTGCCATATATCGGCATCGCCGCGTGGTACTAAAAATATGTCCCTGGAAACCGCTGAAAAGATCGTTGAATCTTTAAAGCGAATGCCTGTATCGAATGTAGAGTTTACCGGCGGGACTCCCGAACTAAATCCAAATCTCAAATTTTTTTTAGAAGAGCTCTCTTTAACGGACAAAGCCTTAGCAGTCAGAACTAATCTGACAGTACTCTCTCACGATCGCTATTCATTTTATATCGATCTTTTTAAAGATTTCAATGTAAAACTGATCTCATCCCTGCCCGCCGTTTTTCAGGACTCAGTGGACAGGCAAAGAGGCGATGGCGCCTTTTCTGCTACTCTGAAAGTTCTTAAACGACTTAACGACATCGGATACGGAACAAACGGATTGGAACTGGATTTGGTTTACAATCCCTCCTCCGATTACTTACCTCCCGATCACGGACAATTGGAAACACAGTTCAAGGACATCCTTTCTGCAAAGCACAACATCTTCTTTAACAGATTAATCACAATGGTTAACTCTCCTCTTGGAAAGTTCAAAAACCTTTTAAAAAACAGAGGCAGACTGAACACCTATATGGAATTATTGAAGAAATCCTATAACCCGTCAACTCTCAACAACATTATGTGCAGGCATCTCTTATCCATAGATTATCAGGGATACATATATGATTGTGACTTTAACCTGGCTGCCAACCGAAAAATACAGGGGTATGATAACAAGTTTTTTTGGGAGATCGATATAGACAGTCTTTCCTCTGCCATTTCATTTGACGACCACTGCTTTGCTTGCACTGCTAACCTGGGAAGTAGTTGTCACGGTGAATTGATAACAAAAGAGTTTGTCACGGAAAAGAGTGTCAGGGAATTTGACGTTAAAGGAAAGGTAAAATACTATTATGGCGAGGAGCTGAAAAAGACTTCTGATCTCAAAAGTGAAGCCTGTTGCAATATAAACGAAATACCGGAATATATTAAGGATATCATTCCTTTGATAGACGATGAAATTCTAATGAAGTATTACGGCTGCGGCTCACCGATTCCAACACATCTTAACGGCTTAAAAGTTCTTGACATAGGTTGCGGCACCGGAAGAGATGCATATATCATTTCAAAACTGACAGGACCGAAAGGTTTTGTCTGTGGATTGGATATGACTGAAAACCAGCTTAATCTGGCCAAAAGCCGTATAAAGTCTCAAACAGAGAGGTTCGGCTATAAAAAGCCCAATATATCTTTTATAATGGATTATATGGAAAATATCGGGCAGCACTTTGAAAGCGAATCTATAGATGTAACGATATCCAACTGTGTCTTAAATCTGGCGGAAGACAAAGAACCTGTATTCAGGCAAATATACGATACACTGAAATATGGCGGGGAGTTTTATTTTTCAGACATTTACACAGACAGGAGAGCCGGAGATGAAATCAGGAACAATCCTCTGTTATATTCCGAGTGTCTGGGAGGAGCACTTTATTTTGGAGATTTTAAGAGGTTGTGCAGAAAAACTGGTTTTATCGATCCAAGGATAATCTCGTTAAGAGAAGTAAGAATAACAAACAATGAGATATTAAAGCTCACAGGGAATATCAGGTTCTATTCAGCCACTTACAGACTTTGGAAACTTAAAGGGCTTGAAGACGCCTGTGAGGATTACGGTCATATCGCCATATATAAAGGAGGTCTTCCGGAATCGCCATTCAGTTTTCAACTTGACGAATCCCATCTCTTTTATAAAGGTAAGCCTGAAAAAGTCTGCGGTAATACAGCCCTAATGCTTTCGAAAACAAGGTATAAAGATTTTTTTGAAGTTACAGGTTCGTTTAATGAGCATTTCGGCGAGTTTAAAGATTGCTCAAACGTCGAAAATAACCCACAAGACAGTAGCGGAAACAGCTCGTCAGGCTCTTCCTGCTGCTAAGGAACTCTCCCTACCTAAATCGATGAGCCGAGGCTCGAAAATCAGCCTCGGCTTATTTGGTTATTCGGCAATATCTATTCCTCTGTCGTACCTACAGTTAATATTCCTCTGTTCTTCTCCAATAACTTCTTGCCGAATCCTTTCACCTTTGTTAATTCTTCGACGGTATTGAAGGGGCCATTTGCCTCTCGATACTTTATAATCGCCTCGGCTTTCTTTTTTCCAACTCCGTCGATTCGTTTTTCCAGGGTCTTTGCATCGGCGGTGTTGATATTAACCGATTCCGCCTGGACCAGGGCAACTGAGACGATTAATAAGAAGAACAACAAAAAAAACAAACTTCTTTTAAACATAAAAAACCTCCTTTAATTTAAATTATAGGAGATAATACCATTTAATTATTTTAATTTCTTGACATATTTGCTTTTTTTCATGTTTTATTAAAAAAAATTGCACCTACCCCCTACCCTTCAATCTAAAGGCTCTACAAATATTATATTACTCTTATTGATAAAGAGAGTTTTATTCTTTCCTCCTTTATATGAGACGTCAAAGAGAATAACAAATGAGTCCTCCCCTTGAGTAAAAAGATCGGAAACCCTCTCCTCAAACTTTAGATTTAACTTCCCCTTTAAAACCTCGCCGTCTACTGTCTTAATAAGCACTTCTTTTGAATTAATTGAGTTGTCATCACCGGTATTCATAATTTTGCCCTCCACAAGTACTTAGGTGAAATATCAGTTCCCTTAATCATTCCCGTCCTATAAGGTATCCCGACGATGAAGAGTTCTCCAACTTAAACCATGAAACAATATCTTTAAGATTCATAGAGAGGCCGGATAAACCTTTTGTTGCATTGTCGATATTGTTTATACCTTCTCCTGAATTCTTTGAGATATCCGATATATTCTCCATCGTCGATGAAACCTCCTCTATAACGGCAGATTGCTCCTCTATAGCAGTAGCTATCATTTGAACCATATCAAAACAGCGGTTTGAAGCAAGAACTATTTTGTCTAGTGCAAATTTAGCTGACTCCGTCTGTTTTACAACCTCTTCGGCCTTGCTCTGACCTGCTTCCATGCTTTGCACCGACAAGTCTGTATCCTGTTGAATTTTCTTAATCATATCGGAAATCTCATTTGTCGCCGTACCTGTTCTCTCTGCAAGTTTTCTTACTTCGTCTGCCACTACGGCAAACCCGCGCCCCTGTTCCCCGGCCCTGGCTGCCTCTATTGCAGCATTTAATGCAAGAAGATTGGTTTGATCGGCAATATCGTTAATTACACTTAAAATATCCCCTATCTGCTTACTGCTTTCGCTCAGTTTTTCTATCATTTCCGATGAACTCCTCACTGTTTCGGCAATGCTTACAATGCCTGTCACTGTGAGTTCTACAACAGCTTTTCCCTCATCTGCAACCTTGGCTGACTCTTTGGCTGCTTCAGAAGCGTCGGAAGCGTTTTTAGCGACATCTACAATTGTCTGAGACATTTCAGTAGTAGCGGTAACGGATTGTTCCAATTGCATTACCTGCTGATTTATTCCATCTTTGAGTTGACCTGTTGTAGCAGATGTTTGTTCTGAATTTTCAGCCACCTCGTCAGATGCAGTTTTAATCTCGCCAATAATTTTCCTCAGGTTATCTACTACAACGTTCATCCCGTTAAGGAGATTTCCAAGTTCGTCGTTATTTTTAATATCCGCTTTTAGGTTCAGATCACCGTCAGCAAGTTTTTCGGCAAGATGCACACCTTCATTCAGAGGCGCAATAACTGAGCGGGTTAAAAACAAACCAAGTAATATTGCAGTAGCAACGGCAAAAATAATCGTAATAATCAGTATAATATTTGCCGAGTTCATCGAGTCCTCTGAGGATTGAATTGCCGACAACATCTCATTATCGATTGCCGACATAAGATCGTTTATAGTCGCTCTTATCTCTTGCGATGACAGTTCCATAGCCTTCAATGCGGCTTGCTCTTTTAGATTCAGGTCATTGACAAGAGGTGTCACATACTCCAATATCTCATGGAGCAGATAACTTCCTTTAACAAAAATAACTCTCTTTCCCCGCTTAAAAGCCTTTTTTCTGTCTGCTTCATTATCGAGTGAGTTAATTTTCTTTGCCAGTTCATGGGCCTTTATGTTCAGTTTATTATACTTTTCAAGCATGCCGCTCAGTTTATTGTCGTCTGTTGTAAAGTTATTATACCAAATACCAAAATCACTTTTGCTCGGATCTGTTTCACCTGAAAATGCAAGTGCATAGTATGTTGTTATCTCTTCAAGTTTATTCATCCACTCATGCTGAGCAGTGTCTATAAAATAAAGGAAAAGCACTATATCGTAATTCAAACCATTATGGTTAAAATAATAACGTACTTTTTTGTCATGTATCTCTATGAGATTGTCTGCTTCCTGTTTGAAAACCGTAAATCTTTGAGCTGTCTTGTTTGCTAAATCTTTTATAACTCCTTTTACTTCAGGTACGACAATATCCAATTCATCTTTCATATACATAGCACCGGCAGAAGAATTTTTAAACTTTTCTGACTCAGTACCGTATTTGAGCATGGAAATAAACATATCAAAATCTCCAAGAGCCTCATTTACATCCTCTTTAATGGTATTAAGCTCGTAGATATTATTAATATATTTTCTGCCTGCGGAAATTCCTTTTTCAAGAGCGATTAACGCTTCCATGGAAACATCCTTTACAGGCATTGTTTCATCAATGATTACTTTACCTCTCTCTGTGACTCCTCTTGTCGCAATAATACCTATAACGCCGGACAGTAGAACCAATAAAGAAATACTAAAAAAACCTGCAATAAATTTCTTTCGTATCGTCAGCCTCATCTGAACCTCCAAATAAATTTTGTGAAAAACTTATCTCTATAAGATAGAATTATAAAAAATCGGTAACTGCTTAGATGTATAGACTGAAGGCTGAAGACTGTCAGGTTAAAACATGTGTTATCGATAAAACATTAAGTTTTTTATTGGCTGACGTACTCAGGATATTTGATTTTTTGTTTCAGCCTTCAGTCTATACACTTAAATAGTTACAATTATTTAATAAAAACGCCAGGATTTGTACCATATGTTTTAAAGGTATATAAATGGAAAAGAAAATCCCTTACATTATAACATAAATATAGCAAGTTAAGCTGCCTCAGGCAGCGACTTTTCTCTTACTCCCTCTCCCCCTTTGAAGGGGGAGAGGGTTGGGGTGAGGGGGTGCGGTACTCGATACGGTTATGCTTCTCCACCGTCACCCCTCACCTTGTCTCCTCTCCCCTCAAGGGGAGAGGAGACCTGTAAAGAAATTTCTTTGAAATTCCTTCTTCCATCTTTGTCAATGTGAATGAGTCATAGTAGTCATAATTAAATTTACACCGGTTATTATTATTTGTTATTATAAAAAGTCATATCACGGATATACAGTTAATATTGAGATGTTTGCTCATCTGCCAATATTTTAAAAAGGTAACTTAAATTCTCATTTCACACTGTGAATATTTACTTCTTTTTAACAGATAAACCTATTCTCAGGATTACGACAACAACAGAGGAGGAATTTGAAACAGAGGCATTTAAAACCTATTTATAGAGGATGGTTTTGCATTTTGAACGGATGCCGTCAGTTGAGATATTGAATGCAGTTAAACGATCTTGAACTGCTGCTAATCGCCTTCTTCATACTAATCGCCTTGATGATGGTTGCAACATTCGTTGTTGTTATAAAGTATTTCTTTGTTTTAATAGCAAAATTTTTTAGAAAGTTCGATGACACAGTAGACAAAATAGAAGATAAATTCAACGATTATTCATCGTAATTTCCCGTTAAAACTTACTCATATTGGAGGAGCCAGTGAACAAGTTATTGAAATGGAGTTTCCTGACAGTTTTCGCACTTTTTGTATTTATCATTGTAGCCCTCATCACAATACCTCTCTTTATAGATATTAATAAATATAAACCCCTTATCAAGGAAAAGGTAACTGCTGCTACAGGCAGAACTTTCGAATTGAATGGAGAAATCGCTCTTTCCCTCTTCCCTTGGGCTGGATTTAAACTGAATAACATGATCCTTGGCAATCCTGAGGGCTTTGAAAGCGATTTTTTTGTTTCTCTAGACAAATTTGAAGTAAGAGTTAAATTATTGCCGCTTTTGTCAAAAGAGATAGAGCTTAAAAGATTTATTATAAAAGAACCACGAATCGTATTGGAGAAGAATAAGGATGGTTTGGCCAACTGGGAGGGTGTCGGCGGAAGCAGGCAGAAACAAACCAAACCCACGGACAATCGTACAGAAAAAAAAGGCGATCCATTGGAACTGCCGGTTAAATCTTTAACAGTTGGTGATTTCTCTGTTAAAGAGGGTTCTCTTACATTTTCCGACCGTTCTTCAGGATTAAAGAAGAACATTACCAATATTAATTTTCAATTAAAAGAAGTGTCTTTCGATAATCCGATTCATTTTACATTTTCTGCAAAAGCAGATAACCTTCCCCTCTCTCTTGATGGTAAAATTGGTCCGATAGGAAGACAGCCTCTTGAGGACACGATACATTTTGAACTGATTGCCAAACTAATTGGAGAACTGGATATTGACGTAAAGGGAAACGTGTCGGCTTTGAGCAAAGGAGGCGAGTATGATATGACTCTCAAGGTTAATCAATTTTCCCCTCGAAGAATAACAGATGCTCTTAATATTCCTTTCCCTCTTCAAACTGCGGATAAAAATGCTTTAACCTCTCTGTCTCTGAACACGACTCTTAATGGTACGGCGAAGGAAGTCCACTTAAAAAACGGTTTATTTACAATCGATGAAACAACAATATCTTTTAATACCGATATTAGCGATTTCGCCGGCCCTGACATAGCCTTTCATGTACATCTTGACACTATTGATTTGAACAGATATTTACCGCCGGACAATAAAAACAGAGATGAAAGCAAAGATGAGCCAAAAGCAGAAGGCAGCGATAAGGAGAAGAAAAAAATCGATTACGCTCCATTGCGCACACCTGTTATAAAAGGTAAAATTGAGGCCGATACAGTAAAAATTAAGGAATCGCAAGTAAAGGATATCTTTGTTGAGTTAACAGGCAGAAGTGGTTTATATAAAATTGACCCCTTACATCTGAAGATGTTTGAAGGAACTGTCCTGCTAAAGACAGCCTTAGATGTGAGCAAAGAGATACCGGTGACAGATTTTAACGTTACATTGGAAAATATTCAGGGAGGCGTAATAGTACGTGACTTCTTAAAAAGAGACATAGTAGAAGGCGTGCTAAATGCGAATATCTCTATAGCCGCCAAAGGCGAAAGCACGGAACAAATCAAAAAGAGTCTGAGCGGAACCGGTGAAATAAGGTTTAATGACGGCGCCATAATAGGAATAGACATACCGGCCATGGTGAGAAACATAAAAACATCCTTCGGACTCGAAGCGACAGCGAAAGATCGTCCAAAAACGGACTTTACAGAGCTCCATATTCCATTTACTATCACAGAGGGCCTCTTTCATACAGAAGCCACAAAGCTCCTCTCTCCTTTACTGAGAGTTACATCTTCAGGTGAGGCTGATCTTGTCAAAGAGGAACTTGATTTTCGTGTCGAACCGAAATTCGTTTCGACCTTACAGGGACAGGGAGACGAGAAAAAGAGAACAGGCATTATGGTTCCCGTTCTCATTACAGGGACATTCGATTCTCCGGCGTTTAAACCCGATCTGAAGGGCATGCTCAAAGAGACCCTCAATGTTGATCTGAGTAATCCCGACGAGGTAAAAGAACTTATAAATAATCCCGAAGCTCTGGAAGAGAACCTTGATAATCTTAAAGAATCCGGCAAAGAAATACTAAAGGGACTGCCCTTTGGAAGATAATAAGGAGACACAATGGATATAGAAAAAGTAGTCATAACAATAATCGATTTTTGTGTAAATTACAGTTTCCAGGTTATTGGAGCGGTTTTTGTACTTATTATCGGGTGGATGGTTGCAGGCTGGATATCTTCCATGCTGTTAAAACTTTTTGACAGGAAGAAATTCGATGTAACATTATCTAAGTTTATAGCTAAAACCGTTAAAATATTGATTCTCTCCTTTACTTTTATTATCGCACTGGGCAAGTTCGGAATCAGCATTGCCCCCCTTGTCGCCGCCATCACTGCAATGGCCTTTGGCGCAAGCTTTGCCATTCAGGGACCTCTTTCGAATTACGGCGCCGGCCTTTCGATCATTATATCCCGCCCTTTTGTTGTAGGAAACACGATTACAGTTAAAAATGTCAGCGGAATCGTAAAAGAAGTCACTCTGGCATACACAATGATAGAGGATGAAGACGGAGTTGAGATCAATATCCCGAACAAGCATATTATCGGAGAAATTCTTTTCAATTCCCGAGAAGTGAAAATAGCCGAAGAATCCATTGGAGTCAGTTACGAGTGTGCGCCGGAAGAAGCAATCGCTATTGTGGAGAAAGTGCTCCTTGCCATACCGGAGGTCTCTAAAGAGACAAGACCGCAAATAGGTATCGGAAGCTTCGGAGATTCTTCAGTAAACATAAGTTACCGTTTCTGGGTGCCTACCAACAGTTATTATCAGTCTCTTTATAAGGTGAATTTAGCAGTCTACAGTGAGATCAAAAAAGCCGGCATAGAAATTCCTTATCCAAAAAGGGATGTTCATATTCTTTCCAACTCCGGGAAGGACTCTATTTAGGCTTACCTGCGCTTTCTGACGAACCGGATAATTTTTTATGCATCTATTGTTGCTTTTCTAATGATGTTGCTATGGGTAAGACTCTTTTTTTTGTTAATATAAACTCTATCGATAACACAAACTTTTAATAGGAGAGTAAATGGGGAGTAAAGTATTAGAAAAATGTCCTACCGCAATAAAAGGATTTGACGAAATAACCGAGCAACACCAACATTAATAATAAAAAAGGCCCTTCCTGAAAGAAGAATCATAGGAGACCTTAGTTGCATTAGTGCTAAAGACAGATTATTGTCTTTCCTCGGACGATACTGAACCCCTAATTCCTGCATTGGAAGTCTTGAAATATGAAACTGAATCTTTAAGTGCAACGGCCTGAGCAGAAAGCTCTTCTGAGGCGGATGAAAGTTCTTCCGAAGCTGAAGCATTTTGCTGAATAACGGTGTCAAGTTGTTGAATGGCAATGTTGATTTGCTCTACTCCCGTGCTCTGCTCATTGCTTGAAGCAGAAATTTCCTGTATAAGTTCCGCTGTTCTTCGGATGTCCGGTACAAGTTTAATAAGCATTTGTCCCGCCTTTTCCGACACAGCGACACTTGACCCCGACAGCTCGGTGATTTCAGCGGCTGCTGTCTGGCTCCGTTCTGCAAGCTTTCTTACTTCAGAGGCGACAACTGCAAAACCTTTCCCGTGCTCGCCGGCGCGAGCAGCCTCGATCGCTGCATTCAATGCAAGAAGATTTGTCTGACGTGCGATTTCTTCAATAATATTAATTTTATCTGCTATTTGATTCATGGCGTTAACTGCCTGTGACACGGCTTTACCGCTTTCATCTGCATTACCCGATGCATTTACCGCTATTTTGTCCGTTTCCACAGCGTTATTCGCGTTTTGTTTTATATTTGCAGACATTTGTTCCATCGCTGAAGATGCTTCTTCAGCCGATGCGGCCTGTTCAGTGGCGCCCTGTGACAGCACTTGTGAGCTTGTACTGATTTCGTTACTGCTTGAAGCCACATGTTCCGCAGCTCTCTTGATATTACCAATTATTTCATCCAATTTTTGCGCCATGCTGTTTAAAGCCTTACCTGCCATACCAATATCATCTTCGGTTTCCACCTTTACTTTTGCAGAAAGATCTCCCTGAGATATTAACTCGATTCCCCTACGCATTTCCGATACAGGCTTTATAGCCAACTTAGCAACCATATACTTGACAACAGCAGCAACAATCAATATGAGAATCACTGCAAGGAAAGTGGTTTTAAAAAGAAAATTCCTGATTTCCTGTTGCATCGGTTCAAGACTGAAAGCGAATTTAAAACCCCCTCTAAAATCTCCGGATTTCATACCCTCCTTTTTAAAACCAAGTATATCGTAATCCCCATCTCCATGACAAAACAGGCATCCCTCCTCAACTTTAATTGCTTTTATAAACCATAAAGAATTACTTTCCCTGTCTATTCGCCATGTCTGGTTTTTTCCTGTATTTTCCATGTGCTTAAGCATATCCGCCTCTTTACCTTCCGCCATGTTTCTGGAATTTCTCGGTGTAAGACTCAGCACTTTAAATTTGTAACCCAAGGTATCTGCCTTTTTACCAAGGGCATCCCATGAAGCGACGATGGGAATTGTGTTATAAACAGGAAGAGTTCTGGCTTTTTTCAGACGTTCTTCGTCTGAGTGTATATTTTTCATGGCTTCTTTCGTATTGGCAATCAGTCTTTCTGAGTCCAGGACTTCCTCCTCCCAAAAAGAGGATACCGTGTTTCTAATTTCCTCGGCAATTCCGGCTACGGATTCAGCCTCTTTAATTAAAGCTGTCTTTGCATTATGCTCAATAATTCCCTTGACATAAAAAAAGTTGATGAAAAAGCTGACAACAAAAGTGATGACAACAGCGACTATTATTTTTACTCCAAAATTTATTTTGCTCAGAACCTTTATTAAGAACTCCTCCATTTTTCAGCAGTTTTTTTTTTTAAATATATTCAATTTATCAATATTAGTTAAAAAACATGGTAAGTCTGTATTTTCAAGACTTTGTTCTTTTTAGCGGACTTTTTTATTATGGTATAAATTGTTCTATTTCTACGTTACCTGTCAGCGGCATAAAATATTTTACTTTGACTATATTTCATCACAATAGATTTAATATAATGCAGGTAAGACTTCCTATAGTTAACATATTTCTATACTATAAATCAATATGTGCCGGACGAAATAAACATAGAGGGGGGTGTTAACGGATTATGCAGTCTCATACATGTTTGTTAAAAATTAACGTTTAATCATCATAAATATATTAGCTATAATAAGGGATATGGATAAATTGGTAAAAGTATTGGCCCGATTGGGTTTTTGGCCTTATATCGCTCTTTTTACTGTCGCGGCCATTATTATTTCGGAGTTTTTAATTGTCATTCAAAGTTATTGGCTGACAGGCGGTTTCTTTGATAAGAATTTATTAATTGTCGGCTTCATTACACCGGCTGTCGATGCTTTTGTCGTTTTTTTTATCTCCGCTTTTTTGATACGTTATTTAGTTCAAACACAAAACAATCTGGAATCTGTTAAAAACGAGCTGACACAAAGCAATAAGGCGTTAAAAGAAGCCTATGCTCAAATCTCATTGGAAAAAGTCAACAGCGAACTCTACTTTAATATGGCGGGCTCCATGCTTGTCGTCTTAAACCCTGACGGAACCATCGCCCATTTAAATCAACGTGCTTTAGATATTCTGGAAGTGAAGGCCGATGATGCAATTGGTAAAAACTGGTTTTTTCTCTGCCTTCCACCTGATGAAGCAAAGGAAGTTCATAAATTTTTCGAGATAATGTTATGCGGTGAAACCGATGAAATTGAGTATCATGAGAATAGTATAGTCACCTCAAGCGGAAAAAAACGGCTCATTGCATGGCATAACAGCTATTTTAAAGATGAAAAGGGTAAAATTTTCCAAACCCTCTCTTCCGGTGAAGATATTACGGAGATAAGGGCATATAAAAACGAACTGGAGCAAAAAGTGGAACAGGAGATACAAAAAAGAAATGCACAGGAAAAAATATTGATTCAACAATCAAAGCTCGCATCTATGGGAGAAATGGTTGGCGCCATCGCTCATCAATGGAGGCAACCATTGACAGCATTAGGAATGTTTGTACAGGATGTCGAGGAAGCCTATGTTCATGAAGAGTTGGATAAAAACTATATTGACAAATTTGTCAGAGAAAGTATGGATCAAATTCTTAGTATGTCAAATACAATCGACGATTTTATGAATTTTCTGAAACCCGGCTCGGAATATGAAGATTTCGATGTGAAAGAAAATATAAATAATGTTTTGAAATTATTTGAAAACAATTTAAAGAAGCATGGCATCGATGTTCGAATCCATATGGCGAAGTCACCGGTTATAATATATGGTTTACACAGTCAGTTTTCACATGTTGTTCAAAATATTATTTCAAATTCTATTGATGCCATTGCAGAACATAAAAATACAATTCATCAACCCTGCATAATCATTTCAATAGAAAAGACAGAAGATAAAACAACGATTGTCATTTTGGATAATGGAAAGGGAATGAACAAAGCAGATATTGAACGAATTTTTGAACCCTATTTCACTACCAAGGAAAAGGGAATCGGAACCGGGATTGGCATGTATATGAGTAAGATGATTATAGAAAACAATTTTAACGGGATCATTGATGTCTCAAACGCTGAAAACGGATTACAGACAATAATAACCCTGGTGGAAAGAGGTAATTATTAACAATGAACACTACGATAATGATAGTCGAGGATTCCAAAGCCATTGCAAAACAGATAAGGGATTGGATAAAGGAATTGGATTATGACGTGTTTTCTATTGTCAATACAGGCGCCATGGCTATAAACAAAGTAGCAAAGGACCACCATCCCGATATTATTTTAATGGATATCACTCTGGAAGATCGTACAAGCGGTATCGATGTGGCAAAGAGGATACATGAAAAATCTATAGATGTTCCGATTATTTACATGAGTTCCGGTTATACGGAAAATTTATTAAAGGAGATCAAAGAGACGGAGCCCTATAACTATCTTTTAAAACCTTTCACAAAAAGAGATTTGCATGTTGCCATTGAAGTTGCCTTGAGATTACATGCAAAAGAAAAGGAACTGGAACAATACAAAAACCATCTGGAATTTTGCGTGGAAGAACGAACCCTGGAGCTGAAGCAGGAGATAGAAACGCGTAAAATGGTGGAAGATTCCCTTGATGAACTCTACAAAGAGCTTGCTCAGGAAGTAATTAAAGTGCATAACTCCGAAAAAAATTTCAGAGCCCTTATGGAAGCAATCCCCGATGTGGTGTACAAAGTAGATGAAAAAGGCTGTTTTACCTATATAAACGGTGCAATAAAAAATTATGGATACGATCCCGAAATCCTGATAGGAAAGCATTTCAGCAAATTAATCCCCACTGAAGATGTAGATAAAATCAGCCGCGATAAAGTGCTTACAAAGTACGAAGGTGTTGAAACAGGATATGAAGAGCAGCCAAAACTGTTCGATGAAAGAAGGACCGGGCAGCGTACGACAAAAGGTCTGGAAGTCAGGATCAATGTAAAAGATGACAATAAAAAGGATAAGGATTCATTGGTAGCGGAGATTAACAGTTCCGGTATTTATGAAGCCGGATCGAGTCTGAATGACGTTCAGTTCAAAGGCAGTTTTGGCGTCATCAAAATGCGTGAGAAGGATTTTAGCGGTTCCGTAGGTGTTGTCAGAGATATTACCGAGCGCAAAGAGCTGGAAGATAAGCTGAAAAAACAGGAAGAAGAGCTTCGCGAGCTCAACAGAAACCTGGAAATGAGAGTGAATTCAGAGATAAAGAAAAGAAGAAGACAGGAAGAGATATTGGTCCAACAATCCAAACTGGCTGCAATGGGTGAAATGATCGGCGCTATTGCTCACCAGTGGAGACAGCCTCTTACAGCTTTAGGCCTGGCTGTTCAGGATTTCCAGGATGCTTATCATTATGGAGAGTTGGATGAGGATTACCTCGATAAAATGGTCAAGTCATCTATGTCCCAAATTCAATATATGTCAAAAACAATAGATGACTTCAGAAATTTTTTTAAGCCTGAGAAAGATAAGTCCTCTTTCAATATTGCCAAGACAATTAAGGAGGTTATCAGTCTGATTTCAGCGCAACTGGACAATGCAAATATCAGAGTCGAACTGAGGACGGAAAGTGTCGAAAGCCTGACCATAAAGAGTTACCTCAATGAATTTATGCAGGTAGTCATCAATATTCTGCATAATGCAAGGGACGCTGTATTACAGAGAGTCCGTCAGGGGAGAATAAGCAGTGAGAACAGAGTTGTATCGATTAAAATAAACAGTGTCAACGAAAAAATTCTTATTAAAATCAGCGATCGAGCCGGAGGCATACCTGAAAATATTATAGACAAAATTTTTGAACCCTATTTTACAACGAAGGAAGAAGGAAAAGGCACCGGGGTCGGTCTGTATATGTCAAAAGTAATTATTGAAAAAAATATGAACGGGAAACTCTATGCTGAAAACAGCGGTGACGGTGCTGTGTTTACAATAGAGTTACCACGGATTTCTGAATTATAAGAGTGAAAAGGCATAAGGCAACAGGCACAAGGTTTGATTTTTCTTATGCCTGTTGCCTGAACAGCGATTAGTATTAAGTGTCGCTGCAGTATTAGGAACTAAATTAACGAAATCTCTTTATAATCGAAAGAGTCTTTCCGGTAAAAAATGGCAAAGACCATAACAATCATTAACAAATTTCTAAACAATTTCATACATCAACCTCCAGATACAGGTAAAATAACGGAGCAAAGCTCCATTTATTATCAATAAATTTGTGATCTGTTATTCTCTTGCTCCCTCTCCCCCTTTGAAGGGGAAGAGGGTTGGGGTGAGGGCGGTCGATACAGTACTCGATAGGGTAACGCTTCTCCACCGTCACCCCTCACCTTAATCCTCTCCCCTCAAGGGGAGAGGAGACTTGAAGGGAATTTTTTCGAAATTCCTAAGCATTACATCAAACCTGTTTGGTGACCGCTTGCCGGGTTAGGTTATTGTATTATATCTCACTTTATAGGCGATAGGCGCCAAGACCTCTCAGGTCGATGGTGAAGTAGAAATTGAAATCGTCCGGTTTTTTTCTGAAGAGCATATTGACGCCCCAGCACTGTCTTGAGTAAGTGGAGTTAACTGTGAAGTTAGTGTGACCGTCTTCCTTGGAATCGTGCCAGAAGTCGGCGCCTAAAGTTAGATATTTAAAAGGTCTGAAACCAATGCCGCCTGTGAGGAACATCCTGTCGTAATCGAGGTCGTATCTTTCTCCAAAGTATATTCTGGAATTGAAAAGATTGAAAGCCAGCTCTGTATTTACTGTTTTTAATTCATTATCGTGGTAGTCGTATGTGGCGTCTGCAGTAAGAGAGACAGGGGTATTCAATCTTACCTGCACCTTTAAAGGACCAAATCGATTGGCGGAATCAAGAAGTTCAAAGGGATTGGAGAGTCGCAGAAAAAGAAAGGTGCCATTGTCATTTCTAAAATAATTCATTAGCGCCAATTCAAGGTCCGATCTCTTTTCAAGGAGTTCGAAATAGTCGATAACAGGCGCTTCGCTGCTGTCGGATATATATGTAAAACCCAAAGATGGTTCTATGACATGGGTAAAAGAGTCGTATTTCTTAGTAAACGTCACATCCGCGCTGGCTGTATAGAGAAATGTCATGTCGTCGCTGTCGTTTTCGTCACCGGCGGTACGAGACATAGAATAGGATTCAGCCTTAAAGGCTGCTGTTTGCTTGAGTCTGAAGGTTTCACCCATAGAGTGATAGATTTTAGGAATAAATAGAAGACGTTCTCCGTCAGCGCCTTCATCGGACCAGATATTCGCTATAGATGAGGTAACAGAGAGATTCACTGGCCCCACTCTTGTAGGGTTGAGTGTCAGCCCCAGTTCCGGTGTTATTTGCGAGACTTCCTCTCTGTCATATCTTAAATCCTCCCAATATTCGGACAACAAATAACCTCTTAATCTCTTATACGAATAGGAAACCTCTCCCCTTGTTTCAAGATACCTGCGGAATGTTTTCTCCATATCAGGACTGTATTCTTTATAATATTCGTCCTCACTGAGGTGATTGACGTCAAGATAAAGGGACAGACCTTCTTCGGCGAACTGTAAGTGCTCGCCCTTTATTAAAACAAAATCTTTATCCATCTCTCTGTCATGCTGATGCTTCACGTTCCAGTGTCCCTCAATGCCTCCTCTTTCTAAATAGCGATATTCTACGCCCTCCCCTGCCCCTCTTTTCGTATGGATTTCAAGACTAAATGTGGCGTCTCTGTTGTCCGAGATGACCCAGTAAAAGGGGAGTTTAAAATATGACCCCTTATCGTCTCCAAAGCCAAGGGTTGGTATTAAAAATCCGGTTTTTCTTGCAATCGCTGTCCTGAAATAGGGAGAGTAGAATATAGGGAAGTCTTTTACTCTGAAATTGATATTTTTGGCTTTCATATAATCGCCGACTTCAATATTTACCTCCTTTGCATGAAAGCACCATTCCGGTACATCGGCGTCACAGGTGGTAAATGTCGCATTTTCAAGGAAGTACTCGCTTTCGCTTTTTTTAATTACCTCGTCACCGGTAACATGATAATTGTCTTTTTTAAAGGTAATATCACCGTTTTTAATTTTACCTGTCTTTTTGTCTATGTAAATATCCGCTTCATCGGCAAGCATGGACACTTCTTTGTCACTATAAAAGACGTCCGTTTTTGCTTTAACAAAGAGCGTCTCTTCGTTATACTCGATATACTCCGCCTTTATATTAGCGTCAACCCTTTTTATCTCCACATTGCCTGTCAGAATATAGACTTTTTTTACAGGATCGTATTCGAGTTTGTCGGCCTTGATGAATGTCTCTATAGGGACGGCAAATGCGGAAGAGATGAAGAGAAGAAGAATGGTTATTATTATAGAGGGGACAATTCTTTGCATACCATATTTTAACATAAGGAATAAGATTACAGGCAACAGGAATAGATGATAAGTAAGAGAGGGATTCTTTTTTCCTATCGATTAGTTCAATGACAGTGAGATTAAAAATGGTAGAATATGAAGTAACGGTTCAAAGAGTTCAGGGATCGGAGGTCTGTTTAAAGAAATTTGACTTATTTATCTCATTAAGAAGTCAGAAAAGGGTGTAAACGACAATTATGCTCATGAAATTCAATAAAAAAAACTCCCCTTTACCCTTCAACTGACCTCTGACCTCAGATCACTGTGAACAGTTACAATATGAAAAAACCTGAGACGATCTTATAAAAGAGTATTATTGATAACAATATTCTCCTCATTCTAAAAATATGCGTAACAGATTAACGATAAGTAAAAAACTGGTCATAATTTTTTTTATCATTGGATTGCTGCCTCTTATTGTTCTCGGTATGATTTCCTCTTTAAAAGTCAGGAATGTCATGAAAGAGCAGGTTATGAAACATCTGCTTTCATTAAGGGAGTTAAAGAGAGAACAGATAGAGGAGTATTTAAAAATAGTAAAGGATCAGTCCGTTCAACACTCGAATGACTTATCCGTAATCAGCGCAGTCAGTGAATTTACAGATGCTTTTTGGAAAGTTGAGCAGGAATTGTCTGTATGGTATGACTCAAACAAAGGAGAATTCGAGAAAAAGCTTAAAAACAGATATCGATATCAAAGGGAGCATACTTATGGTTCTGCAGTTAACTCTTTGGATAAATGGTGGCCTGAAGAGAAGGTTACAAGAATACTCCAACATCTCTACATCTCGTCCAATCCAAAAGATTTAGGACGTAAATATGAGTACGATTACTCCTCTGACGGATCGACTTACAGTAAAGTGCATAAAAAATATCACCCTATGATGAGGAAACTATTCAGGAGTATCATTGAATATTACGATATTTTCCTAATAGAGCCGGAACAGGGGTATATTGTATATTCCACATTTAAAGAAGTCGATTTCGGAACCTCCTTAATGACAGGACCCTATCGAAAATCGAATCTTGCAAAGGTTTTTAGAAAAGCCCTTAATCTTAAAGTCAAAGACAATGCATATATAGCAGACTTCAGCCATTATGAGCCTTCTTATAATAAGCCTGCCGCATTTGTGTCATCACCTGTATTTGATGATGACACTTTAACAGGTATATTGGTCTTCCAACTATCTATTCATAAAATCGATGAAATCATGACCTCACAAAGGAAGTGGGAACACCGTGGAATGGGGAGATCAGTGAAGACCTATTTGGTTGGAGAAGATATGTTGATGAGAAGCGATTCAAGATTTTTCAGTGAAAACAAAGAGAAATATATCTCATTGTTGAAAAAGCAGGGGTACAATAAAGCTCTTATTAAGAAGATGAGAGCTCTGGATACAACCATATTACTTCAGGAAGTCAATACATCGGGTGTGAAAGAGGCTTTAAAAGGCAGTGAAGGGGCAGGCCTGTTTCCCGATTACAGGAACGTGCCGGTTTTAGGCGCATATACGCCGATTCATATAAAAGGGCTCAAATGGGTTCTTATGTCCGAGATTGACAGGGACGAGGCATTCAGCTCCATTGAGAACCTGACACGCGTAATGAGAATCGTTACTGTCATTATTTCTGTTCTGGTGATCCTGTCAAGTATTGTCTATGGAAGGAATATCTCACGTCCCATCAGAAAACTTGCTGACGCTGCGAAAGATATCGGTAAAGGAAAATTTACAGACAGAGTAGACGTCATGTCCAAAGATGAAATAGGACAACTTGCAGAGACCTTTAATAAAATGAGTATAGAACTTCAGGAGAGTACGGTTTCAAAAGAGGAGCTGGAAAATCTGGTGGAGAAAAGAACAGATGATTTAAAAAAAATAAATGAACAATTAAACGCTGTTATGAGAACCGCCAGTGATGGGATTATCACAATCAACAACAATGGTGAAATCATTTTCTGGAATGAGGCAGCCGGTTCAATTTTTGGTCTTTCGGCAAATGAAGTGATTGGAGCGCCTGTTACGATCATCATGCCCGAGCGATTCAGAGAATCTCATAAAAGCGGAATCAGTCGTATTATATCAGGAGAAGCGTCAAAAATGATTGGCGGAACAATTGAAACTGTGGGCTTACATAAAAAAGGCAGTGAATTTCCCCTGGAACTTTCACTTGGAAGCTGGGTAACAGCGGAAGGCAGGTTTTTTACAGGTATTGTTCGCGATATCTCAAAACGTAAAAAAGATGAAGAAAGTCTGTTTAAGAGTGAACAAAAATATCGAAAACTTTATCAGGAGTTTCATACGCTTCTCGACTCTATTCCCGATGCGATTGTACAGTTATCTCCTGATCTGAAAATTGTATGGGCCAACAACAGCATGACTCAACAGTTTAGTGATGATATAACAGGCAATTACTGTTATGAGTTGCTCCATGGATATAAAAGTGTGTGTTATGATTGTCAGGCTTTGAAAAGCTTTCAGTCCGGAAAACCAAATTCAGATGAAAGAACGACAAAAGATGGCAAAGTATGGGAAGTAAAAGCCTTTCCGGTAAAAGATGATTCCGGAAAGATTGTCAGTGTCATAGAGATTGCTACGGAAATCACTGAAAAGATACATATTCAGGCAGAGACAATTCGCACCGCCCACCTGGCCTCTCTTGGCGAATTGTCCGCCGGGGTGGCCCATGAAATCAATAATCCCGTAAACAGCATCATAAATTATGGCCGAGTAATCCTGGATAAACTAAAGGAAGACTCAAAGGAGTATGAGTACAGCAATGAAATCATAAAAGAAGGCAGACGTATTGCTGGGATCGTCAGAGCACTGTTATCATTCGCTCGTGTTAAAAAGGACGATAAGCTTCCTATCGGTATTCAAAAAGTATTGGATGATACTCTGGCCCTTACAAAAAGGCAGATAGAAAAGGATGGTATATTAATAGAGACAAACATAGCTGATAACCTTCCTGAGATTAACATTAACTCTCAACAAATTCAGCAGGTCTTTCTGAATATGCTCAATAATGCCAGATATGCCCTGAATCATAAAAAATTTGAAAATAATCAGACAAAAATATTGAAAATTTCCTGCAAACTGAAACATAATGAAGATATTTCAGTTGCAAGCTTTATTTTTTACGATAACGGCACAGGCATTCCGGCGGATATTGGTGAAAAAGTATTGAATCCATTCTTTACAACAAAACCTGCCGGTGAAGGAATGGGATTGGGATTAAGTATTTCACACGGAATTATAAGCGATCATAATGGTAAGATCAAGGTAGACAGCATAGAAGGAGAGTATACAGAAATTACCGTAGATTTACCTGTGAGTGGAAAAGTTGAAGCCTAAAGCTCTTATCGTAGATGATGAAAAAGGTATACGACTTACCTTTAGCGATTTTCTGACTGAAAACGGCTATGAAGTATCAACGGCCGAGAATTATTCCGGTGCTGTAAGCCTAATGGACACTTCTGATCATGATATCGTTTTTCTGGACATAATACTTGGAAGGAGTTCAGGAATCGATATATTAAAGGAAATAAACAGGAAGGAGTCGAATTGTCAGGTCATTATGATTACAGGCTATCCGGATATCGAAACAGCGTCGGAATCGGTTCGCTCAGGTGCTTTTGATTACATCTCTAAACCTGTGGAAAAGGAAGAGCTGCTGAGAGTTGCCGATAAGGCGTTGCAATACAAGAGAGCGCTCGATGAAAAAGAGAGGTACAAAACAAACCTGGAAGCTGTTTTTGACAGCGTAGATGACGCGATTCTTACAATAGATACAGGTATGTCAGTGACTGAAATAAATGCCGCCGCTGTCAGGTTATGTGGATGGAAAAGAGAAAAAATTATTGGAACCGGGATTAAAGATATCCTGGCTGATTGCAGTATGAGATGTCTGGGAGTTGCCGTTGAATCCATAAAAAGAAAATCTCCAACTGTCCTGGAGTATATAGAATGCCGATGCAGGAAGCCTGAAAACAAAGTAGTCAGCACAAAGGCGCGGCCTCTTATTAACCGCAGCGGAAGGTTTTCCGGAGCAGTGCTGATTATCAGAGATATGACAAAAATTGTTGAAATGGAAAGGAATTTGGCACAGAGAAGACGTTTTTACGATTTGATTGGAAAAAGCGAGGAGATGCAGACCATTTACTCTATTATAGAAGATCTGGCGGATGTACACAGCACTGTTCTCATAACAGGAGAAAGCGGCACGGGCAAAGAGTTGGTGGCAGAGGCTATTCACTCTAAGAGTACTGTGAGAAAGGGGCCGTTAATAAAAGTTAACTGTACGGCTTTATCTGAGAATATTCTTGAAAGTGAGCTGTTCGGTCACGTCAAAGGAGCTTTTACCGGCGCCTGCGATGATAAAGAGGGCAGATTTCAGATAGCTGAGGGCGGCACTGTTTTTCTTGATGAGATTGGTGATATTTCACCTAAAATGCAGATGCAACTCCTAAGAGTTATTCAGGAAAAGGAGTTTGAACGTGTCGGAGATCCGACTCCGATAAGAATTGATGTCAGAATAATAGCTGCCACGAATCGAAACCTTATGGAGAGAATTAAGCTTGGTATGTTTCGCGAAGACCTCTATTATCGTTTAAATGTCGTTGCCATTGAATTGCCGGCTTTAAGAGAGAAGCAAGAAGATATACCTCTCCTTATAAGTCACTTTATCGACAAATTCAATAAAGAATTCAACAAAACAATTCAGACATTATCGGAAGATGTACTACATCTATTTATGAATTATCACTGGCCCGGTAATATAAGAGAACTCAAACACACACTTGAGCACGCTTTTATAGTCAGCCGTCAACCGGTCATTACTTTATCCGACCTGCCGAGGAGATTTCCCGGTCTTATGGACATAAACAAAAGAGAGCAAAAGATGAGCACTGATATAGATGATCCTGAGATCATTCTCAAAGCGTTGGAACAGGCTGAATGGAAAAAAGCCAAAGCAGCACGGTTGTTGGGTGTAAACAGAAAGACCGTTTACAGAAAAATGAGAAAATTTAATCTTACAGAAACAGACAAAGAGAATTGACTCTTAAATGCTGAGCTTTAAAAACAGACAGGGCAGTAAAACACTTGTAACTGCTTAGGTATTTTAGGCTGAAGACTGAAGGCTGAAGCAAAAAATCAAATGACTTGAGTGAGAAGGTGGGACAATTTACGTTTTTTCAAAGATACGTTTCATTCTTAACTTTCCAACAGTATGAAGATTACATGAAAAAGACGATGGGATTTCTTGAAGAAGCCAAAAAGGAGATTCAAAACTACTGAATACACTTAATTTTTTGCTTCAGTCTTCAACCTAAATAACTGAGTAGTTACTTAGGTTTTTATTAACATCATCTCAACAGTCATCATGGCGGTTGACCATAAAATATCAGTTGATAAATGATATGTACAGCTTGAATCGAACAAAAGAGAGGAATTTGGCGGGAACTCCTCATCGCCTGACCATAATATAAGAACGACAGGTACTCGCGGAAAAGGAAATAGCTTTAATGACATGTCCCCGTAGTGAAGAAGAGAGCCGCCAAGGCTTTTACCAATGTTTAGAAACTCATTATAATGATTTGTAAAAGAGGAAGCGATTCTATTCAATGGCAGGACATGAGTGCCTCTCGCGAATATCTCGCCTCCCGATAAATCCGAAGGGCGTACGAGTTTATCTGTAAAGGGCAGATTATTCGCATGAATCAGGTATCTGAGTATCGAGAGTCTGGAATAATCGCTAAGCGAGTTGACCAGCAACTTGCCTAAAGAGGATTTACTGGATATATCGCGATCTGTTAAGGAAACAAAGATGCTCTGGCTAAAACATGTCAATTCATATACAGAATCGTGAGAATTGAATAATACTTTCGCATTGTTTTTTATATGTTCTGAATCAAGGCCTGAAAGGATATCCCATGCTTCTTTTTCACCGGGCCATAACATATTTATTTCATATCTGCTTAAAAAATTCCGGGAACGGAGGTCAGTTTAAAAAAAGAGACTGTTTTGCTACTTATTTAGCAGGTATAAACTCAAAACGCAGTAAAGCCGGTTAAAACCGAAAAAAAAATCGCAAATCAAAAGTACTCAAAAAAATAATTTAATGTATAAGAAATTCAAAAGTGACAAAATTCAAGTGTCAAATCAAATACAAAATGTTAAAACCTGTTTTCATGCTTAATTATGACATTTAAACTTCTGAATTGTCGAGGTTCACTATTATATTCACCCCTGACAAAATTCAAAACTCAGTAAATCCGGCTAAAACTTTAAAACAATCGTAAATCAAAAGTACTCGAAAAAAAACTTTTTTAACCACGAAGCACACGAAGGGCGCGAAGAAAAAAGAAAATTCTTAAGGCGGGAATCCAGCGCATTCGAATTGTAAAAAACTTCTTCATCCATTGTCTGATAGCTTATTATTACTCATAAATGTGGTTATTTTAATTGGAGAAAGGTATTGTCATATAAAACCGGCCTCCCATCTCCTACCTCTGAGAACTATGACCAAATATCTTCTTTATACTTTCAGGATCATCTTACAGATTAGAAGAGATGCCCGACTGTTTCCGGGCATCTCCATAGCGTCGTATTAGTGAAATAAAAAGAGTATTATCTCATCATGGGACTTATTACAACATTATTATCCTCGTCATATTCGGTTACAATATTGTCAGCATCGATGACAACGATCAGATACTTCCCTGTAAGTCCGGCCGCCGTAAAGTTGACATTCAGGGTGGTTCCCTGACGTCCCTTTACATTGACACTCTTCTGAGCCTTGTACACATCGTCGGAGCTGTATACGTCATCATTAGAAAAGTATCCTGTCAGTTTCACGGTACCTCTGAAATACTCAGGACCGTTATTCTTGACAAGGAAAGTCCCTTTTACCTGCAAATTGTCTCTACCGACTTTCTGCATTTCAAAGGACTGCCACTCACCTGCCAGGTCGATGCTGCTCGTGATTACTCCGACGCCTGACAATGGTACGCTGACGGTTGACTCATCGGATACCACATCCAGGCCTGCACTCTTTTCACCTTCCGTAGCAGGTACAAAGGCGATCTCTGCAATACAGCTCTGTGCAGGATCAAGAGTCTTCCATGAACAGGTATCGTTTACCTTCAGAAACTCATGGCTGTTGGCGCCGGAAAGTTCCAGTCCGCCCAGTGCATGGCTTACCACACCTGTATTCTTGATTGTAAAGGTCTGGTGGGAGGAGTGATCACCTACATTGACTTCACCGAAATTGTGAGACCCCGGTGTTACGACGATTTCACCGCCTGTTGTGGGTACGCAGTCCGCCATATCAGCCAGCATCTCGTCATAAGTCAGTGCATAGTTGTATATCTTTATCTCGTCCATTGCGCCCTCAAAATCCTGAGATATATCCCAGCATCCGGCCACGCAATCCTGCTCTCTTCCCAGCCATAATCCGCCGGGCTCTACACTTAACTGTTCATGAGAAAGAACACCGGAACTGTCCAACTCTCCGTCTATGTAGAGTAAAGAATTACCGGAACTCTCTCTTACAAGAGAGACATAATGCCACTGACTGTCGCTGATTCCTCTGGTGGTTATGAATCTCTCTCCCTTTATCATCGGCCATAACTCCGTACCGTTGACAAAGAGCAGTAATTCATTTGACTGACCTGCATTAGCTGCCGAAACAATGGCGCCCATAAGAGTTTCACCGGATGTAAATGCGCCGTGATCTACAAGCACCCATGCACTGAATGTAAAGGCTCCGATTCCGTTCATAAATGAATAGGGAAGCTCTACGGAATCTTCCGTTCCGTCAAAGCTCAGCGCATACCCGCAGGCGCCGTTTTCGATCCACTCGGCTCCTGCAATGGTTCCGTCATATCCGTTCACTGAGGAGTCATAGGCAATACTCCCTGAACCTGAATCAAAAGTCCAGTAACCGACAAGAGTTCCTACGACAAAACTCTCCTGTGTAACGGTAAAGGTCTTTCCTGCAATGGTCATGGTTCCTGTACGCGTCTCAGAGGATGTGTTTACCTCTACTTCATAAGAAACACTGCCTTCTCCTGTTCCAGTACTTCCCGATGTTATCAGGAGCCAGTCCGGCGTGTTGCTTACTGCTGTCCAGTCACAACCTGTCGGGGCTGTTACGGCAACACTTCCCGTTCCGCCTTCATAATCATAAGATGCGCTTGCAGGCGTTATTGTAAATCCTGTACTGACACAGGTTACTCCATCCTGAGTTACCGTAAATACGGAGGATGAAGTACTTCCTGTTATGGTGATTGTTCCTGATCTCTGGTCTGAGCCTGTATTTTCAGTAACGGAATAACCCACTGTTGCATCTCCGGTTCCGCTTGCAGTCGTTGTAAAACCAAGCCACGTCGAATCACTGCTTGTTGCCGTCCATGCACAGGCGCTGTCCGATGCATCAATGGCAAAGCTTCCCGTTCCTGCGCTTGTGGTAAATGTTTGGCTTGCAGGAGTAAGGGTAAATCCACATGCCCCTTCCTGAGTTACTTCAAAAGAGTGTCCTGCGATTGTAATCTTACCTGTCCTTGCTCCAGTATCGGTGTTTTCGGCAACCGTATAATTAACTGTTCCCGTTCCGGTACTGCTGCTGCCTGATGTGACGGATATCCAGCCTGCAAAGGATGAATCAACCGATGCCGTCCATGCACATGTGCTGCCTGAAGGCGTTACAGTTACACTCCCGGTTCCGCCTGATGCGGAAAAGGATTTGCTCGTTTCCGATAATGTAAATTTGCATTCTGCTCCATCCTGGGTCACGGTGAATGTCTTACCGGCTATGGTTATGGTTCCGGTTCTTGCCGCCGTACCGGTATTTTCCGATACTTTATAGCTGACCGTTCCGTTACCGGTTCCGCTGCTTCCCGATGTTATCGTTATCCAGCTCGTTGAATTCGAATCTACCGAAGCGCCCCATGTGCATGTGCTTGCCGGCGCAGTTACCGATACACTGCCCGTTCCGCCTGCCGCATCAAAGGATTTGCTTGTCGGGGATATGGTAAAGTTGTCGCCGCAGGCGCTTGTGAATGTAGCTGTTACGGCTGTAGCCACAGTCATGGTTACGTTACAACTCCCTGTACCGCTGCATGCCCCTGACCAGCCGTCGAATGTGGAACCGCTGTCAGGTGTGGCTGTTAATGTGACGCTTGTTCCTGAATCGTAACTTTCACTACAATCGCTTCCGCAATTAATTCCCGAGGGGGAACTCGTGACAGTACAGCTTCCCGATCCCGTAGTACTTACAGTAAGTGTAAATTTGTTACTTCCGTCCCATACATCCTGATCCCATATCATCTCGTCCCAGTTACTGCTTGCGGAAAAGGCTATGGCAGGCAGGAGAAGTAAAGGAAGGAAAAGGAAAAAATATGTTAAATATCGTTTTTTCATATTGTTCTCTCCTTAATTGAATAGAAACTTGTTATTTTTTTAACCACGAAGAGCACGAAGGCCACGAAGAAGGAATAAAAGAAAAATATTTTTAATCATAAAATAAATCTTTTTATGCCGTCTTTTAATAATACTGTATTGAAATTAAGTAATAGACCTTTTTTTATATTCGACAGTTTCATATATGTAAGTATTTGGGCTTCATGTACAGAGTGTAGTTGGTCGACACTCTTTAGCTCTACAATCAGTTGCTTCTCTATCAATAAATCGATCCTGTAACCGCATGATATTTTGATTTCTTTATAAACGACAGGCAAATCGGCTTCTATCTGAAAATTCATACCAGCCTTACTCAATTCATAGGCAAGGCATTGTTTATATGTATTCTCCAACAATCCAGGCCCTAATTCTTTATGAACCGTAATAGCAAGCCCGATAACCTTATTAGATAACTCATCGAATTCCATTACCTAATATAACATAATAATGAAATCTAATATCTTTATCCCTTTCTTCGTGATCTTCGTGCCCTTCGTGGTTAATAATTATCCCTACTTTTCCTGCTTTTCCAATGCCTCTACCTTCTCCATCAACAAAGAGATCGCCTCCTGCTGCTGCTTAATTAACTCTTGCTGCCGGGCGATTGAGTCCTTATATTCCTTCATCTCTTCATTCAACTCGGAAATATAAATATGCGCCTTTTCAAGCTCTTCTACAATGCCTTTACGATGGGAACCCACCTCAACAATCTCAAGCCCCTGCTCGTCTACCTTTGCTTTAGGGATTGCTTTAAGATGCTTGTTACTCCACATGAAATCGGCGTGTTCTTCTATTGATTCCAGTTTGTAGTCAGGCTCGAAGACGTAGTCGGCGTGGAGGGAGGAGCCGCGTTGGTAGATGGAGCCGTTGACGTCAAGCTTTCCTGAAGGTGAGGTTGTTCCGATTCCGACGTTCCCGGAAGAGTCAATAGTCATCCTGTCAGTTTCACCACCAGCCTGAAATCTCATGGAACTATCTGAACTGTTGACATAAATGCTAGCACGGGTACTACCTGGATTTGTAGTACCTACCTGAAAACTTAATACTGGATTCGTATTTGACTTAATACTTAATCCTGCCTGACTTTCACTTTTCAAGACAACATCTACTGTGCCTGTGCCTTCAAAATAGCTACTGAAATTAGTGGTGTCATAAACATGAAATAAATAATTTGGATTATCTGTACCAATACCGACATTGCCTTTAGTGCCATCTGATTTCCCCATAAAATAATAATCACCTTTTGCGTTGTAAAATCTCATATTTACACCGTCAGGGCCTGTAGTTGCTATTACTGCATCATTACCCCATTCGGATGTGCTTGAATTTGCCTGAAGATATAATCCTCCACCATCATCTGAGCCAATTTTAGTTCTTAAAAATAATTCAGATCTGCTCCCTG
Organism: Candidatus Magnetocorallium paracelense; assembly: GCA_029001845.1. Taxonomy (GTDB): domain Bacteria; phylum Nitrospirota; class Thermodesulfovibrionia; order Thermodesulfovibrionales; family Magnetobacteriaceae; genus Magnetocorallium; species Magnetocorallium paracelense. The sequence continues at coordinate 58,014 of JAREWP010000022.1, read as the reverse complement.
AGCCATATTGATTATTAATAGTTAATCTGGTTCTGTCTGCATGATCTTTACGTACTTCAAAGAGAGTATTAGAATACAATGGACTTGAAGTACCGATACCAACGAAGTCACCATTCAAATAATAATTACTCCCACTCATATCCCAACACCTGTCCTCCAGATAATCAAAATTCGCATTCACTTCACTCGATTTCGCAGTCGATCCCGATGTAAACGTATAGGTCACATTCGAATCCGATCCTCCATACGCCGCCCCTGCCAATCCGGCAATCAATAAAACGGTTAAAAGATAAATCCCAAAATGACTCTTTCTTAATGATTTGGACCTCTTGTTCATAAAAATTTCCTCCTAAAAATAGATTTGTTACATTTGTGAAGATAAAATCTTCAATCTATTTGCTGTATCGTCATAACTCAGTAAAATCACATATTAAGTGAAAAAAACAATCATAATCCAAAGGCATTCAAAAAAGATTAATTAACCACAAAGTTCACGAAGGGCGCGAAGATTTTTTGTTTTTTCTTCGTGTCCTTCGTGAACTTCGTGGTTTTTAAAATATTTTTTTAGAGTACTTTCATTTGCAACTGCTTTTTGAGTTTTAGGCGGATTTACTGGTTTTTGATATTTGGAAAAAATAAAGATAACAGGGTTTATTGACTGATTGTATGGAAATATTATGAAGATAATTTGTCGGTTGAGATATGAAAAGACTTGGTGATAAGGGGTGTGATACTTTAAATGTATTTGACGGGAATTCTTTTTAAGGCAGGTAATTCTGTCTGTCTGTCTGTCTGTCTGTCTGTCTGTCTGTCTGTCTGTCTGTCTGTCTGTGCAAGTTTGCTGCCATCGATTGTCCCCTTTAAACGACTATAGCAATCGTTACAGGAATTTCAAAGAAATTCCCTTTCAGTCTCCTCTCCCCTTGAGGGGAGAGGATTAAGGTGAGGGGTGACGGTGGAGAAGCGTTACCCTATCGAGTAGTGTATCGCACCCCCTCACTGTACTATACATACCCCCTCACCCCCTTCAAAGAGGGAGAGGGAGTTAAAGAAAAAAGTCAAAACTATTAACTGATATCGAGTGAATCGTTACGTTGGGTTGGATTTAGAGATTGTTATAACATATTTGAAAAGAAAAAATCTGTAGGTAAAACACCTACACGCTTTGTAGGTGTTTTACCTACAAAAGCTATAATTTTATTAACATTTTAATTGTTGCAATGAATCATGTCATCGCAGATAAGCCTTGCCTGGCAGGCATTTGAGAATTATATTCAGAATTATTCTTTTGTAACTTCTTTGATATTGCAGGAATGAACATAAGGGCGGGTAAAAATAAAAAATCTCGGAATTAAAATTTTTTTTAAGAAAAAGGCTTTGTGCGCTACTTTTCCAACAGCAACGACAGAGCATTCAAAAACTCACGCTCTCTCCAACCGATCATTTCGGCAGTAGCTCTTAACTTACGGAAAGACTCTTTTAATTCATCGCCTGTTTTTTTTCTATACTGCTATCCAATATCAGGGCAAGTGTTTCCCTGTCCATACTTTCAACATCCCTCTTTTGAACCCTGGATTCAGATTTTCATCGGAATGACAGTGTTGTATGGTTTTGTTTTTGGATGAAGTGTAACAATCCCCGCTAAAGGTTTTCTGATTATCTTTGCGCATGCAATGAACATTGGGATATAATAGACATAGGGGTGAGTACAATCCGCACCCTCCGGTTGTTTATTTTTATTCCTCAACCTTTAAACCTGCAAAAGATTACAAATACAAGATGTAAAGGCGATTCTAATGAAAAGAAAGTTAATAACATTTGACTGGGCGATAAAGCGTATACTCAGAGACAAAGCCAATTTCGATATATTGGAGGGTTTTCTGAGCGAATTGCTTCATGAGGATATTACTATAGTAGATATAATCGAGAGCGAAAGTAATAAGGAAGCAGAAAGAGACAAATCCAACAGAGTAGATATACTTGCAAAGGATTCGCTGGAAGCATTGATATTAATCGAGGTGCAGTATGAGCGGGAGTTCGATTTCTTTCACAGAATTTTATTCGGTTCATCGCGTTTGATAACACAGTTCTTAAGAGAGGGAGAATCTTACGGCAAAATCAGGAAGGTTATTACCGTAAGTATCGTATACTTCGAACTTGGCAGCGGAGAAGATTATCTGTACAAAGGGACTACACAATTTACGGGAGTGCATAAGAAGGATATTCTGAAACTGACAAAGTCTCAGCAAAAGCTGTTTAACCTGACAGAGATAGATGAGATATTCCCTGAGCACTACATAATCCGAACAGGAAAATTCGACGAGAATAAGGAGATGGAGGAGCGATTTGACGAGTGGGTCTATTTTTTAAAAACAGGGGAGATAAGGGACGACTTTAATGCGAAGAATATAGATTTAGCTAAGAAGAGACTGGATATTTTAAATTTGAGAGAAGAGGAAAGAGCTGCCTATAATATTTATATGGAGAATTTAAGATATGAGAGGTCATTGGTGGAAACGGCGCTTTTTGACGGTATGGAAAAGGGAATGGAAAAGGGAATGGAAAAAGGTGTAAACAAGGCAAAGAAAGAGTCGGTAATAAAGCTGTACAAAAGAGCTGACATGAAGGCGGAGAATATAGCGGATGTATTGGAGATGGAAATAGATTTCGTCAGAAGTGTATTAAAGGAGGAAGGTATATAAGAGAAATATAGAGAAAACCGGAAAAGAAGATGTTACATTATTACCTAAAAGTGACAATCAGGTCGAGGACCGATGGTGTAAAAGCAAGTGCTTAGGCAAGGAGGCAAGCCGATTTAGGTGCAGGCGCAGCAGAGCTACGTTGAGCACTACATCAGTGAAGTCCGACGCAGCACAAGCTTATTTCATTCTGTTTATTGCCGCTATTATTTCGAGAACTCTTTTGCATCCTCCTCCATCGACGACTCTCTGTCCCGTTACGCTCATCGAAGATCGAGCTTTGATATCGTTAATCAGATTCAGGACAACCTCACTTAATTCTTTCGTAGAAATCGAATCGAATGGTCCGATGCACTCAAAAAGTCCCCTCTTTTTAAGCCCGCGTACAAGATACTCTTCGATCTCGGCGATCTCTCCGATAATGGCAGGGGCTCCCATAAAGGCAAGTTCCCACACAGTCGTTCCACCGGAGGAGATGGCAAGGTCCGCAGAGGCCATGAGTTTACTCATTTCCGTTACATTTTTGACGATCGATGCCTTCATCCCGGAAGCATCGATATAGTCCTTTATACTCTTCAAATGCTTAAAAGCACTGCCAATAACGACATCGATTTCAATATCTGAAATATCGACCAGAGAGGCAAGGACTTTTTGAGTCCGGTTTTTGTCATCCATGCCGCCTAAAGTGATTAAGATTTTCCTGGCTCTTGGAGGAATCTCTTTAGGATAACTCTGTAAGTCGGTAAATTCTCGCCTGAGAATGGCATACTTGGGGCCTGAAAGAAGAGTTGTCTTTCTGTCATGGTTGTATTCCAGGTCAAAGGCATGAAGATTTTGGTTTAAAATAATGTCACCACAATAACTCTTCAAACGGGCCATGTCGTCTATAATCAATAAACGACCCTTTCTTTGTTTTATAAAGAGGTGATAATCGATGTCGAAATGAACACCGTCCACAACAACCCATGCGCCGGTATTGGATTTTAAAACATCCTTAGTAAGATCGAGACTTGCTTTGTGCGGGTGGGGATGACTCGAAGAGAGCACTTCGAATCCCTCTTGCTTTAACCTGTTTAATAAATCTTTACTCTCGCAATAAGTGATAAATAATACATCTCCGCCTATGTCCCTAAAAGCCTGTCCAAGGGAGAGGCATCTCATTACATGGCCTGTTCCGAGACCGGTGAAAGAATCTGCTCTAAGTATTAACTTAAGCATGAGAGTGAAAGATGATTTTAGTCGCTTATAAATGAAATTGTGTGCAAAAAAGCACCCATATTTATTTATGAATGCCAAATGTCAAAGCTCAAAGGCCAAATCAATGACAAAGTTCAAATGTCAAAGAAAGAGAAGTGTACGGCTTTTGACATTTAGGCATTTGGATTTGAATTGACATTTGGATTTTGTCATTTGTCATTAAAATGTTTAGGAATTTCTGTTTGGTTCCGGCTATGCCGGGTTAGGAGTCAGGGCGTGTCAAGAGTATGAATCGGAGTTTTACGATCAGCAGCTTTTAGCAGGTTTTTTCAACCACAATGGTACAGGGATACCTTTATCTTCAATTTTAGCAATCATCTGTTCCCTGAAGGTAGGCTGACCTGCGCCGCAATAGAGTTTTCTGTAACCTAATGCAAAATTGATCGCAGCAAAAAGATATATAAGTCCTATGGGAGGAATAAGAATGCCGACAATTATAAAAAAACGTTTCATTAAATATTATATTATGATCCTCTCTATTTTGTAAATACTTTATTGGGGAGATAATATCGAACATTTAAAGCCTGCCCTCTTTTTTACCCCCATTGTAATTACTGTCAATTATGTGTTATTTTGTATGGTCGTACTTCTCGAAAATATATTCTCATGATTTTCGAGAATAACAGATACCAGATAAACAGAATACTCAAAAGTATTCCTATTTTTGACAGTTCGGATTTAGGTGTTGATTATAAAGCATAATATGGGGAGAGAAAAACGCTTCAGCTCCGAGCTCGTCAGCACTTCTTATATATTCATACTAATACTCCATCTTTTTATTTACCTCCCCGGTTGCTCAACCTCTGACAAAAAGACAGACAGAGAGGTTGCTGAAAATGTTAAGGAAGTAGAAGGAATCGACGATATTAAACTAACTGATTTCACTCTCGGGGCAGGCGATTCCGTTGAAATCAATGTTTACAGAAAAAAATTTCCCGAACCCCTTCTTTCCGTTGGCGATACACTGGAAATTTTCGTATACAGAAACGAACAGTTGAGCAGAAAGATAATGATCGACTATTCGGGGAAAATCATGTTTCCAATGATAGGAGACGTACAGGCGGCCGGTGTCAGTATTTTCGAACTTAGAGACAAAATAAGGGACAGACTGGCCAATTACATACTCGACCCCCAGGTGACTGTGAATGTCTCTTCTACGGAAAGCCGGAAAATATCCGATCTTTCAAAAACCGTCAAGATTGACTCAACGGGCATGATATCATTCCCCATATTAGGGAACTTAGAGGCCGCCGGCAAAGACGTTTTTGAATTAAGAGATACGATCAAGAATGGATTGAGCACATATATAATGGATCCTCAGGTAACTATCGATGTAACGAGTATCAAAAGCAGTAAAGTAATGGTCCTTGGTGAAGTAAACAATCCCGGAGTATATACCCTTGACTCTCCGAAAAGATTATTCGAGATACTCTTGAACGCCGGTGGCGTTACAGACGATGCAAAACTCAAGAATGTCCTTCTCATAAGAAAGTCAGCAGGACAAAGCAATGTTGAGTCCTTAAATCTCAAAAGCCTTTACAAAGAGGGAGACCTGACTCAAAACGCCTTTTTAAAGAGCGGCGATATCGTTTATGTTCCAAAGGTTCTGATATCCAATGTAAGCTGGTTCTTCCAGCATCTTTCAAAGATTGTCAGCCCCCTTGTGAACACGGAAAGCGGTATAATTTTATGGCCCAAAGTGAAAGACGTCTTTAAAGGAGAAGATAAGGACACCAATTTTTCGATACAAGCACGATGAGAAGAATCATTATTTATCTGTTACCCCTTTTTTATTCCTTAATCCTATCCTGTTCTAACGGCTCCGATTATATTGAAAGCCTTAAAAGCCCGAACATTATGGTTGTCAATAATGCCGTAAGTCGCCTGGGAGAGATGCAGGCCGAAGAAGCCGTACAACCGCTTCTGGAACTTTTGCAGAGCGCCGAAGATCAACACTACGGAAAAAATTTAAAAATCAATATAATCAGGACACTGGGGAACATTGGAGGAAGCAGCAGCGTAAAACCCCTTGTCAATGTATTGAAGAACGAGGACAAAGAGATCCAAAGAGCCGCCATAGAGGCATTAGGTAAGATTCAGGACCCCGGTGCAATACCTTTTTTAACGACTCTGATACAGGACAAAGATCTTCAGATCGTCACTATATGGGCCTTAGGCAACATTAAAGACAACAGCGCCCTGCCCGTTTTAACGAAACTGCTTGACAGTGAAGACAAATTCGTGCATTACAATGTGACTAAATCTTTGAAAATGATCGGAGAGGACGATGGTTTATGGAATTAAGAAAACTTCTGGAAATAATCTTTCGCAGGAAATGGATTGTACTTCAGGCCTTTCTCGTTATAACTCTCACTGCTGCTGTTTGCAGCTATCTTCTAACACCGCAATATGAATCTTCGGCAAAGCTGTTAATTTCAAGTTCTGACACCGCTTCTTCCCTGCTTTCCAGTATTGGCCTTTCCGACCTTACGGATCTGATGTCCCTGACCGGTTCCGATACGGAGCTGCAAAACAATATCGCTCTGGCGACAGTGGCGCCGGTTCTTAACGAAGTAATCAACCTCCTTCAGTTAAGAGACAACGACGGTAATCTGTTTATGCCTCAGGACCTGTTAAAATCCAACATCTTTATGTCCACACTCTTTCCAAGACCTAAAGTAAATATTGCAGAAATCGAAGAGACCGATCTGATTGAGATACAAACCAAATCTCCCAACCCCCTGGAAGCATCCATGATAGCCAATACGCTGGCGGATATATATATCGACTCCAATCTTAAACAGAGAAGGCAGGAGTACGGAAGCGCCAGGTCATTTATCGACGATCAGATTAAGCTGGCGAAAGCAGAGTATCTGAGAGCTTTGGAGGAAATCAGAAGCTTCAAACTACAGGAAAAGACGATCGATATAAATATAGAGACAAAGATAGCGCTCGAGAAGGTCTCCGAACTTATGCAGCAGAAGGAAGACAATATTATAGATTTGGCTGAAGTAAAGGCAAAGATCAAAACTCTCAAGGCCCAATTGAGCACACAGGACGAAAGAACCGTGTCCGGTTCTGCTGCGTCCGAAAATCCTCAGATAGAAGAAATCAGGAAAAAAATCCTTGACATGGAATTCAAATTATCTGAAGCGCTGGCTGAAAAAACTCCCGAGCATATGGACGTGAAAGTGCTCAAACTGAAGATCTCGAAAGCCAGAGAAGAACTAAAGAAAGAGATGAGTTACTATCAGGAGTCTTCCAAAGATTTGCAACTGCTCGAAAGAGAGCTTTCCGCCCTGGAAATTCACCTGGTCAATGTAAATCAGGACATTGAAAAGTATATGGATTTACTTTTCACAATCCCGGAAAAGGAACTGATCAATACACAACTTATGTTAAAAACCACTGCAAGCCAGGAGCTGTATGGCGCTTTGCTGGAGTATCTTTATCAGGTAGGCGTTGCTGAAGCGATGACACTTTCCGATATTAGGTTGGTAGAGGCGGCTGTGGAACCTGATTTTGACGATCCCTTTTTCCCGAATAAATCTCTGAATATATTGTTGGGAGCTTTAATCGGTATGATATTCGGCCTGGGTCTTGCCTTTTTAATCGACTATTTTGACGATACCATCAAAACTCCAGATGATGCGAAACGACATTCCGATTTAACGCTTCTGGGGACGATTCCCAGATTCAAAAAGAAAGAAGACGCCATTATTTCGTCCAGAGATCCAAAAGACCCTGTCAGCGAATCTTACAGGACAATAAGAAACAGCATTAAATTTTCAAGCCTTGACAGCCCTGTTAGCAATTTCCTTGTAACCAGCGTACTTGCAGGTGAGGGAAAAACGACGACCTCTGTCAATCTCGGTATTTCAATTACCTATGAAGGCAAAGAAGTCATTATCGTAGACTTAGACTTTCGTAAGCCTCGAATACACGAAGTCTTTAACATTCCAAACGCCACAGGCGTTACAAATGTGCTTTCAGGTGAAGCGGCTCTTCCTGATGCTGCAATAAAAACCGATGTTCCGGGATTAAACATATTAACAAGCGGCCCCATACCTCCTGATCCGGGCAGAATGATCGAATCCGATAAGCTTCACGAATTAATAGGCGAACTGAAAAAGAGTTACGATTTTGTAATTATGGATACGCCTCCCCTGCTTGTTGCTCATGACTCGATCTTTTTATCACCCTTTAGTGACGGGACGATCCTGGTTTTGGAGAGCGAATCTCTTACATTACGTGCTTTTTCACAGGCAAGAGAACTCCTTGAAAACGCTAATGTAAGACCTCTGGGAATGGTGCTCAATAAGTTCAAAGCAGCTACAGGAAGCGGATATTATCACTACTATTATAAAAAGGGGTATTATGAAGGCCAGAGGAAATGATCGATGTACATTCCCATATAATTCCCGGTGTAGACGACGGCGCATCGAATATTGATGAATCCGTTGAAATCGCCGTTACAGCGGAAAAAGCCGGAGTAAAAACTCTTTTCGCCACTCCCCATGCACTGGATTTGGCTGACAGCACCTCCTGGGATCATGTTAATCAAGGTTTCGATGACTTAAAAAAAAGAGTAGCAAGGGAAAATATAGATATAGAAATCGTCCGTGGCGCTGAAATTTTTATTACTCCTGACCTTCCTAAGAGAATTAAAGAAAACAAAAAACTGACAATTAACGGACAGGGCAGGTATATTCTCCTTGAACTTCCTCTTCTTGAGATACCCGATTTTACGGAACAGGTAATCTTCGATCTCATAGTATGCGGCGTTATACCAATCATTGCCCATCCCGAAAGATATGTAAAAATATGGGAGGAGCCTAACAGGTTGTTTGACTTTATTAAAAGAGGCGCGCTGACCCATGTAAATTCCGGTAGTCTTACGGGCCGGTACGGTAAAAATGCTCAAAAAACGGCAAAACTCCTTATTTCACACAATCTCATCCATATGATGGGAAGCGATATTCACTCTTCTTCCACAGGGGCCTATACATTTGCAGAGGGTTTTAGAATTATAAAAGAAATATCCGGACCGGACAGAGCCCTGGAAATGGTGACCTCAATACCGGCAAATATTATAAAGGGCGATCCGGTACGCGTGCCTGCTCCTAAACCTGTACAACAGAGTTTTTTAAAGAGGCTGTTTAAATGGGCATGAAGTAAAAATGTCACAGAATAGTCACTTAAATTCCTAAAGTATTACCTTAACTTATTGCATGTAGTTGCCTTAAAATAACGAAAAACCATCAGTATTAAAACCCATGAATCGATCCTCCAGGATAACCAAAAACTCCCTCATGCTTTTACTTGCTAACGGAACCGATGTAGTATTCAGGCTCCTTGTTATAATTGTATTTGCCAGATACCTGGGAGTAGAGATTTACGGAAAATACGCCTTTCTTATCTCCATAGTGGCAGTAGCGATTTCCATCCCCAACTTCGGTATGGAACGAATTGTTATGCGAGAGGTTGGGAACGACAAAGCCGGGGCTTTGGATTATCTGAGTTCGTTATTGTTTATAAGGCTGATTCTCTCTGGTGTAACTTTTATCTCCCTCTCATTTATAGTCGCTTCCTTTGGTATTTCCGGGCAATTTCTCACTGCCTTTTATATTCTTATGATAAGTGAAATACTATTTTTACTGACGATGTCCTTTATAAATATTTTCCTTGCCTTTGAAAAAATGGAGTACAAGGCGATTATAAATATCATTAATCGACTAACTGCGCTAATCATAATTATTGTTGTCATTTCTTTGGACCTCGGATTCATCCCCCTGCTTCTGGGTGTCATGGCTGCTAACTTCCTTGCTCTTTCAATTGCTTATGTTATCTACTCAAAGGTACTTGAAAAAGTTACATTCACCTTTAAACATAAGAGAATAAAAACTTTAATCAGAGAATCTTTTCCTCTCTTTCTTGAGATGCTGCTGGTAGAAGCAACTATGAGAATGGCTGTTTTTATATTGAAAATATTTAGAAACGCATCTGAGATATCTCTCTTCTTCGCCCCCTTTGCATTAACGATAAGATTAAAAATTATTCCCATGACACTGACGACTGCTCTCTTTCCATATCTGAACAGACTGGCAGTCGAATCTATAGAAGAGCTTGAAAAAATCTTATCAAGAGCATTCAGATTTTTTATTATAATCAGCCTCCCGGCGGCAGTGACACTAACCGTATTTGCAGAGCCTGTCATTTTACTTTTATTTGGCGACGCTTTTATAGATTCCGCTGTTACCATGAAGATATTGTCATGGGCGATTGTTTTCATGTTTCTCGAATCTCTGCTGAATGCCGTGATTATCGCTCTCAAAAAACAGTGGTTTTCAGCACTAAGCCAGGGTGTGATGTTTATCGTAAATCTTGTTCTCGATTTGCTGCTGATACCTATGTTCGGTTATCTAGGGGCCTCGATCGGGTTGACTGCGGCATATTTTATAAAAATAGTGTTTTTATCGCACTTTGTTTACAGGCATAATATATCGCCCTTAACGATTAAAAACATTCCCGGCCCGATAATCAGCAGCGCCATTATGTGGATAGCAATGGGTTTTATTTATAAAATAAACGAAATGGCGGCTCTTTTAAGTGGTCCGATAATCTATTTATCAGCTCTTCTTATTACAAAATCCCTTAGCAGAGAGGACTTGTCTGCTTTGAGGAACGCATTACGCATAAAAGGGCCCTCTGCAAAAGGTCGCCAGAGAGGAATGAAGGAGTAAACGTCATTTCTGAATGTCAAATTCCAAAGTTCAAATGCCAAATGAATGTCAAAAAAAAAAAGGCCTGAGCAGGTTTTTCAGATTAAGGGTTGACTCAACCCTAAGCTGCAAAAGCAGCGTTTTTTTACTCCCTCTCCCCCTTTGAAGGGGGAGAGGGTTAGGGTGAGGGGGTGCGGTAAGGTACTCGACAGGGTAACGCTTCTCCGCTGTCACCCCTCACCTTAATCCTCTCCCCTCAAGGGGAGAGGAGACTTGAAGGGAATTTCTCCGAAATTCCCCAAACCTTTTTTGTAACCGCTTGCCGGGTTAGGTAAACAGTATGCCGTTTCAATGACTTAAATAAATCTGCTGTTTTTTGTTATGATATAAAACAAATAACAATTCATGTCACATAAAGAGGAAAAATATGTTTAAAGGTACTACAATAGTATGTGTAAGAAAAGATACGGACGTCGCCATTGCCGGAGACGGACAAGTTACACTGGGGCACACTATAATAAAACATAATGCAAAAAAAATCAGAAGGCTCTATAATAACAAGGTCATCGTCGGTTTCGCAGGCGCCACGGCAGATGCCTTTACGCTTTTCGATAAATTCGACGGTAAACTCGAAACGTACAGAGGTAATCTTACAAGGGCGGCAGTCGAACTTGCCAAAGACTGGAGAACCGATAAAATTTTGAGAAGACTCGAAGCGCTGTTGGTAGCCGCAAATGAGAGTAATACACTGATTATTTCAGGTACAGGCGATGTCATAGAGCCTGAAAACGGCATTGCAGCAATCGGGTCCGGCGGCTCTTATGCTCAGGCTGCCGCTGTTTCTCTAATGCAAAACACATCTCTTTCCGCCAGAGAGATTGCCGAGAAATCACTTGAAATAGCATCCGATATTTGTATATACACAAATAATAAAATCTTTGTAGAGGAGTTAAATGGATAATCTCACACCAAGAACAATCGTAGAGGAGCTGGATAAGTTCATTATCGGGCAGGGCGATGCAAAAAAAGCAGTTGCAATTGCATTGAGGAATCGTTGGAGAAGGCAACAACTGTCACAGGAATTACGGGATGAAGTACTCCCCAAAAATATAATTATGATCGGTCCCACAGGAGTGGGAAAGACCGAAATAGCCCGAAGACTGGCAAAACTCTCTCATGCGCCTTTTATAAAGGTAGAGGCATCTAAATTTACAGAGGTCGGTTATGTTGGAAGAGATGTCGAGTCAATGGTTAGAGATCTTACTGAAATAGCTGTTAATATTGTAAAGGATGAGCATATTCAAAGTATACAGGAAAAGGCGAAGACCCTTGCCGAGGAGAGGATGCTCGATTTACTGTTACCAATTGCAAAAGGCAAAAAGAGCTCTCCACTTACCGATGAGGAAAAGGAGAAGCATCATGCCACTAGAGAGAAACTAAGAAAGCGCCTGCAAGAGGGAAAACTGGATTCCAAATATGTCGATATAGAAGTCAAGGAAAAGATGATGCCCTTTGGTGTCATATCCAATATAGGCATGGAAGATCTTGAGATTAATATAAAAGAGATGCTCGGAAACATTCTGCCGGAAAAGCCTAAGCGAAAAAAAATGAGCGTACCCGATGCAATGGAGCAACTTGTAGAATCCGAAGCCAATAAACTGATCGATATGGATAAGGTAACCAGGGAAGCTATCGAAAGGACCGAGCAAACAGGTATTATTTTTGTAGACGAGATAGACAAAGTAACAAACAGGAGTTCAGGTCACGGCCCCGATGTTTCCAGGGAAGGCGTTCAGCGAGATTTGCTGCCTATCGTGGAAGGTACGACGGTTAACACAAAACACGGCCACGTTAAAACCGATCATATACTCTTTATTGCTGCCGGTGCTTTTCACCTTACAAAACCATCCGATCTTATCCCGGAGCTTCAGGGTAGATTTCCCATAAGAGTCGAACTTAGTCATCTCGGTAAAGAAGAATTCGTAAGAATTCTGACTGAACCCAATAATGCATTGATTAAACAGTATATAGCCCTTATGGATACGGAAGAGGTTAAACTGATTTTCAAGGATGAAGCGATAGACACCATAGCAGAGATTGCGTCGGTAGTCAACGAGAAGACCGAAAACATTGGCGCCAGAAGACTGCAGACAGTTCTTGAGAAACTACTTGAAGATATATCCTTCGAGGCCCCGGAAAAGAAAGGAAAACTTACCATAAACAGTAACGATGTCAGAGAGAAGTTATCGGAAATCGTAAAAGACGAAGACCTCAGCCGCTATATCCTCTAATTATATGAATTCTTATTAATGTCTCAATACCGTTAACTTAAGAGGTGAAGCACCTTCCGACGGAAGCGGGTCATGTTTGAGAAGGCGCAGCGAAGCGGAGCCTTCGAGTTTAGCCGCGGAAGGTGCTTTGTTCCTTAAGTTAATGACATTGAATAATGTCTTACATATGAAGGGACATGGGACGTGGTCAAAAACATCGGCTTTTGTAGATATATCTTTTACTGTCTAACGATTTTGTTTTTTTTAACCTCTTGCAGTCAGGAGGTTGAAAAGAGAGACTACGACCTGGTGGAAGAGACCTCCGAAGGTACTACTTACATGGTTGCTTCGTGGTATGGAGAGAAATTTCACGGAAGGCCTACATCATCAGGTGAAATATATGATATGTACGGTCTCACTGCTGCTCACAAGACCCTGCCATTTGGAACGAAACTCAAGATATTAAATCCCTTTAACGGAAAAACGATAAAAGTGGTAATCAATGACAGAGGTCCTTTCATAGAGGGAAGGGAACTCGATCTTTCCTATGGCGCTGCTAAAGCGCTGGGTATGTTGGAAGTCGGTGTGGCGAAAATGAAGATTGATTTTATGGGAAGAGACCTCTCTTATACCAAAAGAGCATTAATTAAATCCGATAGGGGGCCATATACGATCCAGGTGTCCGCCTTCTCAAATCGTTCAAACGCTTCGAGGCTTAAACAAACACTGGATCGAAGCTATAAAAAAGTTTATATCGTACCGGCCGTTGTAAACGATAAAAAGATTTATCGCGTCAGAATCGGAGAATATTCTCAAAAAGAGGCGGCCCTTCGAACTGCGGAACACTTGGCTGAAGAGGGATATGCCACCATGGTGGTCACATATGAGTAAAAGAAGAATCCGCAACTAAGGGACTGTCCCTAAAAGCCACGTATACTTACCTGTTATACTCACATTGTGTACAGTAAATCTTCAAATGACAAAAACTGCGGCAAAAATGCTAAAAAGGCTTTTTTCGGAAATTAATTGATTATTTCGGCAAGCAGACGTACCGATATTCCGGCCTTTCATACAGAATGGTTTACAAAAGCCATTGAAAGAGGGAGTGTTTCCATAAAAAATCCTTACAGTGGTATCCATTTCGAAGTAGACCTTAAACCTGAAAAAGTGGACGCCTTTGTTTTCTGGACCAAAAATCCTGCGCCTTTCATTGACTGTTTAAAGAAGCTGAATTCACTTGGTTACGGCTACTGTTTTCTCTTTACGGTAAACGGATATCCAAAGATATTGGAGCCGAATGTACCATCTGTCGAAGAATCCCTGGATACATTCAAAAGAGTAAGCGAAATCATCGGCTCCCCCAAAATGGTGTGGCGGTTCGATCCTGTTGTTATAACCGATATGACGCCTGAGAACTATATTATAGATAATTTTGAGAGAATAGCCTCAGAACTTAAGGGATATACACAAAGAGTCATATTCAGCATCGTTGACCTGACTTATAAAAAAGTCGCTGCTTCTATGTCATATATGCGACAGACCAGGGGAATTAACTATTTTGACTTAAACGATAACATGACCGCTACCGGGCGAATAGTCGCTTCTCTGGCAAACTCTGCAAAAATAAATAATATGGAACTACAGAGTTGTGCAATACCTTACGATTATTCCGCTTTTGGAGTAAAACAGGGAAAATGTATTGATGCAGAGTTTTTGAAAAAGGCTCTCGCTATCGAAGTAAAAAGCAGCCGTGACAGAAACCAGAGAAAACACTGTTTTTGCGATAAGAGCAGAGACATCGGTTCATACAACACCTGCTACCACGGATGCGTTTACTGCTACGCCGTTAACGGCAGAGTCAATTCAAAATGCCGTCAGATACCAAGCAGACAACCTTGAAATCACAGATTATCGCAAAGCATGAAAATAGCATAGTTACATACTTTAACAATCTTCGCCTGGAGGGCACTTTTTTATAGAATCAGGACACTTTCCTCCCCTCTTTTCTATCTCCTCACAGACCTCGGAAGGCAGAGAGAAAGAATCTTCAGGCTCAATATCTTCTTTTGCAATTTCGGGTTCAATAACAGTGCTTTGTTCAAGCAGAACGGGCAAACTCACAAGAGCAGCAAGAAGCGCCGATAGTAAGACAATGAGTATAAATGTTAAAAAATCTTTACTCATTTCAGATCAGATATAATAATATTTCGATAACACAGTTGACACCTTCATGCTTCATCTGTTAAATTGTCTTGTTAATTACCCTGCCGATTAAATATAAAGTTGCAACTGTTCACTGCGATCTGAGATCAGATATCAGTTGAAGGTAAAAGGGGCTCTTTTTTCTGATTTTCATGAGCTTAATTGGTATTTCCACCCCTTTCGGAGTTCTTACTATGAAAAAAAGTCAAATTTTTTAAAACAGACCACCGATCCCTGAACTCTGTGAACAGATACAAAATTTTAACATTTTTTTACGATTTGTAACTACTAAGGCGCTAAAAATTAATGCAAATACAGAACGATGTAAAAAACTTGATCATTATCATACGATGTTGTCTCACTCTTTCTGCCTTTTAAGGTTAAAAGAGCACCTTAATAATGAAAAATATTGAAACATTTTTTACAGGAGTTATTTACTGACACTATGGTTACGACTAATCAGATTTTGGAATCCATAAGAAATAAAAAGGCTAATTATAACCGCTACAATTTCACCAAAGACGAAGGCGACGCTCTAAAAACTTTTTTTGATCTCTCACAGGAGTTTGACAATATCGATGACATGTACTCCCTCTGTGTCTCCATACCCAAAGTATTCTTTAACAAAAACGCAAAGCTCTACATAACGGATCTCAAAACCAAAGAGCTGCTGCTAAAGGCAAAGACAGAAGAGTGCTGCGATGAATTAAATTCAGTGATTGACAGCGATATCACACCATGGCCCACCCCATATAATGTTGGAGAAAAACTCATCCTGACGATTAGAGGGAAAAAGGTATTAAAAGGTGATCTCCCATTTATGACAAAAGATAATATAATCGGAGTTTTGGTAATATCACCTGCCGACGATCTCAACGAAGATGATGTTTTTTTCTTTCAAAAATATGCAAATCGAATCGGTTTCAACATTCATAATCGATTTTTATTGGAAAAGCACATAGAACATCTGCGTTTTATAAAATCTCTTGTAGCCGATATCGAGCATAATATTATAGTACCTAACATGGTTTTTAAGCTCTTTCTCCGTCGTCTGAACGGGAAGATTTCAAAAAATAAGGATATTGCCAATATTTTAAACAGATATATAAATGAACCTTGCGATGACATATGCGTAAAGCACCTGCTTGAAGAATTGACTGACGTTAACAGAGGGTTGTCTGAAGAATTCGGTAACATTGACAAACACTACAACAATACAAGCCTCTTCCTTGAGACGCTGTTACGCAAAAGCCATTTCGATAAAGGTCACCTTACCTTGAGAACCAAATCATGCAACATGCTACACGACGTCGTAGAACCGCAAATAGAGAGGCTCGCCGAAAGGTTTCGTGATATGGAAATAGAGATTAAAGATCATCTAAGTGGTGTCGCCGGTGATGAAATCATTGCTGTCGTGGATGTCGGGCTGATTGCTCAGGTATATGCAAATTTTTTTTCAAATGCCTTGAAATACACGGAAGAAGTAGAACTGAACTCTGGCAAAACAGGCAAATACGTCTCTTTTGGCAGAGAAGTCTTAAAAGACTATTTCGGCTTGGACAAGAGCGGAGTGAAGTATTATGTATTTAGTTCCGGAAGGCAGATTGGAGAGGAAGAGAGAGAAATGATTTTTAGCGAGGGTTACAGAGGCACTAATGTATCACAACAACCCGGCACCGGACATGGACTGACTTTTATCAAAAATGCAGTAGAAATTCACGGTGGGGTCGTAGGCTGTGAACCTGCTCCAAAGGGCAATAATTTTTACTTTATACTTCCTGCATAGCTCCCCCCTATATAACTCTGCTTTCTGCAGATGACTCAAGAGGCTTAAAGACGATTTTTACGACAGCTCCAGCTCCCTTTGTGATGTCTATATCAATGGAACCGTTCAACTGCCTGGTGGCCAGAGTATAAACAAGCTTCAGCCCCATGGTATTTAAATTTTTAAAGTCAGGTTTTTCCGGGAATCCTTTACCACTATCCTTTACCGTCAATTTATAGCGGCACGAGTCTTCACTGACAAGGTCGACTGAGAGCGACCCTTTTACGCCCGGAGTAAAAGCGTGTTTCAATGCATTGGAAATCAGTTCATTGAGAATCAGCCCGCATGGAATAGCGGTATTGATATCAAGCAAAAGATTTTGTATATTAAAAGATACGCTTATGCCTGAGCTCACTGACAGGTCTCTGTGTGATGTCAGGATTGTACTAACCAGGTCCCGAGTGTATTCATTGAAATCGATAACCGCAAGATCGTCGGACTGATACAGTTTTTCATGAATCATTGCCATAGATTTTATACGATTCTGACTGTCCGTTAATATGGCGCTGAGAGTATTGTCCTGCAAACTCTCGGACTGGAGGTAGATGAGCGAAGAAATAAGCTGCATATTGTTTTTAACTCTGTGATGTATCTCTTTCAAAAGAACATCCTTCTCCTTTAAGGATCTTTTAATCACATCCCGGGATTCCTCTCTGGCCAGATAATTGGCAATCATCTCATTTATAAGACGTATGATGCGAATATGATTTTTTGACCACTCAAATCCCTTAAGATGGTAACCGATACCTGTAAATCCAAAGAGAAGCTCTTTTCTTATAATTATTGGCACAGCAATAAAAGAAAGAATACCAAAAGATTTTAAAAATTCTCTTTCCCTTGCGCCATGTTCATCTATTTCATTTCTGTCATATATTACAACATAGTCATTGTCCCGCATTTTTTCAGTTAACCATGGAAAATTGAATTTTTCCTCATCATAGGTTTCACCACTTATTATTTCGGTACTCTTGCCATTCCAATGATATAAACGATTCACATCTTTATTGTGGAGGGATATAAAAACATGATCCACTTTGGATGTTTCTCCCAGAAAAGAGAGAACTGCTTTGATATCCGGGTCAGAAGAGGAAGAAAAGATATTTGAGATAAGCAACAGACTCTCTTCAATGCGGAGCCTGTAGGAAATCTCCTCTTCTCTGTTTTTACGCCTGTTAATCTCGAGTCTGAGTTGATCGTTTAAACCGGCAAGCTCAGATGTTCTTTCATTTATTATGTCCTCCTGCTTATCACCGATTTGTTTCATCGATATCCAAAATTTTCTTTGTATCAAGAAGATATATATCATTAATGAAGTGATTATAAGAAAAATCAGAACATGTAATATAACTATTCTGTTCCTTTGAGAATTAAAGTGCCTGAAAAGGTGGTCCGATTTTATTGTCACACTGATCCCGCCCCTGATATCGCCTGTCTTATATCCCTGCTTTTCATGGCATTTCAAACATGACTTCTTGACTTTAAGCACAGCCATATATCGAAACACCCTTCCTGTGTTATCGTTAATAAGAGAAATTTTCTCCTCCCTACCCTTTTCAAATTCTCTTAAAACCATCGTTTCCCACTCGTCAGCTTTGTTTGCAGGTCTTATAGGCTTAAGACTGGTTATATGGAAAACGACATGATGAAGCTCTACGGCGATTTCCGAGATTTGGCGTGTCATAAAAGCAGGATTGATTTTTGTAAGTTTCATGCCTTTCGTTGAAACAATATCTCTGTCAGGAATGTCTAGATAGGGATTTGGTTGCGTATTGTCAGTTATCGGTACATAAACCCCGCCATGTCTGGCGTTCCATATACGAGAAGACTGTATAAGATTGAACATTGCACGAGAGCTCTCTTCTGCAATTTTATAAACGCTTTTATTGAGCCCCGAAATATTCAATAAAAGGGAGGATGCAACAATAGAGGTCCATATTGTAAGGGACAGGAGGAGAAATTTTTTTGATAGAAAAAAATTTTCCCTTCGATTTATTCGGAGTGCAGATAACATCTAAACATCTATGACTCAGATCATTATAAACGACTTGGGTTTATTGAAGCAGCAGAGTCTCTTTTAATATCCAACTACCGGCAACCAACGTTCCTACCATGCTTCCGGCATTGGCTAGAACGACCACCAGAAGAACTCTGCTGACAGGATTCAGCCAAAACCCCTTGACTGAGTTAAAGGCGTTCTTCAAGTTCTCCATATCCTCTACTGTCGGCTTTTTTATATATGCCTGCATAAGCCCTGAAAACCATCCAGCCGCCAGCATTGGATTCAAACTGGTGATCGGAGCGGCTGCAAAGGAAGTCAGGATTGTAAGAGGGTGCCCGAATGCGACAGCCGCACCCAATGCGGAAAACAAACCGTTTACAAGGAACCAGATATAAACAGAATCCATTGAGTGATCGAAACCGTTTTTCATAAAGCCATACACAATAATGGCTATCACAGCCACAGGTATGGCCCAGCCTGCCACTTTTGGCCATATAGAGGGTTTTGGTATTTGCGTAATCTCGGTTAGATCATTCTCCTTATCCAAGTAACCTGTCATCCCCTTAACATGCCCGGCGCCAACGACAACAACGATTTTTCTGCCTGGAGCAGTACGCACCTTTTCGGCAAGATAAATATCTCTCTCATCAATAAGTCTCTCCTTTACCTGAGGAAGTCCTTTTGTAACCTCACTCATCATCTCTTCGAGTTGATCGCTTTGTTTTAGCTTTTCAAGATCGTCGATCTCGATCTCTTTTACCATAAACAAAGCTGTAAGAAGCTGAAAAGCCATTTTCAGTTTCCCTATAAAACCAAGTCCGCTCCATACACGCTTTAAAGTAACCTCAACGTTTCTGTCAGCAAGAACAAGCTCTTTTTTCCTCTCCTCAGCCATGTGAACCGCTTTAATCATCTCTGCCCCGGGAGGAACATCCAGATGTTCGCCGATCATTCTGTAAAAGGAAGCCATAATCAGTTGAGTTAACAAAAAAAGAGATTTTTTTTCCTTAACTACTTTAAAAATATCCATTTGCTTCCAGCGTTCTTTTTCAATAATCGATTTATATCTGGCTTCACAAAGCTCGACACATACAGAATCCGGATTGACACTGTCGATTGTCTTCTCTACATCTTCGACACTCTCTCTCGAAACATGGGCAGTACCTACTATGTAAAATATTTTGTCTGCTCTTTCTATTTTTGTTACTGTACCCGGAAGAACCGGTTCGGATTGATTTTTTGCTATTTCATTGTTCATAGTATATATCCATAAAGATTAATAAGACAGTGACATTATAATATTAACTAAAAACAGCAGTCAGCTATCAGCGGTCAGCGGTCAGCCTTCAGCAATAAGCTTCACCTTACAGGTGAAGCTGTTTTGAACCATAAAGTGTTGCAATTAAAGAGCTGACTGCTGATGGCTGACAGCTAAATGCTGTTTTTTGATTAATTATGATTATCAGGCATTGCCCGAATAATTTATTAAAATAAAGCATAACAGGATAAATAATGAAAATGCAATTTTTCGTTATAATCGTATGATTCCATTTTTTCCGGCATAGTTTTTAAGAACTTAACTTGAGGTTAAATATTTTTAAGTAAAGATGATCATTTTTGACAAAATCGGTCATACCTGATAAAATGATAACATTAAAAAACTACGATAGTTAAAATCGAGACCGCTGATTATTAACAAATGTAAATTTGGACTATACAATATGACGAATTCCTGCCAAACCAGCTTCGACAGCGAAGAAACCCTCCTAAAAGTATTGTTAGTAGACGACTCTTCATCTGTTTTAAATAATCTGTATGAAATGCTGACAAATAAAGGGCATGAAGTACTCACAGCAGAAGACGGAGTAAAAGGATTTCAGCGGTATCGTGAGAATCCCGATTTATCGGTCATTATTTCGGATATAGACATGCCCCGTATGAGCGGTTTGGAATTATTAAAACAAATACGCTGTGAAAACAGAGAAATTCCTATTATTATGCTCACAAGCATCAGTGCAACCGATACAATTATAAAGGCGATTAAAGAAGGTGCGAATCATTTTGTTTTGAAAAGCAGCGATTTTAAAACGTCCTTGTTTCAGGCTTTAGATGAAGTCATGGAGAAGTACTTTTTAAAGAGATCATTAAGAGAGAAAGAGCTGCAATTGGTTGAGACTGACAGATTAGTGGGTTTATATACGTTGGCTGCCGGAGTCTGTCATGAGATTAACAATCCCCTGGGATTCGTTAAAAGCAGTCTTAACTCAATGAAGAAGAATATGGATAAAATGACGTACGCCGTTAACTTCTGGAATAATGCAAATATTCCCGATCAAACAAAAAGAGAATACAAAGAGTATCTAAAGGATCTTAAGCTGGATTTTTTCTTCGATACGTTGGACAACCGATATAACCGGATGCTCCGTGGTATCAGAAGAATTGAAGATATTGTAAATAATTTAAAGAGTTTTTCATGCATTGATATTGCTGCAATTGATAATATAGATATTAATCAGAGCATTAAGGATACTATTCAGTTATTGAGCAATAATATTAACGATAAAATCAGATTCACTACAACATTTGGACAAATACCTGTGATGCAGGATTTTGACAGAAATAAAATAAATCAATGTCTTTTTCAGCTTATAAAAAATGCTATTGATGCGGTGGGCGACAATGGCGCCATAGAGGTCATAACCTTTTACTCGGAAACAGATGAATTGATAAGTGTTAAAGTTATCGATAATGGCGCAGGCATGTCAGATACTGTTTTGAGGCAGGCTTACAATCCTTTTTTTACGACAAAACAAGTCGGTGATGGTATCGGCATTGGATTGACAATCGCCAAGAAAATTATTGACGATATGCACGGCAATTTATACATTGACAGCGTTGAAGGAAAAGGTACGACGATCGAAATGACACTGCCTTTTAAAATTGTGAATATCCGTTGAATACTCTTGTTTTGTAGGATTTTCGGCAATACAGCCATTAGAAAACACCCCACCGGTAAGATTTCAACATTCTAAACATAAAGGAGGTTAATCACATGGAGAGATATGTTAAAAGAACAATTCTGTTTTTATTCACAATCGTGTTTGCAGGTTTTTTTTCATTCTCTTTATTATCGGTATCTTCATCTTTTGCCTTTGAAGATAATGTCGTTTTGCATGGCAAACCATTTACCAATCCTTTTGAAGGCGCTATGATGGACGAGATGTGGCTTTCGAAGAAGATTACCTACGAATCGTGGGCGGAAAACGCCGCTCTTGCAGTCACACTGGATCAACACCTCTACCCTGTTCTCCTGCCGCTTATAAAAACGTTCGCACAAAAGAAAAATATGGATATTGCAGTAAGAGAAGGTACGTGTGGTATTTCTGCAGGAATGATTAGCAGAAAAAGTGTGGATATTGCCGGTTTTTGCTGCCCACCCGGTAAAGAGGACCGCTTTCCCGGCGTAAAGTTTCATACGATTGGTATCGCAAGTCTTGGTATTTTGGTAAATGCAAAGAACCCTGTAGACAATTTGAGTATCGATGAAGCAAGGTCGATTTTTCAGGGGAAAATATATACATGGTCGGAGCTGAAAACGCCTGCCGGTGAAAAAGGTCCGGACAGGATTATCAGGACCATTGGAAGGCTCCATTGCAAGGCCCGCCCCGGGCATTGGCGACTGATATTGGATAACAGTACGCTATACAGTTCCAGAATGCTTGAGGTCGGTACAATACCCGATATGCTGTCAAAGGTGTCTTCCATAAAAGATTCTATTGGCTTTGAAGTACTGTGGAATATAGAGAGGTATCAAAAAACCGATTCTGTAAAATTTTTAAAAATAAACGGCTTCAGTCCCGACAATCCCGAGCATCTGATCTCCGGACAATATCCTTTTTACAGAGTATACAACCTCACAACATGGGAGAGAAAGGAGCTGCAAAATCAGACCGCACAAACGCTGGTCGATAACCTCATGGATGCAGTCCAAGACATTGACTATAAGCACGGTATTATACCTGCATCCCATATTAGAAATGCAGGATGGAAGTTTAAAAAAAATGAGTTGATCGGAGCACCTGAGTAAGAGATTTACCTGATGACTACTTTTTTAAAACATATACCGTTAAACATCAAAATGCTGTTTATTACGATTTTAACGGGAATCGTTGTCTGGACGATTCTCGATTACTTTCAACACAAAAAACTTGAGACCATCTTTCATAACCAGTTAAACGATATTCTTAATAAACAGGCTGAGTCGAACCGTATTCAATTCGATCGGTTGATACAGAATTATGATTATGCATCTAAAATTATAATTTCACAAAAAAATTTTGCCGATTATATTGAAAGTTTACATCTCACAGATAATAAATCGCCCGATATAAAAATCTACCATTCAACGCCTCCATGGTTCCCCGGTAAAGACGTCCTGCGATCTTTTGTACATATCCGTTACGCCATGCTGTTGGACGACAACGGTACGGTGAGAGAGTTGTTTCAGGACTGGCCTGTTCCCATGCCTTCTACATTACTGAAACCATCATGGCTTTTGCGTCATTTAAGTCATAACCAAAGTTTTATGACAGAGATTGAAGGTCTTCCCTTTCTCATAACGGCAAAATCGATCGACCTGTATAAGGGGACATCACAGGGAATATTTATGATTCTTTCACCTCTTGACAACTATTTTTTCAGCGCCTTTCAAGAGGAAGAGACTGCCTATGGCAATATAGTCGCTCTGTTGACAGGTGAGGATAACAAAATAGTCGCCAGCTCGGAGCCGGAACTTCTGCCTTTTGGATTGGAACTGGCTGTGATAAAGGAAGAATACCTGGTTACGGGAAAGTCTTTTTTTGACTACGGAGCTTCCGACCTTTTGCTTCAATTTACTTCTTTTATTTCTATGGAACAGTTTGACACGATGACAAAATCGATTCTCTTTACAGAACGTATCCAAAGGGCTGTTACGGCAATCGTTATAATCATTATATTCATGATTATCATTTTCTGGATAACAAGAAATACAAAGCTCCTTACTCAAAGCATCTCTCTCTTTTGCCGAAATATGGATATAGAACCTCTTACGCTGAAAAGAGGCGACGAATTCTATATGCTTAAGGAGCAGTATGAGCATATGAAGCACGAAATTATCGAGTCCAGAGAAGAACTTAAAAGGGCGAATGAGGAGCTGGAAAGCAGAGTTGAAGAGCGAACCTGTGAATTAAAGGAATCCAACGACTTATTGTCTCTTGAAGTATCCGAACGTAAAAGAATAGAAGAGGTGCTGAGAGAGAAGTCAGCCTATCTGAACAGTATTCTAAGCTCTACGACAGACATCTCCATTGCGGCAACCGACCTTGATCTTAAAATTAAGTATTACAATCCTGTTGCCGAACAAATATTCGGATATAAAGTCGAAGAGGTAATCGGTAAAACAGTTATGGAGATTCATACAAAGGAGAATGTCAGCAACGAGCGATTTCAAATGGCAATGGAAATCGTTGAGAGAGAGGGGACATATGAATATACAGTCGAACAGAAGGAAAACGGCGTCTCAAGATTTGTTCAGTCTCAGGTGTATGGTATAAAGGAGAACAATAAATTATTGGGATTTATGCTTATATCGAGAGATATAACCGAGAAAAAACAGGCCGAGGAACAGATAAACGCATCTCTCAGGGAAAAGGAGGTGCTTTTGAAAGAGATACATCACAGAGTTAAGAACAATATGCAGGTAATATCGGGATTGCTGGGGCTGCAATCAAGGTTTATTGATAACACGAAATATACGGAAATTTTTAAGGAGAGTCAAAACCGCATTAAATCAATGGCTCTGGTTCATGAAAAATTATACTCCACAAGCGACCTGTCGAGGATTAACTTTAAAGACTATATATCCACCCTTGCCTGCGATCTCTTTAAATCGTACTCCTTAATGGCTGAAAAAATCGTGCTTAAGCTTGAAATAGAGGATATACAGGTAGCTGTCGACACAGCCATTCCATGTGGATTGATTACCAATGAAGTACTTTCGAACTCCCTGAAATACGCCTTTCCCGGAGAAAGAAGGGGAGAAATAACGATAAACGTCTGCACCACAGACGATAATAAAACAGTAATCCTCCTTTCTGACAATGGCATCGGTATTCCCGACAATATTGATTTTACAAAAAACAGTTCTTTGGGGCTCCACCTGGTGGAGACATTGGTGAGACAGATAAGAGGCACTCTGGATTTAAATAGAAATAACAACGGCACCGAGTTCAGAATAACATTCTAGAAATACCTGGTGAATTGACTTGAACGCTTACTTACTGTACAATAACCACTATATCAGGGCTCAGATATACAGCAGTCATGAAAAAAGCGAGAATTTTAATAGTTGAAGATGAGGGCATAACCGGCTCATATATAGAAAGCACTCTTGAAGAGCTTGGCTATGAAGTAATATCCATTGAGTTTTCAGCGGAAGAGGCCTTACAAAAGGTTGAACAGGAAACCCCCGATCTGGTGCTCATGGATGTGAAGTTACAGGGCGAGATGGACGGCATCGAAGCGGCTGGACATATTCGCTCGACATACAATATACCTGTTATTTATCTTACGGCGCACTCAAATAAAGATATTTTGGACAGGGCGAAATTAACAGAGTCCTTTGGTTATATAATAAAGCCCTTTGAAAAGAAAGAGCTGTACAGTAATATCGAAATGGCCCTGTATAAACACAGAGTGGAAGAAAAATCAAAACGAAACTATGATATTCAACAGGTAGTAAACTCCGTACTACAGGTATCTCTGAAATCCATGGGGCTGGAAAAGCTGTTAGAGAGGATACTCGATTTGCTTCTCTCCGTATCATGGCTCAGCTTCCAATCGAAGGGGTGCATTTTTTTAAAGGAAGACGATTCAGACACCCTGGTTATGAAGGCCCATCGCAATCTTAAGAAAGAGCAGTTGACTACCTGTTCAAAAGTACCTATAGGCGTTTGTCTCTGTGGCAAAGCGGCCTCTGAAGGTAAGATCGTCTTCTCTGACTGCCTTAGTGAGGATCACGAGATAAAATATAAGAATATCGATCCTCATGGACACTATTGCGTGCCCATCGCTTCGAATCGAGGGCTGCTTGGTGTAATTAATATGTATGTCAGAGAGGGTCACAAAAGAGATAAAGATGAAGAGAATTATTTACGATCCATCGCCACGACGATAGCCGGTATTATCGAACGTAAAATGATAGAGCAGCGTTTGGAGTACCTTGTGAATTTCGATGCATTAACAGGTTTGCCAGGGAGAAAACTTTTTTTCGATCGCTTGAGCAATAACATATCCCTTGCAAAAAGGGACAATTACAAGTTAGGACTCCTTTTTCTCGATCTCGATCACTTTAAATATATTAATGACAATCTTGGCCACGATTATGGCGATATCGTTCTAAGTGAAGTAACAAAGAGAATCAAAGAATGTCTCCGTTCCTCGGATACTCTCTCACGGCTGAGCGGAGACGAATTTATGGTCATTCTTACAAAGATAGAGAGAGAAGTTGACGCCGCCTTTGTGGCGCAAAAGATTATTACCGCCATATCTGCTCCTTTCAACTTAAATGAAAAGGACTACTCTATCGGAGTGAGTATAGGGATCTCCATATATCCCAATGACGGAGATGACGACAAAACATTGTTTAAAAACTCCGATACGGCAATGAGTCAGGCGAAAGAGTGCGCCGGAAGCGATTATCGCTTCTACTCCGCCGATATGGGGGAAGTCATCATGAGGCGCCTTTCATTTGAAAACGAGATGCGCCTTGCAGTGGAGAAAAAGGCCTTTACGCTCCATTATCATCCTATCGTGGACATCAAAACGCTTTCAATCGCCGGTGTTGAAGCCCTGCTCAGGTGGGAGCATCCTGAGTACGGAATGGTTCAACTGTCCGATATGATTCCTGTTGCAGAGAATTCCGGTCTTATTATCTCTATCGGAGAGTGGGCTCTTAAGGAAGCATGCGAGCAAATTAAGGAATTGCACAGTACAGGTTTCCCCTCTGTCAGAATGTCAGTAAATCTCTCTATTTGTCAGTTTATACGGCAAAAGAATCTTTTTGAGATGATCGCTCAGATATTATTCGAATCAAATTTAAAACCGGAATATCTGGATCTTGAAATTACTGAAAACATTTGCATGGAAAACATGAGCGAAACAGCGTTGACCATTAAAGAACTCCATGAAATGGGGACACTGCTTTCAATAGATGATTTTGGCGCAGGACTTTCATCATTAAGTCTCTTAAAACATCTTCCTGTTCAACGACTAAAAATCGATCGTACTTTTATTGAGAATATTCCTGTCGATTCCTGTGACACGACTGTCGTCAGAGCCATTACGACAATCGCTCACGGCATGGGATTAAAGGTAGTCGCAGAAGGTGTCGAAACGATGGAACAGCTTGATTTCATTCGCACTCTCCAGTGCGATGAAGCTCAGGGATTTCTCTTTAGCCGCCCCGTACCGGGAAACAGATTAATCGAAAGCATTAATAATATAAGTGATTTTTTAAGGAAGTTGTCGGTTAACAATCTCCGGCGGACATCATAAATGTAACCTGTAACCATAGGGTTCAGCCTGCGCCTTTGTTTGGCTAACCAAAGGTTTTACGCAGGCTAAAGCCTGCGGCTACATTTTTTGCTCCCTCTCCCCCTTTGAAGGGGGAGAGGAGACTTAAAAAGAAATTTCTTTGAAATTCCTTAGCATTAAATTTTGTCACTCTTACTTATACGATATATATAGGGACTTAATCCCCTCCAAAATATTGCTGAGTATATGCCAGGTATCTTCTCCTATGAGAATACTTTCCTTTTCAATAGCCTTTAAATAAGCCTCCCACTCGGAATGATGCCATACGCCGTGACGTTCTTCGATAAACTTCACCCCTGCATTACATACTGTATTCAAAATATAGTTACACCTGTCGTTTGTTAAGTGAATATTATATAAATCTTTTACAGCTTCCGCCAAAAAGCCGACGTAATTCTCTTCCTCTTTTCGAATATCGAATCCCTCTCTTTTAATGGTCATGATTAATTCAAGCCAATCGGAATGATTCCATTGCCCTTTATGATTCAAGACAAACGACAGGACTAAAGATATTATATCTTCAAGCCTTACAGACGCCTGATCATCTCTGCCGTAAAAACTGAAATTATTTTTCCCGCGATTCTTTGCCATATACATGGCGTCATCGGCCTTTTTTAATAGAGAGTCTTTATCACGAGCGTCACTTGGAAATAAAGCGATACCGATACTGATTCCTATGGAACAGTTAATCTTATTAATTCGAAAAGACTTTCCTATGGAAAATATTACTTTTTTGGCTATTGAAACGGCGTCATTGGGAGTGGAAATATTTCTTGCGATAATTGTAAACTCGTCTCCCCCCAGTCTTGAAACGGTATCGGAGTCCCTCACACAGGCGGACACTCTTGTTGCAGCCTCTTTAAGCAACAAATCACCGACATCGTGTCCATGGGTATCGTTAATATATTTAAAATCATCCAGATCTAGATACAATAAAGCAAATACGTTGTTATCCCTCCTTGACTGGGACATCTGAATATCAAGGAGAGACAAAAACAGATATCTGTTTACCAATCCCGTAAGCCCGTCATAATGGGCAAGCTCTTTGACTTTTCTTTCCATTTCATGTTTATAGAGCGCCATTTCAATACAGGAGAATAACTCTCTGCTGTCAAAAGGTTTTATAACATAGCCGAAAGGTTCGGTAATCTTCGCCCTTTCCAGCATCATTTTATCTGAGTGGGCAGTCAAATATATAACAGGGATATCAAATTTGGCCTGCACCGCTTCTGCAGTCATTATTCCGTCCATTTCGCCTTTCAATATGATATCCATCAGAATCAGATCGGGCTTCTCTCTGTTAATGCTTTCAATCGCTTCTTCACCGGACAGTTCGACTGAAGTAACCACGTATCCAAGTTCTTCAATGGTGCTTTTTATATAAACCCCGGTAATACCTTCGTCTTCTACTATCAGTATTTTAGCCATAAACAACCTGAAACGATTTTGTTAATACTGTCAAAGTTCACACAGCATCAGTCGTTTTTAACTCTAAATAGTAACACAAACTCCGTTCCCTTTGCTCTGTTAACAGTCAAATCTCCGTATAGTTGTCTGGCAAGCGCTTTGACTGCCACTAATCCAAGGGATTTTATTTTGTCGAAATCGATTTCATCGGAGAGCCCGACACCATTATCGTAAATAACCAGTTTATATAAATCGGGCGAATGCTTTGTAATCGAAATATTCAGTTTTCCCTTATTGTTATCGGGGAAAGCATATTTTAAAGCGTTTGTTACAAGCTCGTTTATAATGAGACCGCATGGAATGGCAGTGTCAATATCAAGGAAAATGTTACTGATATCCACATTCAATTCGATTCTCTCTTTAACGATACCGAAAGCTACGAATAAATCGTTGGTAAGACTGACAACATAATCATAGAAATCTATTTTTGCCAACCCCTCAGTTTTATAAAGTTTTTCATGAACAAGGGACATCGATCTCACCCTCTGCTGTATCTCCATAAAAACCTGTGTGAGCTTTCTGTCTTTTGAGAGATTTGCCTGAAGTCCGATAAGGCTTAAAATTACCTGCATGTTGTTTTTCACACGGTGATGAATCTCCTTTAGCAAAAGTTCCTTTTCCGCCAGCGACGCTTTAATAAGTTCCTCAGCCTTTCTGCGTTCTGTGATGTTCTGACCATACAAATAAACACATTCGATTTCGGACACCGGAACAATGGCAAAACTATATATCTGATCTTCTATTAAGACTTCATTCTCCCTGCTATACCCGGATAGTAATACCTCGTCTACAATCTCTTTCCATGAATCCGGCAGCTTTTTATGTATATGGTACATTTCCGAGTTGCTGTACATTTTCAGGAGGAGGGAAAAACTTGATCTGTTTGCATATAGAATCGTCAAATCCTTTGAAACTCGAAGAATGGGGTTGGGATTTTGATCCGGGAATTTCGCCAAAACATCTATTTTCTCCTCCGCCTTTTTTCGTACGCTTATATCCTCTATCATTGCAAGATAGTATAACAGATCGCCCTCTATGTTACGAACAATGGCTGCAGTCAGGTTTACCCATAAAATCTCTCCGCTTTTTCTGATATATCGTTTCTGTAATTTTATATGAGGTACGATTCCTTTATTCAATTTATCGACAAATGGCAACTCTTTTTCAAGATCTTCAGGATGTGTAATTTCCTGAAAAGATAATTTTAACAGCTCCTCTTCGCTGTATCCGGTCATTTCACATAACATGTTGTTAACTTTTATAAATCTGTAATCTCGTCCTGTCAGGCACATTCCGACAGGCCCCTCTTCAAAAATTTTGCGAAAACGCTCTTCACTCTCTCTAAGATTCTCTTCTGTCTGTTTACGTTCGGTTATATCATTAATAAGGGCAAAAAAACCGGTTACATTATTTTGAGCATCAAATTCAGGGACATAATCGGCAGACACCCACCTGACGCCGCTGTGTTCATAAGCCAAGATATCTTCAAAATGCACATGGCTTCCTGACAAAGCTTCACCGACTCTGTCTTTTACCTTATCGTACGCCTTTTCTCCCAGGATATCTCTAAAATGCCTGCCCAGGATATTGCTTTTTACAAGGCCGAACCACTCTTCATATTTTTTATTGACAAAACGATAACATCCCTTTGAGTCAAGATAGGCGAACAAAGCCGGTACATTGTCGGCAATCACCCTCATTTCTGTCTCTCTCCTCGTAAGTTCCTCAACAAGGGTCTTACGCTCCGTAATATCCTGTGCTATTCCGATCGCTTGTAAAAGTTTGCCTTTTGCATCGTATATGAATTCAGCTTTTTCTCTAATCCACTTTGCATCGCTATTAACCAATATACGATGTTCGATGTCGTAGGTGTCGTAGGATTCATTATGTAAGGCCCTGCGCAACTGATTATCGACATATTCCCTGTCATCAGGATGGACACACTCCAGGAAATCTTCATACTTCAGCTCGCGGTGTAAGTCTACTCCGAAAATCCTGTATACCTCATCTGTCCACACCAATCTGTTTTCCACGATGTCAAGTTCCCACGTTCCGATACGCCCTATTTCCTGAGATTTTTCCAGATGATATTGTTTTCTCTTTAATTGATCTTCTGCTTTTTTGTGATCTGTAATATCCCTTGAAACGACGACAACGCCGTTAATCGAATGATTATCACTATGATAAGGATAGTAGTAAATATCCATATATCTGCTTCCTGCGGCTTTGAAATCGATCCATGACTGATAATTGACGGTTTCGCCTTTCAGGCACCTATCCAGTTTGTCTTTTACCAATTGTTCAAAAAAGTGAGAACCTAAAAGATATTCGACACTCTGTCCCACAATATCTTCACGTCTTTTCTCGTGGGCAATAAGATAGGAGTCGTTTACGGCCATATAGTTATAATTTTTATCTATAAGCGACATATGATCCTTTGAAGAAGAGACGATCCTTTCATATCTTCTCAGTGCCTCCTCATGGGCCTTCTGTTCTCTCATATCCTTTGCTATACAGATAATTCCTTCAATTTCTCCCCTTACATCGTTTGTTACGGAGAGCGAAATTGACACAGGTATGTGCTCTCCGCTTTTAGAGATAAAGTTCTTTTCAATATTCGCCAGGAAACCGTAATTTATTAATTCCTCTAACCACTTCTCTTTGAAGCCGGTTATATCAATAATTGTCTCCACGGGCCGGCCTGTCAGATTATTTTCGTCATATTCCAAAACAAGGCACAAATTACGGTTAACTGTTTTAATCGTCATATCAGGATTAAGCACAAGCAGCAAATCGAGCATATTTTTTAGGATACTATCCAAATAATCTCTGGATATAGTGGATTCCTTTAAATCGCCGGCCATTTTGCTGATATTTAACGCCAACGCACCTATTTCGTCGCGGGTATGCATATTCAACTTAATACCGAACCTGCCTTTGCCTATTTCATTCGTAGCTGACTTTAGTTTCTCTATAGAACCGGAGATATGTCCTGACAAAATTCGCCCCATAACGATGGATGAAAAAAAAGCTATTATCATGACAATAATACTGATTATAATGTCCTGACTGCCTTGTGCAACAACAGCGCTTATCTCCTCTTTAATCTCTATCTTTGTTTCCACTTTTAAGCGGGCCAAGCTTTTTTGAATCTCCCTTGAAAGAGGCTCGGCTTTTTCTTCAAAAAACAAAAATGCTTCCATATGACCCTGTTCTTTAGCAAGAGTTAAAAGATTATTCGTCTGGGTTAAAAATATCTCCAGTTTTGAAGAAAGGTCTTTATAGAGATAAACTTCTGCTCTTTCATCTTTCACCGCAAGGTCAATACCATGCTCTATTCCTTTTTCCCACACCTTTAGATATCTGCTGATTTCATCCACACTGATTTCAATAACCTCTTTTGCATGAACAATATCTCTGGAATCATTTTCGTTTAAAGCAAGGAAAAACTCTCTTATATTCGATTTAAGTCTTTGCAGGTAATATGAGATAGCCTCCAGGCCTTCCAGTTCATTTAAATTGTGCTGTTCTATTTTCTTTATATGATAGGTCATTTTAATATCACGAATAATTATAAAAGCACCGAGAAGACCCACCAACACGGCAATACTCATAAATCCGTATGTAATCTTTCTACCTATTAACAATATAGATACCTCTTTATATGACGGATGTTTTCGTAAATATGAAATCTACCATTGAAAAATTTGTTTCAGATAAGACGTGTTATATATTATACTATAGATGAAAGGTGTTTTTTTGCCGGACGCCAATCTCCGGCAACACTTTTGAAATATGAGAGCTTTAGCCGAAATATATAAACTGTGCAATCATGTTATTTCGAAATACAAGGGCGATAGCCGGTATAATTGGACCCTGTGGACTGCAGGATCGAATGACGATCACATTATAACAATGTACAGCGGCCCCGTTATTGTAGATTTTGATAACAATGTTACTATCATCGAGCCTTATAAAGACACCGCCACGATTATAAACGACAAACCCTATGGAAAACTGAGAGAACAGATCGATTCTTTCCCCCAATGGGATAAAACCACATTTTTCATCAGACAATGCGAGATGGGCGGTTATTTGGTGCTTGAATGTCTTTCAGGCAAGCGCATAAAAAACGAAGAAACAGAGAGAATCGTAAGAACTCTGGGCTTCATGGAAGCTGTCTATGACAGGATGAATTAAGAGGCTCGAAAGCATTCACAGGGTTCAGGGATCTGAGGTCTGTTTTTGCAAATGGTTGTAGAAGAGATCCGCCAATCATCTTATGGGGGGCATTGCAATTTATGCCCTGTTAAATAGGCAGCAAAACACTCTCTTCTCTTAAGCTGACCTCCTATCTCGGACCTCTGTGAACAGTTACAGAGGCTCTGCTAAAATTAGTGTTGTCAATGTTTATGCCCTCCAGCCCGCACACTACCGACGTTTAACCGCCATATCCTGAATATACCTGGCAAAATCGGGATGATTGCTTAGAACACGATCAAATGTATCTTTATCAAGAGCATAGAGATCACAGTAGTCTATTGCCCGTACGCTTGCCGTGCGAGGCTGACTTTTCATCAACGCAATCTCACCGAAGAAGTCTCCCTCTGAAAGGGTGCGTATAATTGTCCCGCTTTCTGACGAAATCACTTCAACCATGCCATGACCGATAAAATACATACGCCGGCCTATCTCTCCTGCCTTGAAAACGTAATCTCCCGGGATAATAATAACAGGTTTCAATTCAAGAGCAATATCGCAAATGAATTCCTGACTCGCCTCTTGAAAAAAGGGAACCTTTCTGATAAAGTCTCGATTAAGTACAAGCGAGAGCTCGGAACGTAAACTTACAGGCAGTTCGGACATTACGGCAGTTTCGTCATATCCAAGCCTCTTTTCCCACAAATAGGCGTAGTAGTCGTAAATTCGTTTTTGTAAAGCAACAGGTACGTTACGATAGTTTAAAAAGGTAGAAATGCTCTCCATCTTGGCCAGATAACGGGCTTTCGCCAAATCCATATTTGTCAGCACATTCGCCACATTACCTATAACATAACCATAAACTCCTACACCAAGTATCATTACAAGCATGGCATACATCATCTCTCCTTCTGTAGAAGGTGTGACATCTCCATAGCCCACTGTCGTTAAAGTAGTAACACACCAATACAGAGCGCCAAGATAAGCCGTATATTCAGAAGTGTCTTGAGGTATACTGCGCAAAGCTAACCATCCGCAAGCCAGCCAGTGAGCAGTAAGGGTCAGCCAAAAGGAGAAAGTCGTTAAACGGATTAAAGCTGTTTTATGCATCTGCAACTGACGCCACCGACGCATCAGATACACGACACGTGCAAACTTGAAAAGTCTGAATAGTAGTAAAAAAGTGAATCCGAAAACCGGAGCAAATGGAAAAGCGGCAAGAAGATCAATTATAAACCAATCTCTGAGATAATGTCTTGAGAGTAACTGACGATCTGTAATGATCTCTCGTCCAATGGTAACGGGACGACGAAAGTTGATGAATACATCTATAAAAAAAATCAATGTGATCGCATAATCTCCAATCACAAAGGCAGGGTGATTATAAAATCCAAGAACAAGCTCAAGAGGTATGAAGAGCGCCACTAAAGTGACGCTCAACGTAATCAGCAGATCCCAAAAGAGATAAGGTAGTGTAATTTCATGCCGCATATGGATCAGTGTGTATATTCACAAAGCCTCCGAAGATTGGTTAATTGTCAGGGATTGAATAATAGAAAAATTCTGCTGTTTCATTATTCTAATGACCTATAGAGATATTTCGTTTTCAGGAATGAAATTTTCGGTTTCAGGTTGGAAAAAAACTGTAACACATTAATGTAAAAAAATTCAATAACAGTAGTAATTATGTTATCATATACATCAATGAACGGAAATACTCACAGTAAGCTTATTGGTTATATCTTATGGTTGTTTGGATTTACAGGAGCCCATCGTTTTTATTTTGGCAAGCCCATAACGGGGACCATCTATTTTTTCACATTGGGATTGTTCTTTATCGGGTGGATTATCGATTTATTTCTCATCCCTTCTATGGACAGGAAAGCAGATATGAAATATGTTGAAGGCGAGATCAGCTATACAATCGCATGGATATTGCTGACTTTTCTCGGTCTTTTCGGTATTCACAGATTCTACTTAAGGAAATGGTTTACAGGCTTACTCTATCTTATAACAGGCGGACTTCTTGGAATCGGTTATATCTACGACTACTGGACATTAAACGACCAGATTTCGGAGATTCACGAAAAATCCCTCTTTTAAACAGATGAAAACAGCGCCGGCAAAAGAGACAACTCAATCAATTTACTATCCGATAAATAATTTCCCGCTATGACAGCATAAACATCAGCGTACATTCCATCGGAGTCTCCCCAAATATCGGTTATATAGAAAGTCAAACCTTAGACATGACCACTATTGAAAAATTAACAACTCACTGCAATCTCAAAATTTCCTCGCCAATCTCATAACTCAAGTCAGCACTCAATTTACTTAAAGCAGAGACAAATGTTTCATAGGAACTGTCCAACAACGGTTCGTTTCCGATGAATTTCTTTATTACCGCAGGTTTCATTCCCTCTTTATCTGTAATTGTCCATTTGACCTTAATGGTCGCCTCTTTACCTGCCATACCGTCTATTTGAATGATTTTTATGTAAACTCTGTATTCGGGCCTGACATACTCTTGCCAGGGATAAGAAAAAACTCTCGTCGAATTTAGCAAAAGCGATAAATTTTCAGTCAACACACGCATAAAGTCTTCATCGAGCGAGCCGGCCCATCTGTGGAATTCAGAAACTTCGACCTTATTGTCAGAAACCCTTGTTACAATATTCGGTCGATCTATCATCTTCGGTAAATCGGAGAGTTTCAAACCAACAGAGAGATCGTCTCTCAAGGGATCTCTTATATTACCATCGGGAACGGATGTGAGCGAATTCAGAGTGTAAAAATCTGCATCAGGAGAGGGACCAATACATCCTGTCATTAAAATTGCAGTTATAAATAATATAAATATAAATGAAAATCTCATATTCACCTCTTTTGTTTACCGTGAATTAAAGCATCGGGGTGCCTTTCAAGATAGTCCGTTAAAATCCTGACAGAACGGGCGGCATCGGATAATTCCGCTAATGTTTTATGTAATTCATTATATAAAGGGGAATCTCTGCTTACAATCTTCCCGAACTCTTCAAGAGTTTTATGCGCTTCCGATACAGCGGCCTCGATTTTAGGAAGAGAACTTGCGTTCAGACTGCCGGTAAAGGTGTTTATATCGGTTACGGCATTGCTGAGTCTCGGATAAAAATCGCTGTTAAGAGATTCCGAGAACTCGCCGATATGGTGCGCAGCCTCATTAAAAGATGTAATGGCAGTACGGAGGTCTTCAGAGTTCATAAGTTGCTCTGCGCCGCTTAAAGTTTTTCTGAAATTGTCGACAATCTCGTCAAGAGGCATTTGCTGTAATTTATTAACGACCTTTAGAAGACTCCTGTTTATTATCTCCATTGACTTGTGAATTGTAGGCAATTCAGGATATTTGCTATCGTAGTTTATCTTTGCACGAGGCGACTGAGGATGAAAATCGAGATCTACAAAAAGCTGGCCGCTTATAATATTGCCCAGTTTTAACTGAGCTCTGAGTCCCCTGCTTACAAACATTTCCATATTACTTAATCTGTCACCGACCTCTTTACCGGGTACGCTTACCCTGTCATGCTCGATTTCTATTAAAACAGGTATTTTAACTTTCATATCCTCTCTGTTAAACATTAGTTTAATATCTTTCACCTGGCCAAGGCGAATACCTCTGAATTCAACAGGGGCGCCTACAGTCAACCCCCGTATGGATTCGTCGAAATATAGAATATAATACTCCTTATCTGTATAAACCTTATCGTGTGCGCTTTCGCGATTCTTGTAGAGAAGAAATTCGGCGCCATTGTTCACGGGAATTCCCGATTCCAGGTTTACCGGCGTATCAAAGGCGATGCCGCCGATAACGAAACTCACAAAAGACTCCGTACTTACTCTGAAACCGTTTGCGTCGACAGTTAAATCGATACCGCTGTCATTCCAGAACTTTGTATTTTTCCATACAAACTTATAATACGGGTCATATACGAATATCTTAATACTAACGCCACTGTTATCGGGATTCAAATTGAATCCCAGCACCTCGCCTGCTTTCATCTGTCTGTAATATACAGGAGAGCCTCTGTCCAGGGAACCCAACGTGTCGGAGTGCAAGATAAAATACCTTCCCGGAGAATCGCTCATAACAACAGGCGGTGTTTCAAGGGCGATAAATCGGTCCGTAAAGACATCACCCTTCCCCGGATCTATACCAATATATACACCTGACAGAAGTGTTCCCAGGCCGGTTATTCCGGTAGCTTTTATTCTTGGTCGAACGACCCAAAACCTTGTGCCTTCTCGTAATAACTTGTCGGAATCCTTTGACAAACAGGCTGTAACAACGACACTCTTCAAATCATCGCTCAAACGGACATCTTCTACCCTTCCGATTTCCACATCTTTATATTTAATCTTTGTCTTTCCTGCCTCCAATCCTTCGGCAGAAGGGAAAGTAATTGAAATCTCCGGACCGATACCGGAAAGAGCCTTATAAACCAACCACAAAGCGATAAGAAGAGCAATAACCGGTACGGCCCATACAATGGAAATCCCCTTTCTCTTTATGATAACCGGTTCCGGAATATTATCGGTTACTTTGTCGGAGTTTTCTTTAATCTCGTTCTCGGTCATTGTTACTCTTTTTCCAATGGGTAAAGATTCTCTTCTATTATACCCCGGGGTTCGGCATTTTTACCTGCTCCATCCCATATCAACCTCGGATCGAAACTCATAGCGGCAAACATTGTTATAATAACAACGGCGGCAAAAAACAGAGCGCCCGATTCAGCCTCCACAGTCGCCATCGATCCCATATCCACCAGCGCAATAAGTATTGTGATTACAAAAATATCTATCATGGACCACCTCCCGGAAATCTCTGTCATTCGATAAAGATATGTACGCTCAAGAGGTCTCCAATTGGATTTCTTTTTTACTGAGATCACAAGAAAGGTCAGTATTAAAAGCTTCATCACAGGTACTATTATGCTGGCGATGAAAACAACAATGGCCGGCGGCCACATGCCTGTAACCACAAGGTGAATAACACCGCTCATGATGGTGTCGGCCTGCTCTCTTCCAAAGGATGTGACAGTCATAACCGGTAAAACATTGGCAGGGATGTAAAATATAAATGCGGCAACAAGCAGAGCCACAGTTCTGTTCAGGCTGTTCTGTTTCCTTTCGTGTAATATGGCGCCGCATCGATGACATTTCATGTTTGCCATATTGAGACGATGAATTCCCTTGTTAAGAAATAACAGACTGCAACTATGGCAACTTACCATTGAGGCATCCGATGCGGTTATAGGTAACAATGATTTCATTTCAAATCGAAGCGCTCCCACACGCTCCTGTCGTCTATGGAAGCAAAAGCCGCTGTAACAGCGAAAATTAAGAGAAAAAAGGAGTAGAGGGCAGGCCCGGGTATTATCTTCGCCATTCCGGCCAGTTTAACGACAGATACAAGAATTCCAAGAAAAAAAATTTCCATCATACCCCATGTACGAGTGCAGAGAATATATCTAAAGAGAACAGGAAAAGACGGCAACACTTTAAAACGTAATGCTGTAAATATATATAATAAACCTGTTATTTGAAATAAAGGAACTGCTATAACAGTCAGAAATACCAGAAAAGCAAGTTCAGGCATCCCTTGCAAATAAAGCGCTTTTATTCCTGTCAGTAAAGTGGTTCTATTCTCCTGACCTTCGATCGTCAATGATAAAAAGGGGAATAAATTTGCCGGAATAAATAAAATCAACGCTGTCAATGTTAAAGCAGAAGCTCTGTTAATTGAATTTTTCTTACTTTCATATAATACAGCACTGCATCTCAAACATCTGGCCGCGCCACGTTCTATATGCTTTACCTTGTGCAGCATATCGCACTCATGACATGCGATTATATGACTCATCATACCATTGATCTATTATCGATATACTCGCTTCTGTTTATAAAGTCTTTTTGATTGGTATATTGCTCAAAAAGACGTAACACCATACTGTTTATAATATCAGTATCTTCATTATTATCTAAAAAACGAAATACTCTTTCGTGAAATCCGGGAACTTTCTCAATACCTCTGTGACCTATCGAGTCACAGCCATAATCTTTCGGATGAATCATCCACAACTCCGTTAAGGTACGGGAATTATTTTCTCTTTTAAACTCCGATAAGGTATTCCCAAAAGCCTCTGTACGTTTGTAAGAGATGAGCCTGTCATCATAAGAGTGTATGCCAAGATAGTCTTTATCAGCCAGTTCTTTTTTATAATGATAGGCATTGAGAGTGGTTTTTCCCAACACCATATCTTTATATCTTCTATAATCAAAGCCAATGTAAGAGTTATGTTCGTACTCTTTTTTGTGCATCCTTCCCAACATCAGACAATAATCCGTAGGCAGGTCTGCATTTTTTTTGCCAATATTTCTGTCCATTTCCAAATATTGTCTGTTCATGGCCCTGTTATCGGTAAATATACTGCCGCCGATCGTGATGATCTTACTGACAGCCTTACGTTTGGCGCTTGCCGCCAAAATCGGATTGGCGCCAAAGCAATTACCGATTACGGTAATGTCTTCTATACCTTGGGTTTCCACAAGGAAATCGATCGTTCTTAAAATATCCGATTCAATAGAGATGACATCCTCTTTCATTTCAAGAAAGTCTCCTCTATTTCTGTTTTCAAACCATGTCCCTGTGTAATGACAATAAGCTACTGCATAACCGAGCTCATGAAACATGTAAGCCCATCTCTCATCCTCGATATTGACAGGCACGCCAAATCCCCTGCCTATCACGATTCCTCTGCCCCTTTTATTTTCTCTGTTTCCCGATAGATGCCATATGTTTAAACCTTTATAATCATCATTATTCATTCCAGGTAATTCAGGCTCTCTCATAATATCAAATCCCTTTGCAAATCCCCCGATCCGTTTCTTTAATAAAGCAGATCAGATACTCGACCAGGTTGTGTAAGGGCCTGTCCTGTTCCAGCTTTTCCACGG
This sequence comes from Candidatus Magnetocorallium paracelense, assembly GCA_029001845.1. Classification (GTDB taxonomy): domain Bacteria; phylum Nitrospirota; class Thermodesulfovibrionia; order Thermodesulfovibrionales; family Magnetobacteriaceae; genus Magnetocorallium; species Magnetocorallium paracelense. The sequence continues at coordinate 17,749 of JAREWP010000022.1, read as the reverse complement.
CGCTTTTAAAAGAAAGACCTGAGCGATAAATAACTTTGTAAGCCTTTTTTATGGCTGCCTTATCCTGTCCGGACAGACCGATTCTGTTGAGACCGACCATGTTTATACCACGAATTTTTGCCGGATAACCGTCAACGATCATAAAAGGGGGAATATCCTGGACCAACTTGGAGCATCCTCCCACCATCACCAGCTTACCTATTCGGACATGCTGATGGGCGCCGGAGTCACCTCCAAAGACCGTATAATCATCAACCATTACATAACCGCCAAGATTAACGGAATTTGACAGCACAACATGATTGCCGACTGTACAATCATGAGCTACATGACTATAGGCCATGAGGTAATTATTATTACCAATAGAGGTTTTCCCCTGTTGATCCGTGGAGGTGTTAATGGTTACATACTCTCGAATCACATTGTTATCGCCAATAACAAGAGAACCCTGTTTGGTCATATGATTCGTATCCTGCGGAGATGAACCGATAACCGCCCCGGGATGTATGATGTTTTTCATCCCAATAATGGTATTGCCCGTAATGGAAACTCGCTCTTGAATCACCGTGTCAGAGCCTATTTTCACATGACCGGTAATAACCGTATAAGGACCTATAACGACATTTTCTCCCAGCTCTGTACGATTCTCTATTACAGCAGTGGGGTGTATCTGATGTTTTGTATTATTGTACAATGATTCCTTTATGCAAATTCAAAATAGAAAATCCACACTTAATTTTACAAAACCTGTTATCAAAATCGCCACACATAATTTAGCGCAGGCAGATCATGTCGTCACAATCTCAAATCCTAAAAAAAGCCGTCAGCTGTCAGCGGTCAGCTTTCAGCTAAAGTAAAATGTAGCGCAATTTATAACTACTAAGCCCCTCAAGAAACCTATATCGACAATTTTTACCGATCTTCCATATAAAGCAAAAGTTCTTAGAACACACTATCGCAAAGAAAAGTCAGCATTAGAAATCAATAGTCAACAATCCCTAAATCGTCAATCATCAATCGAAAATCGTCAATTAAATGTCCGGTATGCTGCTGTATCCGGTTGTAAATTCATTAACAGTCTGACAGTACTGAAGCAAAACACCTGTCTCCCGGGTTTATCGTTTACGTTAAAAGTGGAATTATTGTAACATAGACAGGCGCACAACATGCCGACGATATCATGGAACTTTTAAACGATCTAAACGACTCTCAACGGGAAGCCGTTATCAATTTCGAAGGGCCCTCACTTATTTTGTCAGGGGCCGGAAGCGGTAAGACCAGGGTTCTTACATACAGAATTGCATATATGATTCATAACGGTATAAAACCCTGGAATATACTGGCCCTTACGTTCACAAATAAAGCGGCAAAGGAGATGGTCGGCAGAATCGAGGGGCTGATCGGGTTTCAGGCTAAAAATATATGGGCCGGTACTTTTCACTCCATTTTTGCAAGAATCCTAAGAATAGAGGGACAAAAACTCGGTTTTGACAGGAATTATAATATCTACGACACCGGTGATTCCAAGTCTCTCCTTAAATCGATAATGGATCAGGAAGACGATCCCACCATAAAAAAACTTAAACCCGACGCAGTGAGATGGGAGATTTCCATGGCGAAAAACCGCCTTATATCTCCCCTTGAATATGAAAAAAATATCCTCGGCCTTTTCAGTCAAAATGTCTCTCATTTGTATACTATCTATCAGGAAAGACTAATGCAGAGCAATGCGATGGACTTCGATGACCTCATATCGCATCCTGTCAGACTTTTCGAGAATTTTCCTGAAGTACTTTCATTTTATCGGAAAAAATTCTCATATATTCTTGTAGACGAATATCAGGACACCAATTTTAGTCAGTACAGACTGATCAATCTCATTGGAAAAGAACACAGAAATGTGGCTGTCATAGGCGATGACGATCAGTCTATCTATTCCTTCAGGGGCGCCGATATTACGAATATTCTAAACTTCGAAAGAGACTACCCCGAAACAAAGATATACAGACTCGAGCAGAACTATCGTTCCACAAAGACCATTTTGAAAGCCGCCGGCGATGTCGTTAAAAACAATTTTTTAAGACGCGATAAGGACATATGGACCGAAAACGACGCCGGTGAGAAAATAACACTCCTGGTCGGCGCCAACGAAAGAGAAGAGGCCGCCAATGTACTCTCATTGATTAACAAGTCCCTTACCGAAAAAAACTGCAAACTCAACCATATTGCCGTTCTTTACAGAACCAATGCACAGTCCAGAGTACTTGAAGAGGCATTACGAACAGGTGGACTGCCATACCGTGTCATAGGCGGATTAAAATTTTACGAAAGAAAAGAGATTAAAGATATACTTGCCTACCTTAAAATTTTACTGAATCCCAGGGATACGCAGAGTTTTAAAAGAATTGTAAACTTTCCTCCAAGGAGAATAGGTAAAGCCTCTGTTGAAGCAATTGAGAGGTATTCTGCAGAAAATAATCTGCCCATACTGAATGCCTGTGAAAATCCCGGTGAAATCGATGGTCTGACACTCAGGGCGCATCATCCGGTAAAGAAGTTTTATATAGATATTCGTGATATTTCCATGACCCTTTCGGAGATATCGCTTGTGGAACTTACAGACAAACTGATAGACAAATTCGGTCTTATCGATGTTTATAAAGAAGAGAATACTCCTGAGTCAAAAAGCAGAATAGACAATATCGATGAACTGCTCAATGGTATAAAGGAGTTTGTCGCACTTCGCGATGACAACAGTCCGGCCGCTTTTCTTGAAGAGGTTTCGTTGATAACTGACATCGATAGAAGCGACGAGTCGAGCGATGCCGTTACACTGATGACCGTACATTCGGCAAAGGGGTTGGAGTTTCCTACAGTATTTATTACAGGCCTGGAAGACGGCCTTTTCCCTATTGTCATGCCAAATGAAGGTTCCGAAGAAAAGAGGATCGAAGAGGAGAGGAGACTCTTTTATGTCGCCCTGACCAGAGCAAAGGTAAAGCTCTATCTGAGCCACGCATTGGAACGAAGAAGATTTTCCTATGATAACGCATTTACAACGATTTCCAGATTTATTGGAGAGATATCTGATGACCTTTTCGAGAAATTCATATCCCCTTCATGCTCAGAGTATTATGAAGAGACCGGTTACTTGCACAAAAAAATCGAGAATAAATTGCACTCCTCAGTCAACAAAGAGAAAATAAAAGATATCTCTTCTAAAAGAAACAGCAATATGACCGCCATATCGGTAGGAGCGACAGTGAGACACAATGTCTTCGGCGTAGGCATGGTGATCGATGCTTCAGGTGACGGAGAGGGCAGAAAACTGACTATTAAATTCAATAAAGCAGTGGGGATCAGAAAACTCGTAGAGTGCTTTGCAGGGCTCGATGTGCTCTGAGTGTAAACTCTCATGAACCTTTAATTTTAAGGCAACAGGTATAAGGCAACAGACTTAAGAGTTGTTGCCTTGCCCTATCTTTTAGGAGGATTTTTATGGATAAGATAAGTTTATGGAAACGTTTTAAGGAACACCATTATGTTAATCGTGAAATCGGTTTGATGCTTGACATCAGCCGCATGAATTTCAGTGACGATTTTTTTGACAAGATGGCCCCGAATATTCAGAGGGCCATTAAAGAGATGGAATCCCTTGAATCGGGCGCCATTTCCAACCCCGACGAAAACCGCATGGTAGGCCATTATTGGTTAAGAAACGCAAAGCTTGCCCCTACTGCTGAATTGACAAAAGAAATTGATTCCACAGTGGAAATGATAAAAGATTTCTCCACAAAGGTTCATACAGGCAAAATTTTGTCTCAAGGAGGCAAATCCTTTAACAAAATACTCATCATAGGGATCGGAGGCTCCGCCTTGGGCCCTCAACTGGCTTCAACAGCGGCAGGAATGCCAGACGACAAGATGACGCCATACTTTTTTGACAATACAGACCCCGATGGCATGGATTATATTCTGAATGTCATTGGCAATGGTCTTTCCGAGACATTGAGTATCGTAATATCCAAAAGCGGAGGCACCGTAGAGACAAGAAACGGTATGCTTGAGGCAAGAAGGGCATACGAAAAGAAGGGACTCGATTTCTCGAAACATGCCGTCGCCGTGACCAGTAAGGGAAGCAAACTATATGATATTGCCGACAGTGAGGGGTGGATTTCCATCTTTCCAATGTGGGACTGGGTAGGAGGAAGGACATCGGAAACCTCGGCAGTAGGAATGCTGCCTGCCGCGCTTCAGGGTCTGGATATCGATTCCCTTTTAAACGGGGCCAGATTATGCGATGAGGCCACACGAGAGAAAGATGTTAAAAAGAACCCTTCGGCAATTCTGGCTCTGATGTGGTATTATGCGACAAATGGCAGAGGCGATAAAGATATGGTAATTCTTCCCTATAAAGATCGTCTTGCCCTTTTTTCTAAATATCTGCAACAACTCATAATGGAATCTTTGGGAAAAGAGCTGGACAGTGACGGAAGAGTCGTAAACCAGGGAATATCCGTATACGGCAACAAAGGCACAACCGACCAGCACGCCTACATCCAACAACTCAGAGACGGAGTAAATAACTTCTTTGTTACCTTTATCGAAGTGCTCAAAGACAGAGAAGGTGAATCCATGGAAGTAGAGCCGGGAATTACGACAGGGGATTATTTAAGCGCCTTTATGCTCGGAACAAGAAGCGCTCTATACGGAAACGGCAGAGAATCCATGACAATTGCAATCGATAAGATAGATGCTTTCAGCCTTGGCGTGCTAATTGCGCTTTACGAACGTACTGTCGGCCTTTATGCGTCGCTTGTAAACATAAACGCTTACCACCAGCCGGGTGTGGAAGCAGGTAAAAAAGCGGCTACTGCATATATAAAACTTCAAACCGCCGCTCTCGATCACTTAAAAAACAGCAAAGGGAATTCTCTTTCCGCTGAGGAGATAGCGTCTGCAATAAACGCTTCCGACGAGGCGGAGACGATTTTTAAAATCTTATTACACATCTCAAGAAATTCAGATCACGGCATTACAATTATTGAAAATAAAACAAGCTTTTTTGACTCGAAGTTCGAGTATAACAATTAAGTTATTACTCAGGTGAATCGACTGAAGGCCGGAGACTGCTAAACAGGGTTTGAGGCATAAGTTTATAAATTTTGAAGAAATTCCCTTTAAGTCTCCTCTCCCCTTGAGGGGAGAGGATTAAGCAAGGTGAGGGGTGAAGGCGGAGAAGCGTTAACGTATCCATGACCATACTGCTATCCCCCTCACCCCAACCCTCTCCCCCTTCAAAGGGGGAGAGGGAGTAAGAGAATACATAAATCTAATTATTACAGGAGGCCTCCCAATATGTGGACCAGAATTAGAGAGAGCTTCGATAACGGTACAAAACAACTCCAGTGGTATGCTTCATTGTTATCAGACAGAGTAAGGGTGGAGTTAACGATTTTTAAACTTTACGGCGCTTTGGAAAAGCTGGAGAGAAAAAAAGGCGTCATCATGAAATCTCTTGGTGAGGAAGTCGTTAATCTCAGCACACAACCGGTAACCGATGTGTATGAACAGAAAGCGATCAAAGAGGCTATAAGAGAAATTCAGGACCTTGACAGGCAGATCGATGAAATAAAAAAAGAGGCATCAGATGTAAGCTCTCTGGAGTCCTGACATTGAATGAAGGAATAATCTTTATATTCGGGCTGATTACAGGCTCCTTTTTAAATGTCTGCATCCACAGGCTTCCGCGTGAGATTTCCGTGATCACGCCTTCCTCCAAATGTACTACATGCGGCGAAAGAGTCAGGCCGTGGCAGAATATCCCTCTGGTCAGCTATCTCTTGTTAAAGGGCAAGTGCCACTACTGCGGAACCGGGATTTCCATGAGGTATCCTGCTGTGGAGCTTTTAAACGCCCTTTTTTTTCTTGCCCTCTATCAGAAATTCGGTCTCACTCCCCATGGCGTCTTTTATATGGCTTTTATTTCCAGCCTCATTGTCATTACATTTATAGACCTCGATTTTTTAATCATTCCCGATTCCATTACACTGCCCGGAGCGGTTATTGGTTTAATCGCTTCTACTTTTATTTTACCGGACCCCTTTTCTCCTTTTGAACGTATGGGTATAAAATCATCCCTTACAGGGTTGATTGCCGGGGGAGGCGTTTTTTTTATAATAGCCGTACTAAGCAGAGGAGGAATGGGCGGCGGAGATATTAAGATGATGGCGATGGTAGGCGCCATACTGGGCTGGAAAGCCGTTTTCCTAACTACCTTCACAGGCAGTGTAATCGGTTCTGCATATGGAATAAGTCTGATGATATTGAAGGGAAAAGGAAGAAAAGCAAAAATACCTTTTGGCCCTTTTTTGGCTATCGGCTCGGTTGTTTCACTGTTTTTTGGCAGAGAGCTCTTTTTACTCTATTACTGAGTTCAGAGCTCAGCAATTCAGTTACTCCACATCAACCACCTCATAATTATAAAAGACCTCTTCAGTCAATAATCCATCCATTCCTGTAACATCTACCGCAAAATAAAACCAATGTCTACCTTGTGATAAGTCGGAAATTGTAAGAACTTCAGTTATCGGGAAGCTAACCAAAGGGCCCTGGTATGTAGTAGGAATCGTCGTTGAATCTTCTATGGACTCCCAGTTACCTGTCTCTGTATCATAATAGGTACACTCGCCATTATCTTCATTACATTCTGTCAACCACCAATCAGCATCTGCGCCTTCATAATCTAATGCTTCAACTTGGAGGGAAAGAGTGAGACTTTCATCAGTAGATGCAGTTATCGGATCAGGATAGATATTCATTATATTATACCATTCATCTACGCCTCTGAAGCCTATCTCATCAATGTTACCTCTACTATCATTTGTTCTAAGTCTCATGCCCAATATACTGGTACCAGCCTTCACTGGAACAGTCACAGTCGGAGTGTCAGGATCGTCTGAAGAAATGTGAATAGACATATCATAAGTAAAATTACCGGCTCTATTTGTATGAGACGAATAAGGAGATTCATATAGTTTCTTTGGAATAATAAACTGGGGTGTTAAAGTACAGTCGTATTTAGGTAATAGTTCAAAAATAGTTCCTATTTCGCACTTGGATATATTGTCTGAAAAAGCAAAAATACCAGGAAAATCTGACTCATGAGTTATAGAAACTAAAAGAGATTCATCTCCCGCATTCTCAATGATAATATCTACCTCTGCTATAAGATCTTCCGAACCATTATTGGGAAGATGAATTCCAAAATCAATAGATGTTGGAGAAACTTCAATATCCGGTGTACCCTTACATTCCTCTTCATCCACAACAAAGAAGATTGAGCTTCCTTTTGGTATAAGATCAGTCTTTATCTTTTCAAACCCTTCACCTCCTCTGATTAAAAGAGAGCTGCCATAATAGTATTTTGTAGTATCATAACCATAAACGTCGGCTGCGAACCAGGATGTGCTTGTAGGCAGGATGTCATCGTTATAATTATTCTCTAATCCAAACCAGGACCATGCTTCTTCCAATACTCCCCTATCAGAAGATGAAAAAGGATAAAGACTACGGAGTTGTCCTTGATTCGGTATAACCACTTCCTCGCAGTCGCTGTCTCTATTCTCTGTACTTGTATAATTCGTTCTCCTTGCTTCCGTACTATTATTACTTGTAGATACAGAAACAATCTCAATCTCATCATGATTATCGTCATTTTTTACTTCCATAATATCACCTGATACGTTAGCTTTAATACCGGAAACAGATCCAAGATCATCGGTTAGCAGTTCCTCCCAAGTCAAATCCTCCTCCGCATTAGAAACTTTCCAGGTAATACTTGTCAGATTATCCGTAAAAGTTCCATCTCCATTGTTTGTAAATCTTGGATCCGGTAAAGCCACTCCCCACTGATGCTCTCCGTCCTGACCGGTTCCGGTACAACCTATCTCAACTCCATTTTCATCCCAGCATGAGGTCTGGCCGGTCTTCCACACATTCGCAGGATAATTTGAATCCGCTTGGTTCTCTTGTCCTCCGCGTACAGGCCAAAACTTCGCATATGAACCGGACTTTGTAAAATATGAGTAAGAAAAGTTACTTAATACATTAAATGTCCATGCGTATATTTCAGCATTTGTATCAAATTCATCCCTCACCGTTGTAGATGACCAATAGGAAGTCCATTTTACATTTTCAAACCCTTGCTCCTTCAGCCAATCTCTCAGACTTGACGCGCCTTTATTCCCAAGACTTAAAAGTTCGCGTATGTTGGGAAGTCTCCAGTCAACATAACCGTAATTAGGATTCGTACCGGCATTCATACCTGCTATATAATCAAGCGCTTCCTGCCATGTCAAAGTTTCAGCTGTCGTTTGATAATCACCTAATTTTGCATTCTTAGTCCATATCAGTCCTGTCAAATTATCGGTTATTGTCTCATCGCCGTTGTCCGTAAACCTTGGATCAGGCCAATCTACTCCCGCCCGGATTTCACCATCCTGACCGGTGCCTTCACAGCCTGTCTCAATGCCATCATTGTCATAGCAGGTTGTTTGACCGGTCTTAGGAAGACTCACTGTTCCTGCGATAGATAGCATGGGAAACAAAAAGATTAGTAATAAAATTATAAGTAGGTTTGCCTTAATTCCTTTTGTTAATCTAAGAAATCTGCTGCCTTTGCCTGTTTCACTCATTTTATAGCCTCCTTATTTGATTAATAGACGAACTGTCTATTATATTAAGGTGAAACGATTTTTCGGACACTGTTTGACAGGTTATTTTGAGTGCCTGCTAATTTATAACATAGTAGGCAGTAATAATATCGCTTTTAAGCATGAGGGGTCAATGGCGGTTGATTTTTTAACTGCCGAACAGGAAGCAGGGTGACGGTGAAGAAGCGTTACTCTATCTATTTATGTACCGCACCCCCTCACCCCAACCCTCTCCCCCTTCAAAGGGGGAGAGGGAGCAAAAATTTCATCATGACTCCTCGGGCTTACTGTTGTAATAATCTCAAATCTTATTTGAAAAAACGATTGCCTGAAAAATGGGCTTACCTGTTTTAGGATCTTTCAATAATTTCTTAAGTGCAATATCAAAAAAAATGGGATTATAAATATAGAGCTCATCAAGTATTGATTTATCCTCCGGTGTCAGCAAGCCCTTGTTTACAAATTTTTTTATTGGAGTAAGTACTTTAATGGCGGGAAGAGGATAATCCGAGCCATATCTCACCCTCTCCATAATTTCAGTATGGGAGAGCATTTCCTCGATTTTATCAAGGCGGTTAATAAAAGTGATTGCTGAGATGTCGGCAAATAGCAGGTCATTATATTTCGGATTTCTCATTAGCCGTAACAAGAGATTAAAGCTATGAATTTTATTCCGGCCGGGATCATCAAGATCGATACTTTCTCCTAATGAAGATAAATGGGCGGCCAATATTTTTACGCCCAGGTTTAAAGGATACCTAAGTCTTAGCGGATTACCCAGCTCTTGAGCTTCTTCGGCATGTACAGCCTTTTCTTCCCCTGTGTGAGTAATTAAAATCATATTTTTTTCAATTAGTTTTAAATAATATAATTTTATTTGAGGATCAGCAGGATCTATTCCCATTGAGTTGGGAAGCCATTTTACGAATTTCACACCTTTTTGTGACCAAAAATCAAGCCGTTCAACAGCATCGTGACGATAGGGATGTACTGAAATAACAGGTTCAAATAGTAAAGGGTTTTGCTTATAGACATTATACATATACTCGTTGGGAACGTGAAAACCGGTTCTGCTTAAATCGGCGTCACCATTTTTATGGTAGTATTTATCAAAGGAGAAAATGGTGAATTTGCCTAGTCCTTTAAAATCCTGAGCCAGGAATTTCAACCGTTTCAAGTATTGAGCATCTGCCTCCTCCATATCAGTAATGCCTGAAGCACTTTTGTATATTAAAAATTGCATGTACCGTACAGGATGAAAAAGGGACATCATTTGTGGATTTATATAGCAACCGGCTTGAGAATTAACACAAATAAGATGAATGTGAAAATCGAGAAAATGAGATGCCTTCAGTTCTTTTTTTATTTGGTTTACCAAAAGTCTGGCAGGCTCTGAAAGGGGGGCTGTTTCAAGATTGCGATGAGGATTATAATTTCCTCCTACCCAATTGATGATACAGCCGCTGTTTATGAGACAGAGAGGAAGTATGATCAATAGAATGACTTTTATCTTCATTTATGAATTATATCATAAACAACGATATATATCTGCGTCGAACCTGCGCAAATACTCAGAATCCTATTCGTCTACTTAGACTTGTGGCCTCATCAACTTGTCGCGCTTCTGATCTACAATGCACAGGAAGCCGAATGGTTCCTCGGATCGATTCTAAAAACAAAAGCAAAAAGGTGAAAAAGATATCTCAGTTTGAATGGGATGAAAGAAAGGCATTAAAAAAAAAATCAATTGAAAAAAGTAACCTGACAATAACCTCCCAAGTTTTCATGAACACAAGGTGTCAGGCGCGAATATCCTGAATAAATCTCAAACCCCTTGGGTTACAAACATGAAGCTTTTGGTTTTTAACAGGGCCTTTCAGGACCATTGCAGACGATTGTCCTGCTTACCGAGCAACTCCTTAACCTGCTTTTCAATATCTGAGGTGAGCTCTTTAAACATAAGAGCAATCTCTACATCGCTCTTTTCGCTGTTCAAAACAGATGCCTGTAATCTGACAACGTCCCCCCTGATTCCTTCGATTTTCTCTCCATCTTTCAGTTTAATGGAAAGAGCCACTTCATGAAGAATTCCCGGCAAGGTGTCAGTACTCTTAAACATACCCAATATTCCGCTTACACTTACATTCCTGATGTCTCCACGCACTGTATTGGAAAGCATATTTAAATCGATATAGCCGGAAATATCGTATCTTTTATGCCTTCTTCTTTCCAGAACGCCTGTAATCGAGTTGATCGTTCTTATAACATCCATCTTTTCAAAAGGTTTAATCAGATAACCGTTCACACCTTTATGATACATGCTCTGAATGACATGTTTTTCAATATTCACGGATGTCATTAAAAATGGTACGGCATGGTGCTCGGGATGATTTCTTAACCAAAACAGCAGGTCCTCGCCATTAACACCGGTTAATTCCCGACTGCAAATAATGAAATCGTAACTCTCTTTATTAATCATTGATTTTGCTTCATTGCCGTCTGACGCCACGTTGATTGTCATGTAATCAAAATTGTCCTTTAGAATATCTCTGATAAAATTCCTCACAGCAGTAATATTTTCGGCTATCAAAACATTCATATGTTCCATATTTACCTCTATTGTCATCCTTTGATCTTCTTCAACAGCCAGGCCATATTACGTCCCAAAACCTGCATTGTCTCAATACCCTCTTTGTCGTTTTCCACTTCGCCCTTCTCTCGTCCGAATCCCATATTCCAGTATATCGACCCCGGTACGATCATCTGACCTATAAGAAAAAAATGATTTAAAGAATTGAACACATGATCTGCCCCTCCCCTGCGAACGGCAACCACGGAAGCGCCGACTTTATACCTGAGCATATCATCATTAACTCTTGAAACCATTCCGGCCCTGTCAATCAGCGCCTTCATCTCAGTACTTACATTGGCGAAATAGGTAGGAGACCCCAGGATAATACCATCCGAGGCAAGCATCTTTTCTATACACTCGTTCAAAACGTCATTTTCTATGGAGCATCGTTGGTCCTTTTTCTCTTTACACTTGAAGCATGCTGAACATCCCCTGATCTTCTTGCCTGAAAACTGATAGAGTTCAGTCTCGATTCCTGCGTTTTGCAATTCAGCAAGTGCATATCTTATTAATATGGCGGTGTTTCCGTCCTTCCGTGCGCTCCCGTTAAAAGCCGTTACTCTCATAGATAGAATCCTCCTTTCATACGATTAAAACTGTGGAGTAAGAAAATATAAAGCATTAATTGACAATCCCTAAATCGTCAAACGTAAATCGTCAAATAAATAGGATAAACTATAATATACCATAAAATTAGGACCTTAATCACTCACTTTACTTATAATCCCTCTTAATGTCTCCTCAGCCTCTTTAAATTTATATTTACCGATAAAACCATTGAGCTTATGAACTTCCGGCAGTAATTCATCTGGCCAGGAGAGTTGGAGGGCTTCCTGAATGACTGCTTTACAGTCCTTTGGTTTTCTTTTACTAACAGACTGCTCAAGCTTTCTTAAAACACCCAAAAGATCATCGACAGAGGCGGCAGTACCTTTGTCTGCATGTGAAACCACCGGCTCCTCCTCAGATTCAATATCTTTTAACGCTCTCATTATCCTGTTTAATGCATCGGAGAAGGCATTTATCTTTTCTTCATACAGAGATGTTTCAACCCTTCTTATCGATCCTTCCAATTCAGCTCCTGCATTGCTTAACTTTTCTGCGCCAATATTTCCTGCAAGTCCTTTTATCGTATGAGCAAGTCTCTCGGCGGTATTGAAATCATTTTCATCGAGTTTGGATTTAATCTCATCCGTTACACCTGCATATTTGACTTTAAAATCATTCAGGATTTTAAGATAGAGCTTTTTATTCCCCCCTACCCTTTTGATTCCAAGCTCTATGTCGATTCCAGGGAGTTCCGGTATATCGATTTCTTCATGGACATCTATTTTTCTATTGCTGTCGATGTGTACGCTGTCTTGATACTGTTCTTTCGGTTCGATCCATTTTAACAGAGTTCTGTAAAGCTGCTCCGTTTCAATCGGTTTTGCAATATGACCGTTCATCCCGGCATCTCGGCATCTCTCAATATCCTCCTTCATGGCGTTGGCAGTCATGGCTATAATAGGCAAACTATTTAAAGATTTGTCGAGACGTATCTCCTTCGCAGCATCGATCCCTCCCAACACAGGCATCTGTAAGTCCATTAAAACAAGATCAAAGGAAGAGACCTTCAATGCATCGACAGCCTTTCTCCCGTTATCTGCGACATCGACCTTTATTCCCACCGATTCCAACAGTTCTATGGCAATTTGTTGATTTAACTCGTTATCCTCTACAAGGAGAATCGAGGCGCCTCTAATTTTCTCTTTTGCTTCCTCCCTTGCTGTTTCAATCTTACCGCTCATCTTTCTGTCAGTTACATTTTGCCCAAAGACCTCCATAATCGTATTAAACAACAACGAATTGTTTACAGGTTTAATTAAAAAAGCATCGAGCTTTGCATTTTCAGCCTGACGTATCACCTCCTCCCTGCCATACGCCGTAACCAAAATAATGCGTGGTTTATGAGAAATTTTCTCGCTGCTCCGTATACGATTGGCAGTCTCAATCCCGTCCATTACAGGCATTTTCCAGTCCAGGAGAATCAATTTATAAGGATCTTGGGGATCTGCTTCTTCAATTATTTGAATTGCCTCTTTCCCGGAATGCGCTGTTTTAACTTTAAAGGAAAACGATTCCAGAGTATCATAAAAAACATCGAGTGCCGTGGCATTATCGTCAACAACTAAAACCGGCATTCCTTTCAGTTCGTTTGATGGAATACGGATTCTCTCAATTGTATTCTTGCTTTTACCAAACCTGGCAGTAAAAATAAAATCACTCCACCGGCCCGGTTCGCTCTCTACACTGATTTCTCCACCCATCATTTCCACTAAACGTTTGGAAATAGTCAGGCCCAGGCCGGTCCCGCCAAACTTTCTGGTTGTAGAAGAATCGGCCTGAGAAAAAGATTGGAACAACTTTCCAATCTGTTCTTTAGTTAACCCGATACCGGAATCTCGAACCGAAAAGCGAATGACAACATTTTCTGATTCATCCTGAATCAATTTCAGAGAGACAACAATCTCTCCCTTCTCAGTAAACTTCACGGCATTGTTGCAGAGATTAATTAAAATCTGCCCTAATCGCATAGGATCTCCAGTTAGGAAGTTTGGCACATCTTTAGATACGGAATAGAGAACTTGTAATCTCTTCTCCTCTGCTTTAACACTAATTACATTCGCCAGGTTCTCAAGTACATCGTCGAGACGAAAATCAACTTTTTCCATATCGAGTTTACCTGCTTCGATTTTGGAAAAATCAAGAATGTCGTTTATAATACCTAGCAGATTTTTTGCAGAATTTTCTATTTTAATCAAATAATCATATTGTTTGGGAGTAAGATCAGTCTTTAAAGCGAGATAACTCATGCCTATGATGGCATTCATGGGAGTACGAATTTCATGGCTCATATTCGCGAGAAAATCGCTTTTTGCCTGTGTAGCGACTTCGGCTTCTATTTTAGCGACCTGTAATTTTTCCTCGCTTTCACGAAGCATTTTTTCATTACGCCTGATTTCACTAAGATCCAAAATTGTACGAAGAGCAGCGGCAATCGAGGTCGCTGCCTGCCCGATCCAGTCAACGGATCGTTGAGAAAAATTTTCGAGATTTCCCATTTCCAAAACACCGAGAGCCGAGTCATTATAAATCAGGGGATAAATATAAACAGATCGCGGTGCAGCCTCTCCAAAGCCGAGTGTCACTTTGGCGTAATCAGGTATTTTAGTAACCATAATCGGCTTCATATCTTGCGCCGCCTGACCGATAAGACCTGCGCCGGGCTTAAAATAATCCGGCAAATTACGTCGTTGCGGATACCCGTAACCGGCGACTCTCTGAAAAAAGCCTTCCCTGTTTAGTACAAAAAAAGCTACAAGCGGGATATCCAGGAATTCCGCGATTTGACAGACCACATTATTTGCCATTGTCGAGATGTCCTGTACGTTTTCCATTACTACGTTTAAAGCATTAAGCCCCTCTTTCAGACGGTTTTCGGCTTCCGCTTCTTCCTTCGCCAGGGTCAGCCTTTCCTCGCTCTCCTTCTGAACGGATACATCCTCGCCGACACATACAAAGTGCTGAATAGAACCGTCATGGTTCTTTATAGGAGAAATCGACGCCAAAAGCCAAAACAAATCACCATTTTTCTTTTTATTATTAAATTCTCCCCTCCACTCCTTTCCGGCAGAAATACTCTCCCATAATTCCTTATATACAGTAACAGGAGTCTTTCCGGATTTAAGGAAGCGAGGATTCTTCCCAATAACTTCACCGTGAGAATAGCCTGAAAGCCTGGTAAACTTAGGATTAACATATTCAATGTTCCCGTTGATATCCGTAATCATAACAGATGAGGGACTCTGCTCTACGGCAATAGAGAGTTTTGCAAGCTCTTCCTCTGATTTTATTCTTTCCTCGATCTCGAGCCTGAGTTTCTTATTTGATCGATAGACTGCTCGAAGAATCGTTACTCCGATAAAAAGAAAGAGGATCAATGTCCCGATACTCACGGCAAGCACCAGGTGCCTGCTTGCCTTAACTACATCTCGTGACCTGATTGCTGCATTATCTCTCATTTCAGAGACAATAGACGACAACGTATCGAGATTATCAGAAATAGAAGCGACTGCACTGTCCATAACCTGTCGTGACAATTCCAGCTCATGACCCTGAGCAATATTCAGCATTTTTAAAGAATATATTGATGTGGGGCCCTTGGCCATTAATATCCACAGAGTCTCCAGATTTGAACTTAAATCATCGGTAAGTCGATAGAGCTCGGGAGATTCATTAAGGTTTTCCTTCAGTTTTTCCAGAGCATTAAAGGTTTTCCTGATACTTTGATCACCGTGGTTAGATTTAAGACTTCTCAACCTGTCACTGTTGCTTTCAAGTATCATTTGACGACTGATTGTCGCAAGCCCCTGAACACCTTCCTGAATGTGTCGGTTTGCTTTTTGGATTTCCGATTCACGGCCGGAAGTAATCTGCATCAGCAATGGAATGAGCCTTTCGCTTTCAGGAGACTGTTTTTCCAATCTGTTGATTTTCCTTTTCATACGTTTTAAAGAGAGGCTGATTTTTCCCGAAATATTTTCGGTTATTCTTTTTGCATCAACTATTTTCTCATCCATAGCGACAAGCCTGTCGGACAACTTTTCATTTACAGAGAGAATCGATTTTGTATTATCGTAAAGTTTTCTATCTGCAAGCAGAAAATCCATGTAATTTTTATCAATATTCGACAAAATTTCTTTTCCGCTGTGGATTTGAGAGCTGTTTTTCTCAAGACGTTTTCTTTCATTTAAAAAGAGATACTCTAATTCAAGCGTGCTCTCATATTTCCTTAGATCATTTAAAGTCACAGCGGACAAAATACTTCTTTGGCGGATAATAAAATCCGACACCACGGAGTCGATTCCTTTTGTGGCGGATTGAATAGAGAAGGCGATGTTCATCAACCTCTTTTGATTCGCAGAAAGCCAATGATTGGAAATCGTCGAGGTTGTCAACAAAGACAGTATGGAAACAACACCGAGTACCACTAAAATAATCAGAAGAGTTTTAACGGCTATTTCTTCAATAAAAGAGGTAACTAAGGAAAAAAGCAGAATCAGAACAATTATTATTGTAATGCTGTAAGTCGGCAATATTGTCATCAGAATATCTTTTGTAATATGAGAGATTCCAGCGGTTTGGACGAATACAGTGCCAAGCATGGCAGTATAATGCATTCCCGATACAGCAAAGCCCATAACAAGGGCGCTGATGATAAGGTTTTTTGTCAGTTTTCCCTGTTTATTCTTTTTCAGGTGGAGAAGAAGCCATAAAGCCGCAATGGCGGCAAGGACGGCAATGAAAAGGGACAATAAGAAAAAAACAGGACGATAACGTACAAGAGCCTCCATTTTCATTGCAGCCATTCCGATATAATGCATGGCCGCCACACCGAGACCCATAAAAAATCCGCTGATTACAAGTCGAATCGTTCTTATCTCACCTTCTCTTACCAGGAAGAAAGCATACCACGCGACGACAACGGCGATTAGCAACGACAGGACAGTTAGAAAAACGTTATATGAAACTGCTGCCGGCATACGGAGAGCAAGCATTCCGATAAAATGCATCGCCCATATTCCTCCACCCATGCTAATCGCGCCATTAATTAGAAGACGGTTACGGAGTTGAGGATTTTCAGTATTACGCATTCTATGGGCCAATAAAATAGCAACAAAAGAGGCCGCCGAAGCAATAAGGCAGGAAAGTAAAACAAGAGTCGGATTTAATGACCACTGCAAAGAGGGTTGCTGTAACAATTCAGTATTCACAAAAAAATTCATAATCACAGGATTCTCTCTAATTCTACTAATTATTCGGAATAATATACCATAAACTCATGTATTTAGCCTGCCAAAAAGAAGTCTGAAACAAAAGTATAACCAAGTCATACCATTATATTATGAGAACCGCTGTTTCAATTCCTGATACGACATATGAAGCCGCAAAAAATTGGCTAAACGTCTTAATATATCAAGGAGCGCATTGTATACAAAGACGATATCAGCTTATCTTATGGAGCATCGGGAAGATAGGATTACAGAGATACTAATGGTTTTTTAGAACGGAGCCTTTTTTTGGGTTTTAAAAGAGTCTTTAAGTTTCGCATCAAACGCCTTACACGTTTCGGGTTGACCTCGTATCCTTTACGCCTCAGACTCACCGTCATCTTCTCAACTCCATAAAATGGCCTCTGCGTATACTGCTCATCTATCAACCTCATAAGCTCTTGATTTAAATTGCTCTCTCCCCTCTCCTTATAATAATAGCTCGACCTGGACAATCCTAAAAGCTCGCATTGCCGGTATACAGGAACACCCAAAACTCCAGCCTCTATCAACTCCTTCCTGTCCCTAAC
>JAREWP010000002.1 GCA_029001845.1 Candidatus Magnetocorallium paracelense | reverse complement strand
GTACTTAATGGTTGTTTATAATCAAATAACAGCAGGATAAATTATATCATGAACAAGGGAGACGCCTTTTCTAAAATATATTGTGCAGTTGTTATTGCAAGATGGGAAAAAGTTTGCTTATTTTTATGCGACATTCTGTTTATCAGATATTATAAGGCTTTTTAAGTTAACAATCCAGTATAAATAACCAATACAGATAGTACCAAGTGCCTTTATGATACTATTTCTCATGAATTTTTTTGTCCTGTACTTAGCATAAAAACTCAAAAACTCGAAGCTATCGGCTTACTGGCCGGCGGGATTGCCCATGATTTCAATAATATGATGACTGCTTTTACAGGCAAGATCACTCTTGCAAAGGAGAGATTAAAAAAGGACGCCCATTACTCAGAGCAGAAAATGGAGGAAGCCTTGGGAACAATAAGCCTTGTCAAGGACCTTTCCATGCAATTGCTCACACTTTCAAAAGGCGGCGTTCCTGCGGACAAGAGAGTGACTCAACTGTCTGAATTGGCGGACAAAGCCGCCTCATTTATACTGGGAGGATCGAATATTCAACATTCCATTTCTTCGCCTGACGATCTCCCGGCATGTCTTGTAGACAGAGGAATGATTACACAGGTCTTTAATAACATACTTATCAATGCAATGGAAGCCATGCCCGGCGGCGGTGTCATCAGGATTATGTTGGAAACGATTGTTTTGGAAAAAAATACATCACTACCTCTTAATGGCGGAACATATGTCGCCATTAAGATCGTTGATACAGGCGCCGGCATCCCTGAAGAGACCTTGGAGAGTATATTCACTCCCTTTTATACAACCAAGAGGGAGGGTAACGGTCTTGGCCTTGCAACGGCTTTATCTATTATAAAGAAACATAAGGGCTTCATAGACGTTGAATCGACTATCGGCGAAGGAACGACTTTTTTTATTTATTTGCCGACGCTGAAGGAAAAGCCCGAAACAGGTGCATCCCTTGAAGGGGAAGATGAGAAAACCCTTTCTCAGGGAATGGGAGAGAAGATTTTGTTTATGGACGATAATAAGGACATTCGCGAATGCACCGCAGAGATGCTGGAAATCGCAGGGTATGAAGTCGAACCGGCGGCTGACGGAAAGGAAGCAATCGCTCTATACAAGAATGCCTTAAGCCGAAACGAGCCTTTTTATGCCGTGATTCTGGATTTGACCATTACCGGCAAGATGGGCGGACAAGAGGTGCTTAAAGAGCTTCTTCGTATCGATCCCGACGTAAAGGCCATCGTTGCCAGCGGTTATAATACCGATCCGGTCATGAGAGATTATAGAAGCTATGGATTTAAAGGAATTGTAACAAAACCATATTCCATAGATGAATTGCGCCGCGCCATTGATAAGGTAATCTCCAATGGTTGAATCTGAAAATTAAGTTGTAAAGACTAAAGAATTTCGAAGAAATTCCCTTTAAGTCTCCTCTCCCCTTGAGGGGAGAGGGAGTAAAAGAATAATCGCTGCATTAGCAGCTTAATATGAAAAGTCAGAGCACATTTTCAGACACTCAAAAAACAGCCATCAGCCATCAGCTATCAGCTAAAGGTGAAGCTTATTATTGGCATAATATCAATTCTTTCCTTATCTGAAGGCTGACCGCTGATAGCTGACCGCTGTTTTTTAGATTCAATGATCAAATATATATCCCACTGCCCTGTGGCTTTTGAAGTATATCGGTTTTTTCGGATTGTCTTCAAAATATTTTCGAAAACGTACAATAAAATTATCCACTGTCCGAGTTGTTGTGTTACGAGAGTAGCCCCAGCCAATCTCCAGGAGTTTGTTACGTGAAAGGAGCTTGCCTTTATTCGTAATGAATAGTTTTAATAATTTAATTTCCTGCTCGGTGAGCTGAATCTCACCGCTTTTACAATGGGACGTTCCATTGGCAAAGTCGATACGATTGTCGCCAAACTCATATTGGGACATTAGAAAAGAGCCGTTTTCTCTTTCCTGCTCATTGCCGTTGATTTGCCTGGAAGCCCTGGATAGCAATCGTTTTACACGCAATAAAAACTCCTCCAGATGAAACGGTTTTGACAGATAATCATCAACACCATAGGAGAGTCCTGCGATTTTGTCATCTGCGGCAGCCTTGGCGGAGAGGATCAGAACGGGAATCCATTCGTCGTCAAGTCGAATACTTTGCAATACATGTAAACCGTTCATACCGGGAAGCATAATATCGAGAACAATAAGATCGGGACGAATACTTTTCCATTGCCGAAGACCGTCCAATCCGTCTGAGGCGATAAAGACCTCATAGCCCTGCAACGTAAGATTCAACTGCAAACCTTCTGCAATATGCGGATCGTCCTCAATAATAAGAATTTTTTTCTTTATCTCCTTATCCATTTTGATTAAAGAGGTATTGCAATTATAAATGTTGCGCCATGACCAATGCCTTTGCTTTCAGCTTTAACACGCCATTTGTGAATTTTGGCAATGTGCCCGACCATATAAAGGCCGAGCCCCGTTCCTTCTCCCTGGGTTTTTCCCGGCATTTCGATTTGATAGAATTTCTTAAATATCTTTTTTGCTTCCCTCTTTTCAAACCCCACGCCGTTGTCGACAAAGGTGAGATGTAATGTATTGTCATTGAGTGTAAATGTAATTTCTATTTCAGGCTTCTCTGAATGATTGTATTTTATTGCATTTGTCGTTAAATTCATAAGGAGCATTTCAAAGAGCTGTCGATTGATCTGACAGTGAAAAGAGGTGTTGGCGGGATTATAAATCCTGATTACAGCCTCTCGAAAGAGTTGCCTCGTGTTTTCACAAAAATCCTCCACCAGCCGAACAATATCAAGATTGGCAAAGGCGCCCTCAAATATCTTCCCCTCAAATTGAGCAAGATTCAGAATGCGATTGATATTGGCAGTGAGACGTCCCACATCGTCCAGAACATAATCGATATATTTTAGCAGATGTTCCCTTGGTAACTCATACTTTTTAAATGTTTCAAGATAGAGTTTCATCGAAGTCACCGGCGTTTTAAGCTCATGGGTGAAACTATTGATAAAATTGTGCTGAAGTCGATATAAATGAAGAATTTTCATATTATATAAAAAAATTATCAAAATCCCAAGCAAGATAATCGCAACCAGAATTGACAGCACAACGATAACAACCCAGGTCTGCAAACTGAAAAAAGGCGCAGGATCGAGATCGAATCGTTTTATGACGGACTGCAACCGTAAACTGACCTCTACGTACCAGTAAATATAGAGAAAAAGCGATAAGGCCAAAGCAAGGATGGAAAAAACAAAAATAAAGACAGGATGCAAAAACCAGGCGGCGCGTTTCATGGAATTCTCAGGAAGACAGGCTGCAGGCTGAAGATTCTAAGGTGCGAACCAATATTGTTAACTGAACTACTTATTATTATGTCGTACATATGAAAGGGTTTATCTAAAAACAGCTATCAGCCATCAGCTAAAGGTGAAGCTTAATATTGGCTTAACATCAATTCTTTCCTCTGCTGACCGCTGACAGCTGACTACTGCTTTTAGCTTTATTTATGTGACCTGACATTGAATACATCTCTAAGTGGAATATCTACATTTTCGAAAGTCATGAGGTGTAAGACCTCTTCTGAATGAAAAATCTCGGAATGGTTAAAAACACCGTTCTCATTGAGAAAAAATCTTTCCACATAGAGCTCTATAGGATCGATAATAATATATTCCCCCACACCTGCCTTCTGGTAGAGATGAAGCTTTTTTCCCCTGTCCTTTAATGAAGTATTGGGAGCAATCACCTCTATTGTAATATCAGGTACGCCTTGAATGTTTGCATCCGTTATTTTACTTTCTTCACATACGATAAACACATCCGGCTGCACGATATCATGCTCTGAAAGAACAACATCTGTGGGAGCAATGGAGACAGTACAATTTTCAGGAAGATTTTTATGTGTAGACAGAAGTATATTGATCTTATTCGTTACCCTCTGATGTCTGATACCGGGCGCAGGGCTCATGCTGTACGCCACGCCATCAATTATCTCCCACCTCTCCTCATCGGGCCATGTCAAATAATCATGGAATGTATATTTCTTATCTTCTTCTACGGCAACCTGCATAATATTACCTCATTTTTCTTACTCTTAATCGTTTACTGAATTATGGACGGTTATCTATTATAACTAAAGGAGATAAAGAGATATAAGAGCCGTCATGGAACTTCACCAAAAGTGTATTTCAGGTTTAGCCGAGAATTCACTGAAACAATAATATTTTCCAAAATCTCTTATTGTATTCCCATTGTTATATGACTAAGGGGCCCTAGGACAGGCGAGACGCCTGTCCTAGGTATCGTTTATAATTTTGTGTTTATTTTATGCAACCTTTAGTCGCTTATAAATGAAATTGTGCGCAAAAAAGCACCAATATTTTTGATTGTCACAGTTTAGCTATTATTTATAAGGCTTATAAGCATATAGAAATATGCACTGACTTTTAAAAGAAAGCTGCGAAAGCAGCGATTTTTTACTCCCTCTCCCCCTTTGAAGGGGGAGAGGGTTGGGGTGAGGGGGTGCGATACAATACTCGATACGATTACGCCTCGCCACCGTCACCCCTCACCTTAATCCTCTCCCCTCAAGGGGAGAGGAGACTTGAAGGGAATTTCTTAGAAATTCCCCAAACCTCTTTGGTTCCGGCTATACCGGGTTAGGTTTAAATAAACACAGTAACGCAAAAAAAACGTTATGATCAATAAAATTCAATCGTCAATCGTCAATCGTCAATCGTCAATCGTCAATCGTCAATCGTCAATCGTCAATCGTCAATCGTCAATATACTTATCTATCTTCCTGCTCATTCTGCTTAAAAGATCGGCAGAGAGTTTTTCCAGTGAAAATGAGGGGATATTGGTTTCCAACATGGAATAAACAGAAAAAGTCGATCTCGAAGAAGACATTTCACAGTCCTCTATATAGAGAAGGGTTACTCTGCTGTAAGGGTCGAGAAGTCTGATTCTCAAGGAAATAATGGAAGAGCCGAACGTATCTCCTTCCAGCAAATCGAGTATTTCACAGACAATAATGTAGTCAAAGGTTTCGTTTTTCCCTATATCTATCGCCTCATTTACATTTAAAGGCATTTGATCGATCTGTTCTACTATTTTAAAGGTCTTCCTTTTAAGAAGCTCTCTGTGCAGAATATCGGAAAGATGCGCCATGACAGGCCCCGAGTCGTTCATGGTCGGCAGGAAAAGAATACCGGCTCGCTTATGACCCGATAACCTGATGTCAGGTTTGATGATTGTATCTCTGTTACAGAGAGGTTTGGATTGCAAAGCGTCATATGGCGACCCCTTGAGGTAAACCGGAGAGTTTTCAGCCATTATCTCGGTATTATCGTTAAGCCATTGTAATGCGCAGGAAGAGTTGAGCAATGAAAAGATCAAAACAAAAGAGATGACGATGTATGGTCTAGTAGTCCTGTAAAATTCGTTTATGACCGTCATCTCCGGGCCTTTGAGGATTGGATAGAGGTATTCTTTCATAAACCGACACTCCCGAATCTTCAAGAAGATGCCTTGTAACGGATGTGTGATGCGTTTTATTGGCCCAGGCCGTAATAATCCCTGAGTTCCCGACATTCACAATTCTGCCGTTAAAGACAATAAACTTATTGGTAACCATATATGTACCTGCAAAAACAGATGGCGCATTATGTTTCCTCGCCATATCTCCGATGTCATCGGGTATGACAAAATCGCCCTCCTTGCCATACAGAGTAGAAGGATAAAAGTCGAGGACAGAAAAACCTCTTGCCTGAAGTTCCGTAATAAAAAGCTCGGTAAACAGCTTCCCGAATGATGTCGTTCTGTAGTTATTGCCAATATCTACAAAGGCTGTAACGATGACAGGCGACAGTGAAGCGGCAACCTGTTGCGCCGTGTTTTTTTCAGGTTTTTTTTCTTCAGGGGGCGGTTTGTCGGAATCGGGCGCAGCCATTTCGGATGGAGATACATCGGGCTGTTTTGTTTCTTTCATGATAAACGCGGCGTTTTCCAGCAAGCCGTCAGCCATGTCTCCGGCAGCGTTAACGAGGTTGTAGTAGGGATGGTTGAGCTTATGCGCCAGGTCCTCGATTGTGTAGCAACCGGATGCAATGAAAAAGCATAAAAAAAGCACTACAATCGAAATGCTACGTATTACTGACCAAAATACGATAGTGTTCACTCACTCCTGTAAGATCGCGTAGTTAGAAGAGGCATGTATCTGTTCACAGTTGTCTGAAAGCAACTCTTACTAATCACTGTGAACAGATACGAACAGGCTTATCTTGATTTTAAAAATGCAGGAAGCGCATTCGCCTCTCTCGGCCCTACAGTGATCTTCCAGCCTTCCAGTTTATCTTCCAGGGCGCCGCTTAAAATGGCGACATAACCGGGAATAATCAACTCCTTTGTAGCTATTTTATTTTCAACGCCGCTTTCTTTTATAAATTCCGCAATCTTTCCGGCAGTAAACTTACCTGCCGCCCATGCGGTTAGAACGGACAATCCCTCACAATCCATGATGGCCAGCCAGGTTGGCACCTTACTGTTCTCGATTTCACCGGCGACAATAAAATAGGTGAGAGAGAAGTTGGTCGTAATAAGAAGGGGAGACTCCGGTTTTGGCGCGGATAATTCGTAAACCTTCTGTTCGACCTGCATCGGGACCTGGGGATCTGTATAAATATTCTGACGTAATGTAAAAAGATTGAGATTTTTCCACTTTTCCGCACTGCTTAAAACAACGATGGATGAGTATTTCGCAATTCCCAGACCGGCAATCAATACTTCCTGGAGAGGGTCTTCTCTCTGCACAAAATTTATTACTGGAAAACCAAGCTCTTTATTACCCTTTTTAATGGCGGCTCTTCTTATAAAAGTATTATGCTCCAGAATATCTTTGCCCTTTACTGCGCCTGTATCTATGATTATGTCCTCTATTCCGGCGCCTTTGGCCTTTTCGGTTAAAGCGGAAACCGCTTCCAGACCGTCTCCTCTTACACCGAGAATCGCATTGTTTTCTTTTGCAACGGCGGCCATTGCGTCAATGTTTGAATCGGTCGCACCGTAAAGGACCGGTCTTTTACCTGCAAAGAGAGGCAGTACCTGCTTGGCTGCGTCGGGGTTTTCGGTGCATACGATGACAGGGACATCGGGCGCCTTTTCAACGACTGTTTTCGCCAGCCCTTCCAATTTAGCGGCATCGTTAGAGTCGTTAATAATTGCGACGGCGTCTATTTTCAGAAGTTGGCCCACTCTGTCTATCTCCGACTTTCCGATATCCTCTATCTTCCCGGATACACTCTCCGGGCTTTCAGTGTCTTTAATACCAACACTCAACACACAGGGATTGACGAATTTCTTTTCATGACGAAAGAGAACGGTTTCTTCTCCAAGCTTGACGGCTTTATCGCCTGCGCCCATGGTGATCGGTCTGATCGGGGGAGCAGAGGCTGCACCGAGTGTTTGTTTCGCTTCTTCCGATACATCGGGACACTTGTCAAGTTCTATCTGTCTCTGGGCAAGCTTCATAGCAAAGGCCAGACATGTGGGAAAACCGCATTTTTTACAGTTAGTCTTTGGTAAGAGTTTAAAAATTTCAACTCCCGTTAATGCCATTTTATAACCTCCATATAATTGTTAATTG
Organism: Candidatus Magnetocorallium paracelense; assembly: GCA_029001845.1. Taxonomy (GTDB): domain Bacteria; phylum Nitrospirota; class Thermodesulfovibrionia; order Thermodesulfovibrionales; family Magnetobacteriaceae; genus Magnetocorallium; species Magnetocorallium paracelense. Next base: position 24,010 of record JAREWP010000002.1, on the reverse strand, counting down.
TAACTATCGGGGACTATTAAATAATAATTAATCAATTGAGGAATTGTGAATTATGAGAGCTCCTTGGATACTGCTTTATAACCCCGGTTCATTACGATTAATTTTTAAGATTCTCCAAGAAAATCCGGAAATATTCCAATACTATGCCTTTGCCCTACATCATTTCGTCTACAAACGACTCGACGGCTTTTACGGCCTCCGGATGTCTCATTACCAGAAGTTCGGTTCCGGACATCAACAATGTTGTTGCCGTTAAAGCTTCCCAGGATATGCTCCGCTCCTTAATCGAACCCCAGTCAGGTTCCGCGTCCTCGCCTGCCTGAACTTCTTTAATCTTCCATACATACATACCCACATCGCCGTACATGGGCTGCTGCATGGTTACGTCATTCTGCGTCAGAGCGGCAAGTCTGATTCTTTCCATAACGGAATATGTATATTCTATACCATACCCCAGCGCCGAACACATGGGATCGATAATCAGTTTTTCCTTATCGAAACCCATCTGTGTAATCATGATATTCAACTGTTTTGACAGATTTATATCGAGCTCCGACATAGCGATTAATTTCAAATTATTCGCCATTGCCGCTGCTGCGATTGTCTTGAAGTTCGTTTCCTGGGCTTTCCCTAAAATACAATTTTTATCCTTAACGACTTCGGCTGCCTTTACCAGCACTTCCGAATCTTTTTCAATGTGATTACTGCCCAGTATAATTAAGGGTACATTGATATTATCAAATACTTTTCTAACTGTTTCCGCCGCCTGATCGGCCGAAAGATCGCCGTTGTCCGGATGCGTGCCGGAAAGCCTGAGCGCAATGGCTGAGGCATTTAAATCGTCCTGACAGTATTTGGCCCATTTCACAGGATCGTCGCCAACGGAAGAATAAACGGATTTAACTGTTTCCGGCCAGTCGTCAGGCGGAATATCCTGTATTTCATAGGCAATTGCAGGTTTGTTCGTATACTCACCTTCAAAAGAATGAAAGGAAAGCGTATTTGCGCCGCCAAAGTTAACAATCTTGTCGCTCAAGCCTATATCTACGTTATAGACCTTTCCGGAAAAAGTCTCTTTTGGAGCCGTGAAAGCCATAAAAACCCTCCTTATAATGTTTGTTTGAGCTACTCAGGAATCAGGTTCGCGGTTTCTCGTTCCGGGCTTTCATGTTTCACTCCAAACCCGGAACCCTGAACCGGAAACCTGTGTTGTTGCTTCATTTTTTTACATCTCTAAATATGAATGGGCGTAAAGTGTGTTGCCCATAATGGCATCTATTGTTTTGACAGTTGTTATGACCTCTTTTGTATCGGCGATAGCCGCGGTAAGTCCCTCATAAATCAGCAAAGCCAGATAGTGAGTATCCAGTATGGACCGGATGGCCTTCGGGCAGCCGTTGGATATGTTGCTGAGACCCACCACTGTTTTCATCGGAGGATCGTTTAATTCCTGAAACATTTTAATGGTTTGAACGACCTTAAGGGCCTGATCCTGTGTTGTAGCGATTTGCAGTACAAGGGGATCCAGATAAACATCTTCCATGGGAACGCCGTACTCCATGGCTCTCGCCATTATTTCAGCAGCAATGGCCGCCCTCTCCTCTGCGTCCGCCGGCAGACCTCCCTTTCCCACTGTCAATCCGATAATCTCGCAGTTGTACTTTGCAGCGAGTTCGAGAATAGGAAACCTTTCGGGATCATTGGATGTGGAATTAAGAAGCGGCCTTCCCCATTCGTTGTTATGCACTTTAAGACCTGCCTCAAGAGCCTGGTAGTTGGTTGTATCGAGGCAGACAGGGGCGTTGACCTCTTCCTGGATCGTTGTCACCATCCACTCCATTAATGACTCTCCGCCGTCCTCTGCAGGGCCGATATTGGCGTCGATCATGCCTGCGCCTGCTTCAAACTGGACCCTTGCAATCTCCTTAATAGGCCCCTTGTCCCTGTTCATCATCGCCTCTCTTACTCTTTTGGCGATAATACTGAGCTTTTCACCGATGATTAACATTTTGATGTACTCCTTTCTGTTAGTTAATATATAAAAAATCCAAAAAAGGGAAAGATTTTTGGTACAAACGTAGTGGTGTATTCATGGGCGCCTGAAAACAGAAATAGCGTTCTTTTACTAAATCATTAAGGATAACATAATCTTTTATTTATCGTAAAGACCTGAGGATATCGATAAGAAGAGGTAAAAAATCTTTCTCCCCTGTTGTACGAAGCGGTATTTCAATATCTTTTTCGGAAAATTGAGGTCTTATGCCAAAGAGCTCATGGATCATGTCAAAACTCTCCCCTGTAAAAGGATGATTTTCAAAAAAATGAATCATTGCTTTTTCCTTCAAACCATAAACGGATTCGACTTTCAACTTCATGCACGTCAGTTTCAATCTCATAATATTAAAGAGGTTTATGGTGCTGTCAGGGAGCTTGCCGAATCTGTCCGTCATTTCATCGCTCAGGTTATAAATCTCGTCTTCCCCAGATGCAAGAGCAATGCGCCTGTAAAAATTCAATCTCAAAGAGATGTCTTCAATATACTCCTCCGGAATGAGCGCCTCTGTTTTTAAATCGATATTGGGTTCCCTGTTCTTTTCATGGGCCACTCCCTTTAGCTGCGATATCTCCTCCTCCAACATTTCCAGATAGGTGTCAAGTCCTACAGCGTGAATATGTCCCGATTGTTCCGGCCCGAGAAGATTGCCGGCGCCTCTTATTTCAAGGTCCTTCATGGCAAGCCTGAGTCCTGCGCCGAGAAAACTCAGCTCCTGTACGGCAGTAAGTCTCTTTTTCGCTTTATCTGTGATAAAATCCTCTCCCGGGACAAAAAAATAGGCAAAGGCTCTGATGCTGCTTCGCCCTACTCTTCCCCTGAGCTGATATAAATCTGCAAGACCCATCATATCGGCCCTGTTTACTATAATCGTATTGGCAGTGGGAATATCTATTCCCGAGCCGATGATGGCTGTCGACACCAGTATGTCGATCTTTTTATTTATAAAATCAATCATGACTTCTTCCAATTCCTTTTCCTTCATCTGCCCGTGCGCAACAGCCACCCTGGCGGACGGCGCCAGTTGGAGTACAATATCGTGCATTCTGTCAATACTCCCGATCCTGTTATGTACAAAGTAGACCTGCCCTTTCCTTGTAAGCTCCCTTTCAATGGCTTCCTTAAGAATCTCTTTGTTAAAGGAAGAAATAAATGTCCTTACAGCCACTCTCTCTTCAGGGGGCGTTTCTATGGAACTCATGTTCCAAATGCCTGAAAGGGCCATCTGAAGCGTCCTTGGTATGGGAGTGGCGCTCAGGCTCAGGCAATCGACATCTTTTTTCAACTCCTTTATTTTTTCCTTTTGAGCGACTCCGAACCTGTGTTCTTCGTCTATCACAAGAAGACCGAGCCCCGGTATGTCCAGACTGTTTCTCAAAAGGCCGTGCGTACCGATTAAAACGTCCAGTTCTCCCTTTACAAAAAGCGACAGCGTTTCATTTATCTCCTTTCTGCTCTTAAATCGGCTTATACAATCGATTGAAAAAGGAAACGCCTGAAATCTCTCTTTAAAAGTCAGATAGTGTTGTTCGCAGAGTATAGTGGTAGGAACAAGGACAGCGGCCTGCCTGCCGTCAAAGAGAGATTTAAAAACAGCCCTCATGGCGACTTCTGTTTTACCATATCCCACATCGCCGCAGAGGAGTCTGTCCATCGGCTTATCGGACTCCATATCTCTTTTGATGTCATGAATGGCAGTAAGCTGATCGGGCGTCTCCTCATAGGGGAAAAAATTGTCGAATTCTCTGTGGGCCTCTCTGTCCGCACTAAAGGCATGTCCTTTTTTAACTCCCCTTTCGGCATATAGTTTTACCAGTTTTACGGCTGTGACCCGTATTTTTTCCCTTACTCTCTTTTTGACTTTCTGCCAGCTCTTTCCTCCCATTTTATCGAGGCACGGTATGACACCCTCTTCGGCGCGGTATTTCTTTATTCCGCCTATATAGTAAACAGGCCTGTAAAGCCTGGCGTCGTTTGCATAACGTACGATCACCATATCGGCTTCAAAGCCCTCTGTCGTAACCTTTTTCAAACCTTCAAAAACACCGATACCGTGTTCGTCGCTAACCACATAGTCGCCGGGATTAAGGTCATCTATGGAATGGAGAAGCCCTGACACACTGGATCTCTTCATGGATCGATACCTGCGGGTTTCTCCGAATATCTCCCTGTCAGTGAGGGCCATCAAACCGGGAATATGAAAACCTTCGCTCAAGTCGCCGGTTGTAATGCAAATATTTCCGGAAAAATCTTTTACATCATCCGGATTTAAGACAGGTGCGATAATACTCCCTTCAGCAAATATCTCTTTAATTCTCTCTGCCTGCTCATGAGTAGGAGCAACCATAAATACTTTCGTATCCCCGATGATGGCTTTCAGATTAGCGGGAAGATCGTTTACAGAGCTTCTCTCGTCAGGGTATATCCCGAGCCCGGCCAAAGGAAGGAAGCCCGACGCGGCGCCGCCTTCAAAGATGGGATTTTCGGAAAGTTGAGTTACGGCAGCGGAATTGCAAATGTAACCGGAAGGATTCTCTTCGCCTTCGCTATAAAAAATATGTGAAAATGTAAAAAGATCGTGTAGATGTTTATCGCCTTCAGAGTGCCTCAGCGGAAGAAGCGTAAACTCCTCCAGATTATCGATAGTTCTCTGACTATCTACGGAAAACAGCCTCAAGGTATCTATCTCGTCTCCGAAAAACTCTATCCTCACCGGATAGTCCGAATTGGCGGGGAACATATCGAGTATATAATTCCTCAGGCTGTATTCGCCCCTTTCGACAACAAGAGAAACTCTTTTGTATCCAAAATAATGAATCCATTCTGTGAGATCGTTCCTGGATATCTCCATCCCCCTTCTGAGCGATACCGTATCGGAACGAAGCTCATCAATCCCGGCAAAGGGGGTTTTACAGACGTCATGAGTTGTTACGACAGAAGCGTCTCCCTTTGTTTCAAGGAGCATCTCTACCTGCCTGCCTGACACTTCAGGATCAACGGAATCCTGTATATGAACAAGTCTGCTCCCTCCTGTCAACTTAACATAAAAATTGTAATCATTCCGTATTTTCATGCAATCGTCGTCAGAGCGGGCGATTATCAAAAAGTTATCTTCATAAAGGGCGAGAATCAAGGACAGGAGAGAGCCCCTGAGATCGTAAATACGTTCTGAAAGGGGCAATATGTTGACATTGTAGTATTTACGAAGGGTTTCTATAATGGTCATCATGAAAAAGAAGGCATAAAGCGACAGACGAGATGATGGTGAGTGCTGTCAAATCGGAAACGATCATATACTCTTAATCCTTTCTATAATTTCGGTTGTAGAGGCCCCATTAATATACGGAAGGCTGTAAACTTCAGCAACGATGTCAGCTCCGACAATATCCTTGACAGACCAGTCTCCTCCCTTTACAAGCACATCGGGTCGAAGTTCGGATATGACTCGATAAGGCGTCTCTTCCTCAAAAAGAGTGACATAATCCACCATATCGAGGGATGCAAGCACCTCTGCTCTTTCCTGCTCATTGATGACAGGTCTGCCCGGTTTAATTGCTTTAACCGAAAGATCGGAGTTAAGCGCCACCACGAGAACGTCTCCCAGACCTCTTGCTTTGCGCAGATATCTGATATGCCCTACATGCAACAGATCGAAACATCCATTGGTAAATACGACTTTCTTATTTTCAGATTGCAGGCGGGATACGATTTCCTTTAAATCTTCCAGTTGAACGACATTGTCCATAAATGTAAGCACCAGGGGAAAAAATTAAAAATTTGGAAAAACTCATGATATTTTGAGGTTTGTGTCTTGCAGTCAGTGCCCTGTGTCCCATTCGCTATATTTTGCCTGAATGATGAATTAAAATCAAGTGCTTTATGATAAATACATACGTTCTCAAAAAGTCGAAAAATATTTATAGTGCTCCACTCCCCGGTCCCCGTTGTAAATGCTCGCCTCACTCTATTTCTGTTGACAACTGTAATACAAACGTCATACAATAAAAAGATGATCGTATTTGATTCATCGACATTAATTTTACTTGCAAAGATAGATTTGCTTAATTTGTTTGTATCACATTTTCAGGGAGATATTATTATTCCTTGGGAGGTCAAAGAAGAGATATATAAAAAGAGAGCAACAGAGACTCTGTTAATCGAGGAGTTTATTAAAGAGAGAAAGATTAAAATCAACAAGGTGCAAAACAAGGATCAGACAGATAAATTGATTACCGACTTTCATATAGATAAGGGGGAAGCAGAGGCGATTGTTCTTGCTATTCAGAAGGGAGCAGGGATAATCGCCACTGACGACAGAAACGCCATAAAGGCTTGTAAACTGCTGAGACTGGATTTTGTTACTGCAATTACTTTTCTTATAAGAGCCTGCGAAAAGGGGCTAATTGACAGAGACAGGGCAATACAAAAACTTAAAAAACTGCAATTATACGGCAGATACAGTAATGAAATCATTAACGATGCCATAGAGAAAATACAAGGAGTTTCAAATGGCTACAAAGACACTTAGTATACGCATGAATGAGGAGTATTATAGAACCCTAAGGACTATAGCAAAAGAAGAGAAGGGTGATATTTCGACAACGGTTAGGGAGTTGGTAGAGCTTGGCAGGGTAATGCTCGCTATGAAGAAATACAAAAACTCCGGTGCATCACTGGAAAAGGCAGCCAGGATAGCCGGGGTCTGTGTTATGGAAATGATCGATATACTGAAAGAGCATGATGTGGAAGCAAATCTGGAATATGAAGATTATCTGGACAGTCTGCAAAGTTTAAAAAAGGTGTGGTAGAATCATGCTGCTCAAGCGTTCGGGCAGCTCTCCTCAATAATGATTTTGAATCCCTTTTACAGGATACTTCGGCCATAAAATCAAGTGCTTTATGATAAAATATTGAGATGACTAACACAATCGATAAATTAAAAACCTTTTTTGAAAAGGATTTGTGGAAAAGTGACAACACCGGGCTAAAAGGATTTCGCCGCTTTCTGATAACACCTCTACAGCTCCTGTTTAAAGCAGGCATCGAATTTTTTGAAGGTCAGATTACATTGCGGGCAATGAGCCTCTCTTATACCATCCTCCTTTCCTTTATCCCCCTTCTGGCAGTAAGCTTTTCCGTACTCAAAGCATTCGGAGCACACAATCAACTGGAACCGTTTTTAAGCAACTTCCTTACTCCCTTTGGCGCCAAAGGAGAGGAAATAACAATAAAGACACTGGAGTTTGTCGAAAACATGAAAGTAGGAGTACTTGGGTCCGTAGGTCTGGCAATACTTCTGTATACAGTCGTGTCACTGCTTCAGAAAATCGAAGAGGCCTTTAATCACATCTGGAGAGTCAAAAAACCAAGGGGTTTTGTCAGAAGGTTCAGCGACTATATGAGCGTCATACTCATAGGCCCTGTGCTAATCTTTTCCGCTATCGGTATTACGGCTTCCATAATGAGCACCACATTGGTGCAGAAACTGACATCAATGGAACCTTTTGGCACAGCCGTTTACCTGATCAGCAAACAGCTTCCTTATATATTTGTCTCCCTTGCCTTTATTTTTGTATATATCGCCGTACCGAACACGAAGGTCAAATTCATGTCTGCATTGACAGGGGGAATCTTTGCAGGTATTCTGTGGGAGACCATCGGTATGCTTTTCGCCGCCTTTATCGTTTCATCGGCAAAGTATGACGCAATTTATTCCGGTTTCGCCATTGTTATCATGTTCATGATTTGGCTATATATCAGTAACCTGATACTTCTTGTGGGAGCAGTCGTCTCTTTTTACCATCAAAATCCTCACCTTTTGAGAGTGAAGAGAGGGATGATAAAGCTCAGCGGACGACTGACCGAGAGAGTGTCTCTTAATATCATGTTTCTCATCGGATATAATTACTATCACGGAAAATCACCATGGACAGCGGAATCTCTTTCAGAAAAACTTGATATGCCGGTAGAGCCGATTCTCGATGTAAGCAAAATGCTGGAAAGCAAAGGTCTGATTATAAAAACAGGAGAAAATTCCGACGCCTTCCTCCCTGCAAGAGACACTGACACAATAACGCTTCAGGAGCTGTTGCACTCTGTGAGATCGTCAAATGAAGAAGCGCTTCCACTGTATGACGGCTTATCGACGATTAAAGAGACAGAAGAAGTTATCAATAAGATAGATGACGCCTGTAATCGGGCAGTAAAAGATATGTCAATAAAAAGTCTCGTTCTTTCATTACCTCTGAGTGAGGAAAAAGCAAAAACAGGCGGGTTTACAGAAATCGAATAGGGTCTTTCGAATTTTTAGTAATTTAAATGCATTGGAATTTCAAAACAGTCACATTAGTGAGAGTCACCTGCCCACAGGTGACCTCTGCGGTGCGCTTGCAAGATGCCGCCGCCGGTCACCCGTTGGCTGGTGACTCCCACTATTAAGGATGATGAAAAAAGAAGCTTCTATAATTCTTAATTGAAAATCGTCAATCGTCAATCGTCAATCGTCAATCGTCAATCGTCAATCGTCAATTACTAGTCGTCCTTTTTCTCTTTTTTGGCTTTCATCAATTTATGGTCATATATAATTCCGCCCTTATCCTTAAAGTTTTTGTCCATGAACTCACTCGTTTTCTTTTCTTTTCTCTCCCGTAAGGCCTTGCTCTTTACGCGCTGCTTTATCTTGTCAAAGGGAATAATGGAAGCAGGCTTTTTATCCTCGACCTTAATGATGTGAAAGCCGAACTTTGTCTTTACAGGATCACTTACCTCTCCCTTGTTAAGAGAAAAAACCGCCTTATCGAATTCAGGCGCCATCCTGCCTTTAGGAAAGAAACCGAGGTCTCCGCCTTTCATCTTGGTTTTAACGTCCTCTGAGAATTTCCTGGCAAGATCTTCAAATTTTTCCCCGCCTTTAATTTTTTCAAGCAGTCCTTTAATTTTCGTCTTTTTTTCGTCAATTTCATCTTTGGAAGCGTCTTTCCTTACTTTGATCAGTATATGCTTTGCCCTTACCCTTTCAGGCATTGTAAAGTTTTTCTTATTATTCTCATAGTATGATTTGGCAGCGATGTCATCGATCTCGACACCCTTAAAAAGAATGTCATCCATATACTTTTTCGCTATAAAAGTATTTTTTACATATTCCAGTTGCTTTTGAATTTCCTCATTTTTATCGAAACCACTCTCTTTGGCCTGTTTTGAAAGTATCGTATTCATAACAAGATCCTGTAGAATGCGTTTTCTGCTTGCAAAATCGGTGTTAAGCCTTTTCCTGTGAATCTCCGGATAAAGACTGATCGCTGCTTCCAGATCGTCAGAGGTTATTTTCATATCACCCAATTCAGCCAGAACATCCTCATCTGCAGAAAAAAGAGTTAACGGGAGTAATAACAACGACATCATTACAAAAAAAGGAATTAAAGTAAACCTACGTACACTGTGCTTCATAAAAAAATACCTCCTTGATTATAAAAAAAATTAATTCCGAATTAAGGGATTTAGGAATTCCGAATTGAGGAATTGAGGAATTAAATGATTATCCGATCCCTCAATCCCTCAATTATACAACATCTTTTCACTTAAAATTCAAAAATGTCAAAATAAAAGTTGTAACTTTTTTAACCAATAAGTTATTATGTCAGATGTTTTCAAAATTTTCAACAACAGGCATTGGCAGCCTGCCTCATCACGACAGTAAATATGCATGTGAATTGGTACTGAATACTTTTGATATCCCCTTCTGGCCGCAGCTTCCGAACCTCTCTTTTAAAGAGTCCATGGTGGCGCAATATTCCGAAGGAATGCCTGCTCTGAGAGTGGATGGCAAAAAGGAACGAATCTGGATAGATAAAGAAGCCGCCGGCGAATTGAATCATTTCTATGAAAACTACGATGGAGACAGCTCGATTCCCATATCATCTGAGTTTTCGGCAGGCTTCAGCGAAATGTCAAAGCACCTTACAAAAGGTGCATACTCTGTTTTAAAGGGCCATATAACCGGCCCCCTGACGTTTACCCTGGGCGTAAAAGACGGAACCGGTAAATTTATCTTCTATGACGAAGAGTTGCGTGAAATCGCTTTAATGCTGTTAAAGGCAAAAGCGAAATGGCAAATAGAGGAGCTCAGCAAATATTCCGACAAAGTTATTATCTTCGTAGACGAACCTATCCTTTCAGCCATAGGAACAAGCGCATATCTCGGTGTTTCGACGGAAGAAACCTTACAGGTTTTAAAAGATATTTTTAATGCAATAAAAGAATTTGGAGGCATCGCCGGTATCCACTGCTGCGGGAAAGCAGACTGGGAACTTGTCCTCGACTCTTCGCCCGATATACTTAACTTTGACGCTTACGGCTACTTTGATACAATAGAGATTTATCATGAGAAAATAAAGGAATTTATTTCTTCTGGAAGCTATTTGGCCTGGGGCGTAATTCCGACGACCGAGATTATTTCCGATGAACATACTGATTCGATCTATAAAAAATTTACTGAACGTTTTGACAGACTTGCCGGCGTTATAGACAAAAAGTTACTTATCGATCACACAATACTGACTCCTGCCTGCGGAACAGGCTCTCTTTCTACTGCGGAAGCTGAAAAGGTCTTTAAAATACTTGGGGAATTAAAACACCGGTTGGTGGAAACCTACACCATATAGTCTACGCCATAGATAATGTTTATCTCCTTCGAAGGAGTAGAAGGCGCCGGGAAATCGACACAATTACATCTTGTTGGTAAACGTCTTGGCAGTAAAGGATACACCGTTGTCTTAACTGCGGAGCCAGGAGGCACTGTCATTGGAGACGATATCAGGAAGATTCTCTTAAACAGAGACAACAGAGAAATGTCTCCTCTCACCGAGCTTCTACTCTACTCTGCGTCCAGGGCGCAGCACATTTCCGAAGTCATCCTGCCTGCATTGGATAACGGTGAAATAGTTCTTTCCGACAGGTTTACGGACTCCACAATCGCCTATCAGGGATTTGGAAGGGGTCTTAACAAAAACACAATACTTGAAATAATCGATATCTCGACAAAAGGATTGAAGCCGGACATTACAATACTTTTTGATCTCGATGTAAAAGAAGGATTACACAGAAACAAAGGAGCAGGTAAAACCGACAGGCTGGAAACTGAAAACGTCGATTTCCACAAAAAAGTAAGACAAGGCTTTATAGAGTTGGCAAGACAGGAACCAAAGAGATTCGTAGTTTTGGACGCCCGAATGACGATCGAGAAAACCACTGACAGGATTATGGAAATACTGGAAGATTATATTTGAGTTAAAAATCGTACTCCAAAGCTGTTTGGTTCCGGCTACGCCGGGTCAGGTATTTAACATGTCATTAAGCGATGTAAAAGGACAGGATAAGGCTGTAAGAATACTCTCCGGCATGATCGACCGGGGAAGAATAGCAACCTCCTATCTCTTTGTCGGTCCATCCGGCGTTGGCAGAAAATACACGGCTTTTCAATTCATTAAGGCGTTAAACTGCACTGAAAACAGAGATAACAGGTCATTCGAATCCTGTGATAAATGTAATGCATGCAGAAAAACCGACTCCCTGATCCACCCGGATATGAAAGTGGTATCTCCCGATGAAGGTACTATAAAGATTGAAGAGATCAGGGTGTTGTCATCGTTCCTCTCATTAACGCCTAATGAAGGTCTTAAAAAAATCGTAATCATTGAAGATGCCGATACAATGACTCAGGGGGCAGGCAATGCATTTCTAAAGACACTGGAAGAACCTCCGACCGACTCTGTATTGATATTGCTCACATGCCATGAAAATGCGATCCTCGATACAATTCGTTCCAGATGCGTTAAAATATTATTCGTTCCTCTTTCCCTGGAAGCTGTTACCTCGATCTTAAAGGACAAATCCCTGTCAATGAACGAGGCCCAAATCAGACTTTCAGGCGGAAGTATAGAAGCGCTTCTATCAGGCGGCATTCTTAAAGCACAGGAAGAGAGTTTCCGCTTGTTTACCTCAATGATCAGAGGTGACAAAATAACGGCATGGAAAACAAGGGAAGAGATGAAAGAGTGGCTCGACACAGCACTTTCCATTATAAGGGATATAGTTATACTTAAAGTTTGTAACGACGAAAAGTTTCTGTTAAATATCAATAAAACCAAAGAGATCACGGCTCTTTCCTCAAATGTCAGGACAGAAACTCTTCTTGAGTGTTATAAGAAAATATCCGATATCAAAACCCGCATAACATTTAACCTGAATAAAGGCATCGTTTTGAACTATATGCAATCCCTTTTGAAGGTTGTGTTTTAATTAACTATTTTCGATTAACGAATGACGATTGATTGAGCCAATAATAAACTTCACCTTACGGGTGAATCTGTTTTGAACCATAAAGTGCTGCGATTAAAGAGCTGACAGCTGATGGCTGACAGCTAAATACTGTTTTTAGTTTAAAGGTGACATGAAAACAGGAGAGTTATATGCCTGAAATAGTAGGAATAAAATTCAGAAAGTGCGGTAAAGTATATGATTTTGAATCCGAAGACAGAGAAATTCTAAAAGGCGATCTTGTCGTCGTTGAATCCAGCTTTGGTCTTACTCTCGGAAATGTAGTTAAAGAGCGACGATTTATTGAAACTTCGGATCGTCCGATTAAAAAGATTATTCGCAAAGCAACATCGGAAGATGTTGAAACAAAAGCAGAGAATAATGAATTGGAGAATACAGCCGCACAATTCTGTCTTGAGAGGATACATGCCAGGGAACTTCCCATGAAACTGGTAAGAACCGAGGCGACTCTGGACAAAAGGAGGATCGTCTTTTATTTTACGGCAGACGGCAGGATAGATTTCAGAGAGCTTGTAAAAGACCTGGCAACGCGTTTTAAAACAAGAATCGAAATGCGCCAGATAGGAGTCAGGGACGAAGCAAAGTTTATCGGTGGCCTTGGAATTTGCGGAAGAGAAACATGCTGCACCACTTTTCTTACAAACTTTTCTCCCATATCCATCAGAATGGCGAAGCGACAGGAGTTGGTTCTTAACCTGGGTAAATTGTCCGGTCTGTGCGGAAGATTGATGTGCTGCCTAGGTTACGAGATGGGAAATGACCACTTCGATGAAGAAGAGGACGGATCGGAGACTATCTCAATCACCGATGAAAACGGAGATATCCTCTTTGTGGACGATGAAGATAAACCAATTGAGAGAAAAGGTGCGAAAAGGGGAATGCCTGAGAAAGAAAAGCACAGAAAGTATCTGATCAAACAAAACAGTGATGTCAAAGCAAATCCCCCGGATATGAACAAAGATAATGACAAGAAAGGGGAACAAAACTACAGAGACAAAAGGCGCAAAAAAACTTATTTCAATAAATACGAAGATAAAGAAACGATGGCTGCCGATGCGGCATCGAGTCATGAAACAAAAAACGAGGCTGCCGGCGACACCGATTCCGATCAAAAGAGAGAGAGGCGCGGTAAATACAGAGGATATAAGAAGAAGAGAGGATTAAGTAAATGAGAAAGCAATTTTACCTTACAACACCGATTTACTATGTAAATGACGTTCCCCACATAGGTCATGCCTATACAACCGTTGCCGCAGATATTCTGGCAAGATTTAACAGATTAAAAGGTAAGGATGTTTTTTTTCTGACAGGCACCGATGAGCATGGTCAGAAAGTTGAAAAGGCCGCCGCCTTATCCCGACTGACTCCTAAAGAACATGCCGATAAGATGGTTGAAAACTTTAAAAACCTGTGGGAGAAGCTTAATATATCGAATGACGCCTTTATACGCACAACCGACGACAAACACATTGAAGTAGTGCGCAATATACTGGGCAAACTGTACGACAAAGGCGAGATCGAAAAGAGACCTTATTCCGGATGGTATTGTACGCCTGACGAAAGGTTTTGGACCGAAAAGGAGATAATCGATAATAAGTGCCCTGAGTGCGGAAGAGCAGTAGAGAGAATCGAAGAGGAGAATTACTTCTTCTTTATGTCGAAGTACCGGGAGAGGTTAATCAATTACATAAACAACAATCCGGACTTCATACTTCCCGAAACAAGGCGAAACGAAGTGCTTGGTTTTCTGAAAAGTCAAAACCTTGGGGACCTCTGCATTTCAAGACCGAAAAAGAGACTCTCCTGGGGAATCCCCCTACCCTTTGACGAAAACTTTGTTACCTATGTATGGTTTGACGCTCTGCTCAATTACTATTCAGCCACCATGTATCTGGCGCCTGAAGGAAACTCTTCAGATTACTGGCCCGCCGGTCATCATCTTGTGGGCAAAGATATACTGACAACACATGCCGTATACTGGTCAACAATGCTCATGGCCCTGGATATGCCATTGCCAAAAAACATATTCGCCCACGGCTGGTGGACAGTTGAGGGGCAAAAGATGTCCAAATCTCTGGGCAATGTAGTAGATCCCTTTAAAATCATTAACACCTACGGTTCCGACGCATTCAGATATTTCCTTGTCAGGGAAGTGACATTCGGACTTGACGGAGATTTTTCCGAAAAGGCGATTATTGGAAGAATTAACAGCGACCTGGCGAATGATCTTGGAAATTTAGTAAGCAGAGGAATCTCTATGCTGGGAAAATATTTTAACGGCATAGTGCCTGAACCTGAGGGCGTTGAAGATGAAATCAGGGACCTCTCCGAAAACAGGATACTTCAAATGGAAGAGGGCCTTGCCGGGCTTTCATTTGAAAAATCCCTGAACGCTCTGTGGGAAATCATCTCATATCTCAATAAATACATCGATAACAACAAACCCTGGGTTTTGGCCAAAGATGAAGCTGACAGAGGAAGACTGAGCACTGTTATTTACACGGTCATCGAAGGCTTACGGTTTGTGGCAATATATATGTATCCTTTTATGCCTCACTCGGCAAAAATCTTATACAAAGCCATAACAGGAAAAAGTGAGATAAAAGGCATACACCTTGAGGAAGCCTTGAAATGGGGAGGCTTAAAGAGCGGTACCGAGATAAAGGAGAAACTTCAATTATTCCCCAGAATCGACACAAGAAAAAAGGAGACAAAAACCGATATGATGATGAAGGATTCCCCTGTAAATAAAGAGCGCCAGGTAAAAGAAGATGGAACAGCAGGCGAGTATATTGATATTAGAGATTTTTCCAAAGTTAAGCTAAAAACAGGAAAGATTCTTTCCGCCGAGAGAGTTGAAGGTTCCAACAAACTGATTAAGCTCAGTGTTGATACAGGCGAACCGAGACAGATCGTAGCCGGTATCGGCAAAAACTACGAACCTGAAACTTTGGTCGGGAAAACCATCGTCGTTGTCGCCAATCTCAAACCGGCCCGTCTCATGGGAGTGGAGTCACAGGGAATGCTCCTTGCCGCATCGGACAATAATTCCCTTTCCATCATAACGCCTGAGAGTGAAGTGACACCGGGGTCGTCGGTAGGTTGAATAATGTTGCCCCGCATTGCAGATTGCAGGGACCACTCCGGCCCTTCAACTTAACGTCCTTGGGACGGACTTTATCTTTTTAGGAGAGCTTCATGATGAAACTTCGGTACGTAGGACAGGCGTCCCGCCTGTCCGTTTCAGTATAACGAACCGCCTCCATTCCCGGCAGTTTGCGATTCCGCTTGCAAAAAGGACAGGCGAGACGCCTATCCTACTGTTTGCTTTTGATTATCCGCACCCTCCATAAAAATAAAAATTCCCTGTTTACAATTTCTCATTAGGGTTTATCTGCTATAAAACTAAACAACTCCGTATCTTCCCTGATCTTATCGAGCCACTCCATAATAACACGTCCATCCAAATGGGGATACTTCTCCTCTGCAGCCTTACTGATAGCCAGATACTCCAATGGAAGCGAACTTTGGAGAAACCCGGGATTGTCTGTAGCAATAAGAACATAGGGTTTGTTTATCACATGATCCGGGTCAGGAGGATGCCACTGAAAGATCGGATGGTCTTTAAGATCCCTGAGTTGTGTGATTTTCAGATTACTTAAAGGGCACGTTTCTATGGCAATCCTCTTTTTCAGTAACTTGTCGATCAAAAACCTCTGCGCCACGCCGAATGCCTCTTCCCACTCCCTGATATATTGCCTGTCATGATAAACCGTTATCACTTCTTTTCCTTTATTCCATACATCGGCGTAAAAGTGGTATCTTTCATATAAAAATTCAGCAGCAGCATGATACCTCTTATACTTCTCCCTTAAATCCTTTTGCGATGGCAGATTCTCTTCAGAATCATTGGGCCCGAATACCCTTAACTTCCAAGCCTGATATAGGATGTCCGGTTCACATTGGCTTCCGTATACTTCACGTGAATAATGCATAATCTCATTGTATATATACTGCCTGAAGGCTGACATGTGGTATATTCTGTGATACAGCCATACCAGATTATCGAGCCACTCAAGCCTGGGAAGCCTCACCTCAGGGGATATCTCCAGCCACCATGCAGGTTTAAAACCAAGGGCCACACAATGCCCCAGACGGCTTCCCATTGGCAGATCGAGAAACCGGACGGCTTCATGAATCGCCCTGAGCCCGGAAAGCAGGTGGTGGAACTCCTCTGCCACATGATATACAAACCTGAGAGGTGGTGTTTCCTTATTATTAATTGCAGACATACAATTGCTGTTTTGTACTTTAAAATTGACTTCTATCAATTCCTTTACATATCTGAATACAGGAGCAAACACTTCAGGAGGTGTATAAAGTTCATTACCGGCGCCGTCTATCGACACTATAAATCTTCCATAACCTGTATAAATATCTCTGACAGTTAACACGCTCATTGCCTGACATATAAGACTTTCCCGTAATTCCGCGTGACGTCCTGTTAAAAATCTTGGACCAAGAGTAGAGCTGTCTCTCTTATCTTTTCTTTTTATAAAGTGACAAATTACGCCAAGGTTATATTCCACTCCCCTTCGCTTTTCATCATGGAGCTTTGAATAGGGATCGATGAGAGGTATTAACTTTTGCCTCAAAAATTCGTTTGGAGTATTTTTCCCGGCGATCCTGGCTTCAAGCCCTTTCAGCATACCCGTTCGTCCCAACTGAATGAGTCGGTCACCTGCCAGTTCGGTTTCCAAATTATTCCTTAAATAAGATTTCGACATAATATCAAAAAGATCGAATCCTTTGACATTATCCTGGTGAACGGACAATCTGTGGATCAGAGACATAAACAAGCTGTAAAAATGAAGAAGTATGGCAAGCCCCCTGTCTCTGTCACTGAGCAGCCTGAGAAATACATGCACCCACAATGCTCCTTCACAAACAGGAATACTCGACCCCCTGCCGCCGGGCAACAACTGACCCGGATGCCTTGCAAGCGGTAATCCAGGCTCCGGCAGAGCACCATAAAATCGGCGATATCTCAATGCATCACGTAAACATGTGACAGCCGGCGTGGAATCGACATTGCAATTAAGGCTAAGGTAAGCCAGCCAGTCCCTTAACCATATGGAAATATTCAGATATATATGCATATCTTCGGGAGTAATGGTATTGAGACTTAATTGCCAGATATTCCTTTGTTCACTGTCGTTCCAAAATTCGGAAATCCATGATCTCGATTGAACAAGAACTTCATGCCAGATAAGGCTCGATTGGGCGCTGTTACTAAAATGCATATGAGTCTCAACAAGCCCTCTGTCCATGAGACGTTCAAGCACCGGCTCTTCCGGAAGGGGGATCACCGGCCCGGAAAATACTCTCTCTATTGTGTCAACACCGGCGTACCCTTTACTTATAGCCCGGGCCGCTCGATATGCCATAAGGGGAAGAGTTGCCGTTTTTGTACATATAACATCGACCCACAAGAGCACCTGTTCCGAATTCCATCGTAATTCACCATTCTTCCAATTAAAAAATTTTTCAGAGAGGCTGCTGAAACTCTCTATAAAAACGTCAGCATAATTGAAACGGGAGGAAGGAAAGAGATCGTCCATAATATAAAGTCTCTGATGCTCCGGAATCTCAGGGACTTCGGATTGAAGGACAAAGGAGGTGCGCCTCTTCAACTCATCCTGAAAAACGGGAAAATTCAAGGCATTTCTTCCTAAGACCTCAATCAAACCGGGATCCGTTAGGAATACTGTTTTTGCTATTAAATCCAGATTCTTATGATTTGCCAAGAGCATATGACATACCTTCCCTGAATATTTTGTTTATTCAAGCTACTTTGCACTCTCCTGCAATAAATCATACACTGAAGGGAGCTTAAAATCCTTATAATCTAAACCAGAGTCACCCTGTTCCTTTACAAAATCCTGCAATTTATAAATCTTCTGTTCATCGAAATCCTCACCATAAAGGCTCCTGTATAATTTTTTATAAGAAACTCTTTCGAGCATCATTATAAAATAGGGGCAATTGAACCAAAACTCAAAAAATGGATACGATCCAGGGCTTTCCTTTATTTTTTCTATATTGTCTTCGAATTGAGAGTTATATACTGAAACGTGCACTGAATTTAACCCCTCTCTTTTATTTCTCCACCATGATTCTTCTACTAAAACAGAATTTAAGAAAATAGTCGTAGACATTTTCAACATTTTTGATAACACTGATTTATATTGGCCTGGAAGCTGATTTTGCAATTTGTTCAATTCTGATTTTTTTTCTTCCATCTCATCATCAATATTCTTTATCTTTAACTCAGTCACTGCTAACTCGTAGTGAGTATTGCTGATCTCATTTTGAAGCTCAAATAATCTTGCTTCGTAAATAGTTCTAATTTCCAACCTAAGATTACTAATCTTATCCTTAATAATCTCTTTTTTCGTAATAACATCCTGTAACTTACTACTGAAAAATTCAACTTCTTTCTCTGCTTCTTCTAGCTGTGTCTGTTTCTCTGATATTTGCTTCACGATTTCATCTTTTCTCTTCTCTCTAATCATTAACTTAATATTAATTTCTTCTTTATCCGTATGCAATTCTTTTAGTTTTTCAGACAATATATTAATTTCTTTAGTTAAATGTTCAATTTTTTCAATACTATCTAAATCCTCAACTATATTTTTCATTTGCTCAGAAAGATTAAAATGTATGCGATTCCATATTTTTGCCAATACTGAAACAGGAGGAATTTTATCTGATGATAAAGAGTTCTTACTATTATTATTTTTGCCATACTTTTCCAACCATAACTGAATCAATTCTAAAAAAAGCTCATTAGAAGAGTTTAGACTCGGATCCGGCTTATAGTGTTCAGTGAATTCAGCTTTTATACCCTTATCACTCATCTTGGCCCCTATTGTACTTTCTATATTGTATAACCTCAACATTCTCCACATATTTATGACATTTATTGAACGTCTCTGATTATCTGCCTCTGATACCTGCTTAATAATCTCATTTAAAACAGAAAGTCCTCTGAAAAAATTTATATAAAGGTAATCCATATCGGATTCAGTTATAACTTTAAAGGATATTGTGTCTATGATTAACTTATATTGCCCATCCTCTATATTTCTGATTCTATTCCATATGTTTTCATCGATTTGAAACGACCCTATGCCTATTTTACTATTACTGTAAACATGCTCCCATGCTGTTCTTGCTGAAATCAGATGGGGCGCCTCTCTTTGCGTATCCAGATGTAAATGCAATATATACTGTTCGAGCTTCTCCTTATTGAAATTATTCGTTAAGATTCTACAATTTATATACATATCGGCAATCAAAAACCAATAATCCATTATTCTGTAAGGATTGGATGCATACACACTGTTTAATACCGCCTGAATTACAAGTACTATCTGATTCTTTTCACTTTGTAGTTGACCATATCTTGGAATAAACCGGTAGAACTGATGTAACCCCTCATCCCCTTTATTCTCTCGCCATGGTTGTATTAATTGAAGAAACAATGCATGCTCTATGGATGTATAGTTTGCCTGTCTGAGTAAGTCAATACTAAGACCGACTTCGGAAAGGTGGTGTTCAAATACCTTCAACAATGAAAGTATAATTTGGTTTTTATCAGGTTCACTCTCTAAACAGGGCAGCAGTACAAGCTCTATTAAACGTATAAGTTCACGATTGGACGAAGGAATAATACCCAGAATCGATTTATTATTATGAGACAATCTAAAAATTTTCACATTAAACTTATCCAGCAAATTTTTTAGGGACTCTTGAAGTGACAGTGCATTGGAGTTATTTTTTTCTTTACTTTTGGAAATAACAGTAATACGCACGTCACCACTTCTTTCTTTATAAAGAATTTCAATAGGAAATGGAAGGCGAATCCTGTTTTCCGTTGGAAATATCTTTAATAGATACTGCTTTGTCAAGCTTGAGATTTGTCTCCTGTATGTATTTGAAAGGCAATGCCCTGATGTAATATGCTTCAACTCTTTAAATTCTTCGATAAAAGTTCTTTTAATTACTGTATCGTACAGAGGCAAATCGCCTGACGCAACAAGAATAATCTCTCTTGAGGTAAGATATTTCCTGATTGTCTCAAGCACCGGCCATCCATTGTGAAAGGCTGTATCTATGTCGTCAATAAATATAACCAAGGCGCACAATTCTTTTTTCTTCTTTTTTAATATACAGATAGAAGCATGAATAAACTCATGAAAGGTAGAGGCCAGTTGTTTGCCGCTTCTACCTATATTTAAAGCGTCTTGAAAAAAAACATCCGGCATTTGCAGTTTCTCGTCAAAGAATCTCTGAAAAGCCTTTCCGTTTATTGCGATCATATGCTTAGACAACTCTCGTAAAGACTTATACCATTTATCGACATCGCTTTCCATATCATCCCTGGTTTTATGTAATTTACCCTCCTTACATGTGCACTCTTCAATTACTTCCTGCACCTCACTACAAATAAGAGAGACAAGGGTAATCAAAAAAAACTCGGTCTCTTCCAGCATACTGGGGTCTATCATGGGCAGAAAAAAGAGCTGTTTGCTTAATTCGTTATTCTTTTCGTTAATGTATTTCTTCAATGTCAACATAAAACTGGTCTTTCCAATACCACGGGGGCCAAAAATACCGATTGCTTCATGTATGTGCTGCTCTTCCCTGAAGCTGCACTCGCTACTATTTGACTCACCGGCCCTTGCATCAAGGATTCCGATAATAATTTTTACAGCCTTTCTCAATTCCTCCTGATAAAAGGTATTTTTATAATGAAAGGCATTTGCCTGATTGTATAAACCCATTTCTAATTCTATTTTCATTACATCCTTTTTATCTGGCATAATACTTACCTCCCACGTATCGTTTATTTTTGTTCATTTTTCAATGATGATACAAGGCTTTTATCACATGAAAAACATAAAAGTCAATGTTAGTATTCTTCTAAAAAATTAGAAGACATTACACGAACTCATTAAAATCAAAGGTTTGTTTTAAAAAAATTTTTTATCGGAGGAGGATTCAATGAAGAATTCGGAAAAAGAAATCGTGTAATGAACGGCATTCAAACACACAGGATTCTCGCTGAAGGGGCTGCTGGAATGACACACTCTATTGAGAATTATCAATCAAAAATCATTAAACAAAATAGACGAGTACCGTAACTTACGCAAAATCTTGCCATTCCTCTGCTTTACTTGTTATTCTTAATTTATTACAACAGACAATCATGTAATCGGTTCATGGAGAATAACAATATAAATATATTGAAACGGATCCCCTACGGGATGGCGGATTTTATAGATATCAGACAACATGGGTACTATTATGTCGACAAGACCAGGTATATACCGATTGTGGAAAGGGCTGGCAGGTTTCTGTTTTTGATCAGACCGAGACGTTTCGGCAAGTCTCTGTGGCTTGCCGTACTGGCCTGTTACTATGACCTGTACAGAAAAGATCAATTCGACGCCATATTTAAAGGCGCCTATATTCATAGTCATACCACCCCAGAAAAGAGCTCCTATTTACTTTTAAGATTCAATTTTTCCGCCGTTAATCCGACTCTCTCAAAAGTGGAGAGTTCTTTTGAGGATCACTGTCATATAGCCTTCTATGCTTTTGGAGAAAAATACAAAAATTTACTTGACGATTCCTATTACAAAGGAATGGAGAGAATGGGATCGAGCAGTTCAAAGCTTGATTTTCTTTTTAAATACTCACAGATGAAGGGACTAAAAGTGTATGTATTGATAGACGAGTACGACAACTTCGCCAATACCATTCTGTCACAGTCCGGCAAAGAGAAATACATGGAACTGACCCATGGGGAGGGCTTTTTCAGACACTTCTTTAATGTACTCAAGGTAGGAACCACTGAGGAGGGATCAGGAGTGGGGAGGTTATTTATAACAGGAGTATCCCCTCTGACAATGGACGATGTAACGAGTGGATTCAATATCGGGATGAATATAAGCATGAGCGGGCCTTTTAATGAGATTATGGGATTTACAGGGGAAGAGGTAAGAGAAATGATTTCTTACTATTGCGACAACGGTGTAATAACGGGAGAGCCGGAATATCACTATGAGATTATGAACAGGTGGTATAACAATTACAGATTTTCCGGAAAATCGCAATCACGCCTTTTTAATACGGATATGGTGCTCTATTACATCAACAACTTCCTCTTATCGGGAGATATGCCCGATAATTTAATAGACCACAATGCAAAGACGGACTACCTGAAACTGAGGCATCTTGTGGTGACAGACAAGGAGTTTAACGGTAACTTTAGCAGATTAAAGGAAGTAATAGAGGAGAGGGAGGTTACATGCACCATAAACGTGAGTTTTCCTGCAGAAAAACTGAGCTATCCCGATAACTTTGCTTCTCTTTTGTTTTATCTGGGATTACTCACAATAGACAGAACGGAACATGACGAGACAATATTGACAATGCCCAATGAGGTTATAAAAAGACTCTATTGCGAATACCTGAGGGAAGGTTATGAAGACACCGGCAAGTTCATGGTGGATATAAGCAAATTCAGGACTTTGATGAGACGGATGGCTTATGAGGGAAAGTGGGAGGATCTATTCGATTTTCTGAGTAAGGAGATAAGAGAACAGACAAGCATAAGAGATTACCTGAGCGGGGAGAAGGTGATTGTCGGGTTTCTGCTTGCCTATCTGAACATAACGGATCACTATGTCGTTCAAAGCGAGGCGGAGACAAACAAGGGATATACCGATATGCTGTTGGAGCCTTTTACGGCCACCCATCCGGGAATGAAGTACGGCTATCTTTTGGAGTTAAAGTATATAAAGAGAGGGGAGTACTCCGAGGAGACAAAGGTGAGGAAGATAGAAGAGGCGAGGAAGCAGTTAAACCAATATAAAGACGATGCACGACTACAAAGTATAAACGATAAAATCACTCTTAAAAAGATTATCCTGCTGTTTTCAGGGTGGGAGATGGTTTACATGGAAGAGGTTGCCGGTTTTTTGCACCGTAAATAGACTCATACGAACCGGAAGGAGCAGTGATGTCCTGCCAAAACAAGCTGAAACTCGTAAACTCAAACACCACCTTGTTTTGGCAGGACATCACTGCTCCTTCTAACGATTTTCATGCTTTGTGGTGTCCCGGAGGGCCATGGACGTTTGCCCCGAAAAAACTCGAATCCTATCATCCTAACCCGGCATAGCCGGAACCAAAGAGGTTTGGGGAATTTCGAAGAAATTCCCTTCAAGTCTCCTCTCCCCTTGAGGGGAGAGGATTAAGGTGAGGGGTGACGGTGGAGAAGCGTTACCCTATCGAGTACCTTACCGCACCCCCTCACCCCAACCCTCTCACCCTTCAAAAGGGGAGAGGGAGTAAATCGCTGCTTTCGCAGCTTTATTTTAAAAAGTCAGCGCATATTTCTATATGCTTAAAAGCCTTATAAATAAAAGCTAAAACTGTGACAATCAAAAATATTAGTGCTTTTTTGCCCACAATTTCATTTATAAGCGACTAAAACAGCATTTAGCCATCAGCTATCAGCTATCAGCTCTTTAATCGCAACACTTCATG
>JAREWP010000095.1 GCA_029001845.1 Candidatus Magnetocorallium paracelense | reverse complement strand
AATACGTCGGATGATGGAGGCTTATTGCTGTTGGAACTGTTTTTGTTTATTCTTTCTTCAAGTTCTTCTATTCGGTTGGTGAGCTTTATGATTATGTCTACCAATACAACAGGGGTTGTTTCTGACAGCTTTATGAGCTCTTCCCGAGTTGGCTTCTCCTTCATAATGGATAGTATGACATAATGAGATGCCACAGGTCCACTAAATTATATTCACATAATTATCTTTTTTAATGACTACCTGAGTAGTTACAATAGATTAATGATTAAATTATTGATAACAGATGATAATCCAATCATAAGGATAGGACTTAAAACTTTATTAAGAAATGAAATGGATATTATCATAGCCGGGGAGGCTGACAACTCTGAGGAAATGTTTGGATTTCTTCAACATGAGAGGTGCGACCTGCTGGTAATGAATACTTTAATCAGTTGTCGCAACGGATACAACGATCTGGATCGATTAAAAAAAACCTATCCCGATTTACCTATACTACTGTTAAGTATGTACTCGGAAGGAATCCATGAATTGCAGGTTTTTGAATTGGGAGTGAAAGGATATCTCGATAAATTGGCTATTCAAAGCGAATTTATTAAGGCAATAAGAAATGTCGCCAATGGCGGATTATATATAAGCGAAGCATATAATAGTAAGCTTTTGTTATATATGAACAGATATGGTAAGAAAACCCTTTCACATAATTCTTTGACAAAAAGAGAGCTACAGGTTATGTGCATGATAGCCTCCGGAAAGGCTCAGAAAGATATTTCCGATACACTTTGTATCAGTGAAAAAACAGTTAGCACACATAAAAAAAGAATACTCGATAAATTAAATCTGACATCTAACTTTGAATTAATACGGTATGCTATTGAAAATGATTTTATAACTCAGGAATGACTTAAAAATAACTTTACATTTATTGCAAAAATTACAGATAAGCTGTAGCAAAGTACTCTTCCTGCCCTACCCTCTGCTTTGCCCTGCTGACGGAATGATTTGAAAACAGCACCTACATTTTTCACTTGTACCTGCAAACATGTTAAAAATTCCTATCCATTAAATCCAGGGCTTCCGAACTTACGATCTACAATAGTTAATTTTTCTGAATACTGAGCACCCGAATAATCACCAGAACTTAGTAATTTAAACAAATACAGCTAAAACAATCACAAGTTAAAATTAACCACGATCACGAAGAGCGTTAAGGAAAATTCCTACAATAAAATAAGGCTATTCCTACAAAAAAATAAGATCATTCTGATATTAATTTTAAATAATTTATTGTTATTTTAAATAATAAAATTAATATATTTAATTTTAAAATTAAATATAAATAAAATAGATTAAGATTCAAAAGATTTACTTGACAGTATTTAGCCTTTAATTTATACACCTAATTAGTTATTAATATTTTATAGAGAGTATGAAATAATGACAAAACAAAACAAGATTAATTCCATGCAACCTGTTATTACAGGTTTACAACTGGATTCAGAGAGCCTTGGAGATATAAACAATAGTGTCAATCTTTTTAGAGGGGATGTGAATTTTTCTTTTAATCTCATATCTCTTAATGGCGGAAACGGATTAAACGTTAATATCAGGGCATTTTATGGAAGTAATGTACGAGTTAATGTTCAAAGATGGAACATGGAAAGCCAAAGGGATATACTGGGTGTTGGCTGGTCCATGCCATATGAGAAAATTGTCGTTGATCCCCATAATACAGGAACAACTTATAACGACGATTTTTACCTGATTACAGGCGGCGCCACTATCCCTATGTATAGAAGCGATAGTGAGGCATATTATATTGACGGCCGAAGATATATTGTAATCACCTTCCAGTTAAGAGACTATCAGTTTTGGAAGATTTCATACTACCCTGACGATCTGCATCCTGAAAGGAGTAGATGGGAGATAATAAAAGAAGATGGGTCAAAATTTATTTACGGTCTTAAAGGCATACAGTGGGGTCTCAGATGGCACAACTGGATTGGCAGCACCACTGACTCTACAGGCAGGCAATATCCCATCGCATGGAATTTGGTTGAGGTACTGAATCTTTGGGGAGAGAGCATAAAATTCGAATATGAAAATGACGATGTAAAAATTGGTACAAGTGATTCTTCGAAATACACCAGATATTCAAGAATTTCATCTATAACAGATGTGTTAGGACAAAAACTATTCTTTCACTATAAAGATAAGGAGAGCTTTGAATTGCAGTTTCCTCATGTTCCCCCTCATAGGTTTTCAAATGCATTTCAGTTTCAATTTGAACAAAGGCGTCTTGATTTTATTGAGGTGATGAATGATCGCGGAGGTCTGCTTTTTACCACAATTTTTAAATACGATTTTTTTAATGTTACAAATGATTCCAAAGATGACAATTATAAAAAGGGGTATCTGGTCTCGGCAATACAGAAAAACGATCAAGGCGATCATCTGCCCGATCTCCATTTTGAGTATTATACAGATCCTCAAAGGGATATATACCCCGGTGCAATAAAGTCCATTACCTATCCAAAGGGAGGCAGAGCTGCCTATGTTTATGAATCCCAAAAACTGCCGGAGACCTCTACCCAAAAGATCATCCACAGACCTGATGATAATTATGTACCCGGCGTTTGGTATGGCCCGACCTATGTCGTTATCACCTGGCATAATAACAGACTTAATAATGTAAAACTGAATGTTTACAAATGGGGTGGTAGTTGGATTGGGTGGGATGGAGAGATTGACAGGTTTACCATTGAAGCCCTTAGAGTCCTTCCGGGAAATGGTTTTTTTGCTGTCTACTTTAAAGATCGTAACCTTGGGAGATACAGGTTATGGTTATACAAAGAAAATCCGTATAGATTCGGTGAGTGGTTGATCCGGGAAGTAATATTGGATAGTGATTTTACAAGTATATCCATAACAGTCGGTAATGATTTTGTCGCCTTTAAAGCTCCAAAATCTCAGGCTCTGAAAATAGTTCAATGGGATGGCAAAAGGAAAAAATGGACAGAAATTACTCTCAATACAGATCCTTTTGATCATATTGCACTGGCAGGAGGCAGTAATTTCTGTCTCGCAGGATATTACAGGGATGGAAGGGATGAGTTAATTCTGCAATTATATTATTCAAATGAAAAGAGAGAATGGATCACAGGCGATAGAAAGATTATACCTACAAAAATAGATTGGCAGTATACAAATAAAAAGATGTTATTGACTACAGGCGGGTCCTTTGGGAGTGCTACTTATGTAAAGGAGATGAAAGGCGATCTCTTCTATTACGATGTTCTGATACTCCAGTGGAGAGAGGACTTTACCTTTGCCATTACAGAGAAAAAAGAATATGAGCAAAACAGAAATCTAAATAATCCCTTTAACTTTTCAATAATTAATGACAATGTAATTGGTAACGCTCAAAATGTCTTTCGATTTGATGGTCAGAAATGGCAGGAGCTTACTTCCGGTATACCTCGGATAGGGAGGGAGTATGGATATGCCTATGGCTCTGACCTGACTATTCGGACCGAAAAGCAGGGGAGATCGGAGGTTTACAACTCATTAGAGTATAACCCCTATCAATCGCAGTGGAGCGAAGGTAGTTTACATGGCAGATCCGACGCTTCACAGGGAACCAACCCGCCAACAATAAGCAATAATTTTTGTACTATTGCACATCAGATATATTACAGAGACGCTACCATGAAATGGAATGAGATACACACCCTGCCAAACGATACAGACCTGAAGACTATACAAAACAGGGCGCCATTCTATATTTCATATCAATTGAATAATGACAATACCACATATGTTCTTTTTTTAAAGGATGGCAAGGTCAGGGGGACCTCTGTTGCATTACCTAATGAAAGGATATATATTCCTGAAATGGAAAATCAGGGGCCTGGTCTTGTGCTGGCAGGACCTGACAGTTTTATTACTTATAGAGGTAAGGATTTCAACAGTTCCTCCGAGCTGTTTCTGAGGCGTGTAGTGAATGAGTCTATAGAAGAGGTGCAGGTAGCTTATGTCGTATCGAAGTTAGGTATCGATGACGGGTACAATAGTGTCGATACCTTCTATGCCTATGACAAAGAAACCGCTGCTTATGATCCCAATGGAAGGGTCGCCCAGTACGTAAATGCCCGATCTTACAGGACAGCTCTTAATGGAGAGTATGGATATGTAGAGAACATATTCTTTAATGGTCTGAAACCGGATGTCCCCGGGATCGTTTACCCTGATACGGATAATTATACAAATGTGAAAGACTACTTCAGCCTTTTTAATGGTAATGTCTTTAAAACAACAGTATACAATAAAGAGGGAATGAAGTTGGCTGAATCTGTTAATTACCTCTATGCATATGACAAAACCCAAGATGGTAATGACCTCTATGGAATATTCGCCAGGCCCACGAAGAAGGTGGACATTGCAGGGCTCTTTCTCTTTATCGTGGATAAAAAATTAAGACACGATCTGGATAAGAGGGTATTTTCTCAGGAAATGAGAGATGCTTTTACGGCAAAGGGATTTAATCTTTCATATCATGTGAGTATCGCCATAGAAAAAGTCAACGCTCTTTGGTTGATTACAGACCAGGAAAAAGGCAGGGAGTTCTGTATAGCCCTTGAAGAAGGTCTGCTTAAGGTTTACGGGTATATAGAGAGTGTTGTTGAGAGCGATTATAATAAAAAGGGTCAGATATCCAGGTTACTAACATATAATTATGATTCAGAGGGCAAT
This sequence comes from Candidatus Magnetocorallium paracelense, assembly GCA_029001845.1. GTDB lineage: Bacteria > Nitrospirota > Thermodesulfovibrionia > Thermodesulfovibrionales > Magnetobacteriaceae > Magnetocorallium > Magnetocorallium paracelense. The sequence goes on along the minus strand of JAREWP010000095.1, from coordinate 158,408 downwards.
GAAGAAACCTTGGTCAGGGAAACCGGATATGCATGGGAAGTTTATAAGGAGATGGAAGAAATCAACCTCCTTGTTCCAAAAGCTGAAGAAAAGTCCATAAACGAAACAAAAGGTGTCATTACAGGAATATCTGTTAATACGTACCGGAAGGAGTGGGGCGGGGTAAAAGATCGTTGGGCGTCTCACAAGTCATATCTGTGGGATGGCTCAACAGGAACGGAGGCTTTTGATTTTAATCGGTGGTCAGGAAATGGAGAGCCTCCAAAGGGGTGGTTAAAGACCTCTGAGATTATAGAGATTACCGATAATGGTCGTGTACTGGAATCCGCTGATATAGACAATATTCATACGTCCTTTCTCTATGACAGTAAGAAGAGGTTTAAGGTGGCTCAGTTTCAAAATGCCGCCATTACCGGTAATGAGGTTAGCTACTACGGCTTTGAGAGCTATGAAGACCCCCAATCATGGGCCATATTACCGGATGGTCACTCCCTGGAAGATCATATCCGCACAGGTGATGCACATTCCGGAACCAGAGCACTGAGACTTAGAAACATGGGGTTAAAAGCTGTATTTCGTCCAAATCGCGGTAAAGAAAAATTTTTACTCACCTGTTGGATAAAGACAGATAAATCCCGAGCGTATAACCCCACACTCGCAGGATGGGTTATTACACTAAAGGCCGATTTGGAAAAAACCGTAACCCTTCCTGTTAATAATACAAATGGGAAGTGGCAATATTTTCATTACCTCATAGACCCGGAAAAGACAGGTGTAACCCCGGTAAAGAAGATATCCCTATGCATCTTCAATCAACAGAAAGATGTGGACCTTCTTGTTGATAGTCTTTGTTTTGCCCCCTTTGAAGGTTATCAACAATTCAGCGCAACAGTCTATGATGATTACTACCTCGCAAAGACTGCCACACTGGGAATTGCAGGAGAGACGATACGCACTATATACGACATTCTCCGGAGACCTGTCGCCATGATTGGTAATAATGAAATACCAAAGGGACTTTCAAGTGAATACCTGTGGAGACAATCCGGCGATAAAGAATTTAGCAGATCCGACCCTAACATGAGGCTGAATATAGCCGCACGTACAGGAGGTATCTTCGATGATTTTCATCAGGGAGACATATGGAAGGAAAGATGGCGAGCCTCTGATGGTTGGAGAGTACTGAGTCAAAGACTGGCCTACGAAGGCGGTAAAAAGGGGACCCTGCTGCTTAAAGAATCAGTGACCAATAAGAAGTATGGTATAAGATTCAGTCTTACACCTGAAGAAGAGATAAACCAAGCAATCGGTATCACGATAGGAACCACCTGCGTTGTCAGATGGGCCGAAGGGAAATGGGAGTTATACGATCAGGGTAAGATCATTGATTCCCTTGACTGCCCTAAAATGGATGCGAAAGAGTGGTTACTCATTGCAGAGAATCACGGAGTGCTCTTCTTTGCAAATGGCAGACAAATATTTAGTCATATATGTAAGACACCGTCTTCCGGTCAATTGGAGATATTCACTTCCAATAAGCTCTTTATAGAGCAGATTATTATATTAATCGATCCGATTACAACTATTGAATATATAGATAACACAGGAAGGACCATCCAGGATCAGGCATTGGATGATTCGGCAATCCTTGTATCGGCAACCGGTTACAATAAACCCGGAAAAAGAGCCATTACCACAAAAACCGCAAAGTTTGACAACACGCTCTTTAAATATAAAGAGGACTTTGTAAGCGCCATCGATTGGAAGACAGGTAAGATAACAGGCCGGATATCAGATCATTATCCTGATGATGAAGGGTACCCGTACTCAAGGATCAGGCTGGAGGATTCCCCCCTATCACGTAGATTAGAGGATGGTTTACCGGGTAAGACATTTGCTATCAATAGGGAAATCCCTGAAGAGGATCGACATACGACCAGATTTATTCATGCCTGTAAGGTGAATAACGGTTACATAGATGACCTGCCGGCCGGTGAATACATAGTAAATACGACCATTGATCCGGATAAAATTCCCTCCCATGAGATCAAAAGTAAGACAGGCGCGGTTATAGCTGCTATAAAAGGTAAAACGAATGCTGGAGAGGGTAACTTCACGATCACACGCAATTACTACGATGCCCATGGGAATGTGATTAAGACAATGCTGCCCAATTCATTCCAAAAGGGCCTGAAAGATCATGATAAATTTGTCATAAACATGGCTTATGACTTTTTTGGCAGGATCACAAGGGTGGATCACCCTGACACAACCGGACCATCTCTGTATCTGTACGACAAGGCAGGGAGAATACGCTTTATGCAGGACGCCGCCGGTGGCGAACTAAATTATATTCTTTATTGGAAGTATGATAAATCAGGCAGAACCATAGAAGAAGGTGTTTGCGATTATAAATGGGATGATGTACAGCTCAGGAGACATGCAGATGAGAGAATGTGGATACCGCGATCAGGTCTGTGGAAAAAAAAATACATCTATGACGGAGATGGCGAAGACCTGAATCTCACAGGCAAGTTGGTTCGTGTGCTGGTTAATAAAATAAATAACAGGAACCGGAATCCAAAGGCGGATGTAGAAGAGTCCTATTTCTATAATATGGAAGGGGAGCTGATAAAAAAACATGTAAAGGTTTACGGATATGACAATGGTGATCTCCATATCTCAGGATATGACCACGACAATATGGGAAATATCATAACCGTATCATACAATGAAGAGAATGGGGAGAAAGCAATTCGCGTATCCTATGAATACGATAACCTGGGTCAAGTCAGCCTTGTAGAGGTCAAAGATGGTAAGGATGACCGGACAATACCGATTGCCTCATATACATATAATCCCGATGGCGCCATCGTCACGGAAACTCTCAACCCCGGCGCAGGCTTTGAAGTTAAGAGAAAGTATACATATAACTCTCCCGGATGGCCTACACAAATAAAGGACAATTATCTGACAGAGACTCTGGATTACTCTTCACGATACAGCGGCCTGATTACAAGAGCGGGCTATAAATTCGAGAATATCGAAGATCCCGGAGATTTTGTTACAGAGTATACCTGTCAATACAGGTATGACCAATTGGGCAGACTCACCTCTGCAAAAAACAATAAGAACGATAATTGGTCCCTGTACATCGATAAATACGATTCTAACGGAAACATGGATATTGTTAAAAGAGGTAATCATAGCGACAAACATGAATATTACTGGGGTACAGACAGATTGAAGAATATTGATGGAAGCAATGACGAATCTTACAACTATAATCCCAATGGGAGCATTAAATTATCCCGTACCGGAAATATTACAAATATTACCTATGACCCCGTGTCAGAGATGGCGACCGTCATTGAGACTGAACGACATGGAAAGAAGCGGACCACTGAATTTCAATATAGTGCAGGTGACAGGAGAGTCCTGAAGACCACTGAGGACCAGGTCAGTTTTTATCTGTTAAATAAAAATGGAAATCCCCTCATCGAAAAGAGAGGGATAAAAGGAGGCGCCGAGTCAACCAATATCTATGTCTATGGCCTTACAGGTCTTACAGCTATAATAAAGGAAGGGAAAGTTTATAATCTTATAAAGGACCATATCAACTCCACCAGGGTGGTTTTACTGGAAGGGACGGACGTATATAATGCTTACAACTATCAGCCCTTTGGAGATTTTATGGGTAATGTTTTTGAGAACCCTGATATTGGTCAGGTAACTGCTCGTCTATTTACAGGACAGGAACTGGATATAGAAACTGGACTTTATAATTTTAATGCCAGGCTCTATGACAGCTTCACAGGTCGGTTTTACAGTATGGACCCAAAGGGACAATTCTCGAGCCCTTATATCTATGGAGGGAATAATCCTGTTTCCATGATAGATCCTTCAGGAGAGATCGCATTTATTCCTTTTTTCATTGATACCGGGATTGGAGCCTTAATAGGCGGAGTCAGCTATGTGGCTGAAACTTTTATTACCAGCGAAGATTTCCATATTGGGCAATTTTTTACATCTATAATTGCAGGAGCAGCAAGTGGAGCCACAGGCTATGGGGCAGGAGTTATTGCAAGTAAAATTGCTAGACCATTAACATCATATGCCGGTGCAATTGCAGGAGGAGCATTTGGAGGTGCTGCAACAGATGCTTCTGTGCAATACATGTCAAACGTTGTTCAAGGCCAACCCTGGCATGCAGGCTTGATCGAGGCAGGACTCATTGGCGGAACAATTGGAGGAATAACCGGTGGGATATCAACAAAACTATTAAAACCGGCAAATCCTGATCGCAATCTCTTATCTAACGCTCAGATAAGGGGACTGCGGCCAAGTTGGTTGCAGGCGAGGCGGACATTGCAGCGGTTACAGTGGCAACAGCAGCGGCGGGTGCCGAATATACCTGGACAGTACCAGGCGCAGATTGCACTGGCGAATCAGAATCAGATGCAATTGCAGGCGGCACTGAACATAGGGCCGGTAAGATTTCGGCGTCTGATGCAGCCGCCGTTCCTGATACCGGGGCAGCGATTGCTGTCGCAGCGGCAGCGGCAGCAGCTACGGATGCTGCGAATGTTACTGCCGCAACCTCCGCAGCTGGATATTCGGCGGCGGATACCACCGCAGCTGCGGAGGCTGCTGCATATACGTCCTCCATAGCCGAAGCCGATAAAAAAAACGGCAGTCAGCTATCAGCTATCAACGATCAGCCTTCAGCTAAAGAAATTCCTGACATTTCACTTTAAAAAGCATCACCTTAGGGGTGAGTTAAAATTAAGCTGTAAGCTTATGTAATTAAAAAGCTGACAGCTGATGTCTGACAGCTGACTGCTTTTTTTTTAGATTTATTTCAATTTACACATAAAAAAACAAGGAGGAAACATGACTTTTAATGAATTACCTCAAAAAGCACAAGACAGTTGGTACGAAAGCGCCGGAAGGTTCAGAATAAACTATGACAGCAATCATACGATGGAGAGAAGACCGAGAGTTGCTGTCGGTCTGGCGGAACTGACAGAATTCTTTAACGCATCTGTACTAAAAGACCGGAAGCATTCCATCGTCACAAAAGACAATGTTCATACCTTAAGCGACGAAGAGCTAAACAGCGCCATTGTAGACCATATACTTGGTATGGCAGTGATTAGCGATGAAACGGCAATGAATGAAATTGATAAGAGATATGGTGAGTATCCGGTAAATGTTTATATGAATCAGGATATCATCATTACTGCCGATAAACCTCTGATCATCGATTCAGCAGCATCGATTGTTCATTACGGCACTGTCATTATCAATGCCGGCGGTTATATTGAAATCAGGGTGCCCTGTCAGTTTACTTGTAACAGGCTGCAAAAAGTACACTCTCCCGGTACAACGGCTCCTCCTGCTAAATATGATATCTTAATTGCAGGAAAAGAAAAAAAACCTGCAAATTCCGGGAAAAATGGTGACGATGGCAGGCCTGGTGCAGATAGACATAATGCCTGGTTTAGTGAGGACGGGGGAAATGGAGAGCACGGGTCATTCGGTATAAGCGGCGATCATGGTAACAGAGGAGACGACGGACCTAAAGTAGTCATAAAAATCGATGATCTGGCCTCTGATATAACTGTTCTTAATCGAGGAGGACATGGACAAGATGGCGGCAATGGCGGCAATGGCGGTAATGGCGGTCGTGGCGGCAATGGCTCTGATCCTTATATGGCGATTTGGCCAAAGGGTTCAAATGGTGGTAATGGCGGCAACGGCGCCAATGGTGGCGATGGTGGGAACGGCGGTAACGGCGGCGATGGAAAAGACTTAATAATTATTACGAATAATAGAAGCAATGTTTTGTTTAGTAATGAAAAAGCCAATGGAGGCAAAGTCGGTAAGGGCGGAGAAAGAGGTGTAGGCGGTGAAGGCGGCAGAGGATACAGAGGCGGAAAGGATGGGAACAAAGGGCAACCCGGACAAAGTAATGGCAAAGATGGAACGAAAGGTAATGACGGAAGAGCAGGGACGACTGTTATAAACCCTCCAGTGAGATAACGATCGAGAATTATATGAATAAAATATCTATTCCTTCCTATAATCGGAAAACTCTTTCATTCAACAGGATATTCAATGCCCCTGCCGGCGATGTAATAAAAAAATGGATTCAGCCGGCAGGGAATCACTAAAAATATTTTCTTGACATCCCCCATGTACTTTCCACTTTATAGTAAACCATTATAAAAAATCCATTATTTTAAATTATTCTGTTGCAATTACTTAAAGTGATATGGCACAATTGATCTTATAACTTCTTCCAGTGCAATAAAAAGGTTCATCCCATGTTTCGTTCCTCTATTTTTTATTTAACAACCATAGCCAAAGCTATGTTTATATCTGCCTTATGCTTGTTACAGGCAGGTAATCTCAGCGGCGAAATCCTGCTTGATAAAATCGTTGCCGTAGTAGGCGACGATGTTATTACCTGGAGCGAACTCTACAGCGCCATGGAGTTTGAAACAAAAGATCAAATTTCCAAGATGACAGGAGAAAATAGAGTCCGGTTTCTGAAAAGATATGAAAAAGATTTTCTGGAAAAATTGATTGACACAAGGCTCCAGCTTACATACGCCAGACAAAAGGGACTCTATGTCTCGGAAATAGAAATTGGCGCTGCAATGAAGGACATTCGCGATAAATACGGTTTTTCCGAGGAAGAGTATAGAAAAGCTCTTAAACAGGAAGGTTTTACATATGAAGAGTACAGCGAGAAACTTGGAGAGCAGATAATACTGAACAAACTGATTAATGAGGAAATAAAGAGTAAGATCATCATAACAGAAGAAGAGATATCCCGCTATATCGAAGGTATTCCTCAGAAAGATAAGCAAACCAGATACAGACTGAGACAGATTTTTTTACTTAAAAAAGAAGGTGAAGACAGAGACGCCCTGATGGCAAGGGGGATAGATATATATAAGAGGTTACAACAGGGTGAGGATTTTAAAATTCTTGCTATTGAATTTTCCGACGGCCCTAATTCCGACAAAGGCGGAGAACTGGGTTTCATAAAAGCCGACGAAATGGGAGTCGATTTACTTGAAAAAATCAACCGACTTAAAAGAGGTGAATATACGTCGCCTTTTATTACAAAGCAAGGCTTGCATATAATGCAGATGACTGACAGGAAAGGCCTTCAATCAGAGAAGGATTTGAAAAACCATGCCAGAATTCAGCTTTTAAACAAAAGATTCCAAAGAGATTATAGTGAGTGGATCAAGTCTCTAAAAGAAAGAATTCACATTAAAATTATGATATAAAGAGGTTTAGATCAGACTGTGACAAAATCCGATCTTGTATATGCCATATTCGAGCATGTCGGTCTTCCCAAAAAGGAATCGGCTGAAATTATCGAAATCATCATAGAGACTCTTAAACAGACATTGACAGAGGGTGAATCCATTAAAATAAGCGGTTTCGGTACCTTTAATGTAAGAAAGAAAAAGGCGAGAAAAGGCAGAAATCCTAAAACAGGAGAAGAGATCGAGATATCCCCTCGAAGTGTCGTGACGTTTAAACCGAGTCTTTGGCTTAAGTCGCATATAGAGTAAACGTCCATGAACCTCCGGGTCACCACAAAGCATGAAAATCGTTAGAAGCAGCAGTGATGTCCCGCCAAAACAAGGTTGTGTTTGAGTTTACGAGTTTCAGCTTGTTTTGGCAGGACATTGCTGCTGCTTCCGGTGCGCATTCGTTTATTTACGGAGCAAAAATGTTAAAAACAAACGAAAAACCTGTATTCAGCAAACCTGTTATACCTCAAAAACTTTTTTATAAGATTGGGGAGGTCAGCAGGATTACAAATCTCGAGCCATATGTGTTAAGATATTGGGAAACGGAATTTCCCTTCCTTAAACCCAGAAAGGGGAAATCGGGCCAAAGGATTTATCAGAGAAAGGATATAGATATAATTCTCGAGATAAAAAGACTCCTTTACGAAGAGAGGTTCACGATAGAGGGAGTGAGGAAAAATCTTTCAAGAAGCCAAATAGAGCTCCAAAAGGAAAAACCTAAGACCATTATCGATGAAATGACGAGAAATACCTTACATACGATCAAGAATCGCTTAAAATCCATAGTAGACATTTTAAACAATTCAAACGGGGCGTAGCGCAGCCTGGATAGCGCACTCGCTTGGGGTGCGAGAGGTCGGCAGTTCAAATCTGCTCGCCCCGACCAAACTTCCCAGACCCTACATTACTATCACAAAAGAGACTTCTCTTCCCGAATAAATTCGGCCTCAGGAGGCCCTAAATAGAATCCCTGCCCGAAATCTATGCCAATATCACCAAGAATCTTTAAAATATTTTCGCTCTCTATAAACTCAGCCACCGTTTTAGTACCTAATTTCGTACACAACGTCTGAATACTCTCTACAAAGGCAACATCCCTGTAATCCTGCGATGCAAGCTCCTTTACAAACTCGCCGTCTATCTTAACAAAATTCACCGGCAGGTACTTAATATAATAAAAAGAAGAATAACCGCTACCGAAGTCGTCTATTGCCAGCTTAAAACCACGTGACATGACTCTGTTTATAAACTCCATCACATTGGCTATGTCACCGACAGCCTCCCTTTCGGTAATTTCGAACACGACCTCAGAGGGAGCTATGCCGGTTACTTGAGCCGCGTGAATCAGGAAATCGATAAAGCCCTTATCGCTTACCTCTTTGCCGGAAAGATTTATAAAAAGAAGTTTATCGTTCTTCTCTTTCTTTTTTTTCTGAAAGGCCTTTTGGATCGTAATTTTGTCAATATCGAAAATCTTTCCCGTTCTTTCGGCCATGTCAATGAAATGCATGGCAGATACGACTTTATTGTCTTTAACAAGGCGGACAAGAGCCTCGTATCCTACGATCTCTTTTTTACGTATATCGAAAATAGGTTGAAAAAAGGGAACAAAACCGCCTTCTTCCAGACCATCCTGAATGAATTGAAATTTTTTGTTTTGTTCTTTAACGGAGTCCTTTATTTCTTCCGGAGTAGGTATGAAAATATTATTTTTTCCCAGCTCCTTTGCTTTGTACAAAGCAGCATCTACAACGATCATGAGCTCTTCATTGGTTGTGCCGTGAGTGGGATACTCGACAAGGCCGATAGAAGCTTTTACAGGCACGGATTTTTTGTCGGGAGTCTCGATTTTTCTTAAATGAAAGGATTTCTTTATCTTTTCGGCAACAACACGACCGCTTTCTATATCCGTTTCACTGAGAATCACGGAAAACTCATCCCCTCCCAATCTGGCGACAACATCCCCGTCCCGTAAAACCCCCTGAAGAACTCCAGCCACCTCCTTGAGGAATAAATCACCAAAGGGATGACCATAACTGTCATTAATATACTTGAAATCGTCGAGATCCATCATAAGCATGGAGAATTTATACTTCTTCCTTTTAACTCTGGAAATTTCATACTGAAGAAAGTGCTCGAACATTCTTCTGTTGTACAAGCCGGTCAGCGGATCGTGACCGGCATAAAATTCAAGTTCCCTTATCGCTCTGGAAAGGCCCCTGGATGAGCCGATGATGAGAGTCATAATAGAGAGAAGGGAGTTCAGAATATCTTCTTCCTTTTGGGATATCTCATTTGTAATGAAGACGGCGATTCCCAGAATTCCACCTATTCCCGGTGTTTCAGACATAAACTCGTGCTGCTTCAACTCAACCCTGTCAGAATCACAGGCATCTTCTTCCTGAAGCAACGCCTTTTCAGTAAACTCCATAGGTATATTTTTAACGATATCGACGATTTGAAAATGCTCGAGAATGGACTTTTTTAACATCCCCTTTAAATAGTTCTTCTGCCTCTCATTAAATCTTTTCAGATAATATATCGATACACCGAGATTCTTTTTTCCTCTCTCGAATATATTCAAAAAAGCGTCGAATCGGAATATTCCGTACAGCTCAACAAGGAGTTCTTCAGAGCGTTTTTCCCAGTTGATGACATTCTCCCTGGACAATACAATATTCATCAACACTTTTGTAAGTTTTGCCAAAATTTCTGCGTCAACTGAATTGTATTCAAGAACTTTTATCATTTTTAATGTATCGATCAACCCCTTTTTTGACAAGGACGTGTTTATGGTAACACGCTTTTCCAGTATATCGATAAAAATCCTTATAACCTCTTTTAAGGCTTCTATCTTCCTGGAAAAAGATTCATTTTCCGGTGCCTGTAACAGCAAATGGTCGGTAATCTCTTGTATGGATTTTTCGACTCCCGAAATCAACAAATCCTCTCTTGAGAGATTTTCCAGGAGTGTACCGTTATTCTTGGAAACCTGACACCTCAGGAGTTCAAAATCGAGATTCTCATTGTTCATATAATATCCACTCCGCACTTCAGCTCATATAACCACTTGATAAATTTTTCCTTTGCCTCTCCTCTATATAAATAACCGTGCTGAGGCGCAAGGATATCTATGTCGTAATTTTCTATCTCCTGAATCCACTTCCTCAGCGCTTTATTGGAAGACATATATCTTTTATGAAAGGCCTCTATACAGGGTACAAAAGAATCGAAATCGTCTATAAAGAGCTTATTGTCCGAACAGGGTAGTACAGAGGCGCCGATATCGCCTGTAAAAAGAATCTTCGATTCAGGATCGTAAACGTTTATGTGCCCCGGAGAATGGAGAAAATGGGCGGGAATAAGTTTTAGAATAAAATCGTCGGCTATGGCGATGTCCCCTCCCCTGTCTTCTATCGCTTCTATTCCGATGTAATGTCTCAATTCATAATGCGGTAAAAAACGAATCCACAATTTAGAAATATATATCTTCGCCATTGTAATCTCAGCCCAGATATTGAGTCCGCCGGCAACGTCGGGGTCCTGATGGGAAAGGAGAATTGCCTTTATTTCTTCCATGGTCGTATATTTTAATACCCTTGACAACAAAATGGGAAACAGTCCGAACCCGCCCGGATCTATAAGAGCCGACGACTTTCCGTGAGTTATCAAATATTGATTGGAAGGTATGCTGCTCTCTCTCTTAATCTCACCAAAGCCAATAAGTATGAACTTATGTCCTGCTGTCTCATATAAAATAACCTCCATGAAAGCCCCTCCTGTAGAAAAGTCATAAAAAAACAAGAAATATGATTTAAATCAGATCAATATTATAGCACATTTGTGTAAAACAGATACTTTTATCTTGACCTTATTACTTCAAGGCTGTATATTATAATCACAGCGACACTTTATAGAATTAAGCATATCAGATTCCCTGAGAGCCTGATAATTCAATATGAAATTTACAAACAAAATACTGTTACTGATTCTGATACCTGTTTGCGCAGCTCTTCTCTTTCTTTTTCCAATACTCAGATCAAAGACTGTTGAAAGCAGAGAAGGAAAGAGGGTTAAGGAACTTGTCGCAGTTGCCGTGAAGATCAATACATTGATCGACATGCTGCAAAAGGAGCGCTCTGCAACCGTACTCTGGCTGGACAAAAAGGAGAAAGGCTTTTGGGATAACCTTCAAGAGACAATACCGGCTACTGACAATGCCATTGCGCAAATTATGGATAGAACCGGTGGTACAGATATCGCTATTACCGATGAGAGCTATATGACAAGGATAAAAAACGTCTTAATCGAACTGGAAGATATCTCTATGATAAGGGAATCCATATCTCCTGACACAGGTACGGGCAGGAAAGTCAAATATTACACAGAAGTCCTCTCTCTGTTAATTAACGCCTTAAAGAGCGTTTTCTCAGGTATCGGCCATTCTGCCATGTCCGAACCGCTCAACGCCTTTTTGGACCTTATCGAAGTAAAGGAATTTGCAGGCAGAGAATTGACAGGTTTAGACTCCTTTCTTAATGAAAAAAGACCGTTGTCAACAAACTCTCTCTCCTATTGGATGAAACTCTGGAAAGGACAGGAAGTCACTCTCCACAGTTTCGAGCACAACGCCTCTGACGATATGCTTGCCTTTTATATAAAAAAAATTAATGACAACACCTTTTCTGAAATCGAAAAACTGAGAATGGAGATACTCAACGGAACTCCGGCGGATTTTCCTGAAGGCATTTATGATCGTGCTTACAGGGCAGCCTCCCATAGAGTTGAAATACTGCAAAAGATTACGGACTTACAGTCCGAGGAGCTCCTGTCGAAATCCATTGCTCTGTCCAGAGAATCGGTTAAATCGACAGTTATCTTTGCAACAGCCATTCTCGCAGTTATTGCGATGGCTGCAACCCTTGGCCTGCTTTTTATAAAGGCTGTAAGAAACCCTATGAAAGAAATGGTGAAAGCAACGGAATCCATATCGAGAGGCGAATACTCCACTCCCATTGAGATTACCACAGACGATGAAATGGGAAAACTGGGTGAATCGATCAACAGAATGATAGGCGATTTAAAAAAATCACGTGACGACCTTCTTTTGGCAAAGGAGTATACTGACAGCATCATCCGATCTATGACAGACATGCTCTTTGTGATTGGTTCTGACTATAAAATACAGATGGCCAATAAGAAGGCCCATACGATTCTCGGTTATAAAGAGGGAGAACTGGTCGGCATGTCTATAGATTCAATTTTTGATAGCGAATCTCTCTACGATGACTCAGGATTTCTGGGTAGTGTCACCACCGGCATTGAAAAAATTCTCATCTCCTCCAGTAGGGAAAAAATACCGGTTTTATTTTCCACGGCGCCTCTTGAAGACGAAAGCGGACTGAAAAAACAGGCATTAATATGTCTTGCCCAGGACATTTCGGATAAAAAAGAAATAGAAAGAGAGAGGAAATCGCTTGAAGTAAAGATGCTTGCCAACGCCAAACTCATGACACTCGGCGAAGTTGCAACAGGCGTCGCTCATGAGGTTAACCAGCCTCTTACGTATATATACTCTTTTATACAGTCTCTTCAAGACGATTTGAACAGCAGCGATCTAAATTTAGATGAAGTAAAGGAAGACCTTAAAAACGTCTTTGAGCAAATAGAAAGAATCGTTACAATAATCAGGCATCTCCAAACATTCGGAGGGACTATTCAATCCGGTGAGACACCTGTGAACATCAGGAATATTATAGATAATACACTGCTGCTGATTAATGAAAAACTAAAAAAGAATTTGATAGAGTTGAAAATAACAGGAAGCGATAATATTCCGATGATCATTACCAGTCCAAATCAAATAGAGCAGGTCTTTCTGAATCTTTTTCAGAACGCCATCGATATACTGGAAAACAAAGAAGATCACAGAGAGATAAGCATAGCGCTTTCTTTTTTGGACAGTAAAGAGTCCGTACATATCGAATTCTCAGATAACGGATCGGGAATGGAGGAGTCGACTAGTGAAAAGATATTCGAACCTTTTTTTACGACAAAGGAGACTGGAAAGGGGACAGGACTCGGTTTATCCATAATTTACGGTATTATTAAGGACCATAACGGATCGATTACATGTAAATCAAAAATAAATGAAGGAACCACATTTGTTATAGAACTACCGGTGAATCAGAGTAGTCGTAATCACTCATGATCCGCCGGGCCACGACAAATTGGATCAACCGGAACCTGTGTGGAGCTGTTTTTAACGCAGAGGTCGCAGAGGAAAATTTTAAAAAAGCAGTCAAGGAATTAATGAAAAAAATCCTCTCGATGTCCTCTGCGTTAAAATAATAACTAAGCCTGAACCAAACACGGTTTAAGGCATAAGGCAATCTGAACTTAAGAGGAGGCAGTCATGTTTGCATTAAGAAGTTTCGTATATATCGTAATTTTATTTTTTTTCTCATCATGCACCGGTTTTGGAGCATTTTCAGCTCTTGAACAGGGTGTTACAACAAGGGAGGACCTTTTATCCATCCTTGGAGAACCATCAAGGAAGTCATTTGCAGATGGCAATGAAATATGGATTTACTATTTCAAAAAGACTGATTACACAAAAAGCGCAACTGAAATTAGGAAATTAAGACTTGAAGTAAGTCTCAAGGATGAGGCTGTTGAGAATTATTCTCTCTTCCCTGAAAAGGAGGTAATAAAAAAAGATGGTAAAATGCCTCCCTTTAAAGAGCTGTTAGATAAAAAAGGCAGAACCGGAAGCACAGGCCCCCGTGAAAGAAAGGCCTTTCGCCAACTGGATATAAATAATGACAATAAAATTTCAAGAGCTGAATTCCCCGGCCCTGATCACATCTTTAACAGACTCGATAAAAACAACAACGGATTTATAGATCGTAACGAACTGCCGGAAACCTCTCCCATGAGAAGAATGAGATAGTGACAATGAAACATCTATCAGCTATCAGTAAAAGAAAGTGTTGAGCTTCCTTGAGTAAAAAGTAAGTGATTATTTAATTTTCTTTTTTTAACCTCATTATTAATTAAAAAATAATAGATGATTTAGTATGTTATCTAAATATTATGATTCATAGGTTCTTTGTCATAATAAAGCTATTTTTTTATACTTCTTCAGTTATTCCATAAGATAATAAAACCAAAAGAGCTTCTTTTCATACTAATATAATGGTAATTTTTTGTCAATGAAAAATATTACTGTATACGTGAAAAAAAAAGAAAAATGGAGGAATCTGGCGGGTGTATGGATATAATTTTAATCGTGCAGATTTGCCCTTTGGAGTAACAATTCTCTTAGATTATGAAAACGGATAAAATAGCTAATAATTAGCACCAATGTAACAACCAGAAGAATGATCCCTGTACTGAAATATGGCGTTTCATAGACGAAAATTACTTCCTTATACTCACCTTCTGGCAACCATATCGCACTATTGACATGGTTGGCTCTGATAATGGGGAGCTTTATTTTGTCACTACTTTTATTCATTACATATGCTGACCATCCCTTAAACAGTGCGAACTTCTCTGAAAGTATAAGCCACTTTCCTTTATTACCTTTTGTGACTTTAAGAACCAGCCGATCAGGCGTTACTTCATCTACTTTAACCTCTGAAACCTCATAATAGACCGGACTTTTTTTAAATAATTCATTTTCATCGATTATCTTTTCTCCATACTTATCAGGAACGAGTTCATTGCTTTCAGGTAAGATGAAACTACTGTATTCAAATAGATTATCTTTTGTATCGGCAGTGCATCTCCCTGAGTAGAGAAGCGTCTGCCCTCTTCCATCGAACTCGCTTCTGCTTATAGACAGAATTCCTCTCTTTTTTATATAGTTCTCAGAACCGCAAATCAAAACAGCAGGCGGCCCCTGATAAGCCCTTGGCATGGTTTTGGTGTTTCTGTAAAGATAAGGCCCCCTTGATTTTTCAGGTTGAGGCTCAGGATTCATAGGATCAAATTTTCCGACAAATTCAAGACCTGCTACATTTATCGGTTTTGTAGAAGATACATATTTGATGGATAAAAGCCCTGTCATTGATGCAAAATTTCTGAATATTACAGGGACAAAGGGGAATTGAGCTTTTCCCATTGACATTGTATATAGTGAAAATAGCATATCGCTGTGCCAGAGGCGGGCGAAGCCGAGAAGTATGCCAATCTTTTCGGGAACGGTCTGATGTTCATATCCCCAATTCCTGTCTTCATCCTGAAAGGAGGTTATTCGGAAGAAACTATTATCTTGCTTGACGTAATTCAATACTCCGTTATTGGCCCTTCTAAGAGCAAGATCATCCATAGAGGGAAAAGGAGGACGCAAAAAATAAGTTGTATAAAGAAGGAGGATTATGGTGAGTAGAGGAAGAGCGTGTCTAAAATTATTTTTAAACCTGCTAAACAAAACCTCCTTTATTCCATAAGAAGATAGCACGGCAATAGCCAGGAATGTTACAAACATGGCCTTGTCAGGGGTTCTCTGGTTTTTGAATAACGGTATTTCCCAAAAAATTTTAAATATCGAGTAAGAGTAGGAGATCGCTACAGGTATAATGGCTATTGTTATAATTGTAAAAAATAATAGTCTGTTTTTCCCGAATAATTTGAACAAACCAAATCCTGCAGCCAATCCAAGTAACATTACTACCGGGTAAGGCGTTACCTGAACGGCTCTTTTCGGCTCGCCATATTCCAGATAATAACCTCTATGGTTAAATCCGTCTCTGTAAGTGGGTGCATAAAATCCCATTTCCGAAATCATCCCCTCTTTGCGGTCGGATATGGAAAGAAATTCAATGGCAGGGGCGATTTTGATTATTGTTAACCCCGTTACGACGACAACAATAAGAAGCGCCTCGGCTACTGACTTCACCAAATTAGATCCTTTTATAGCACGATGATAAACAATAAAAAGAGTCAGTCCGAAAAAGGATGAAAACAGAAATATCTCTACAGCGCCTGAATGGACCATGAGGCTGAGGACAATAGATATCATAAACGACCTTGACAGACTTCTTTTAAAAGGTTTGACTCCGTAATACAGCAGCCATGGGACATAACTAACTCCGTTAATTATATTGAGATGTCCCGTAAAGGAGTTAACCGCCATATATGTGGGATTATACAAATAAATCAAGCCTGCCATGATCGCATGTTTTCCTTGAAGTCCGATTTGAATAAAAAAAAGATAAAGACCGATCCACCCGAGTAACAGATGAAGAGGAATGCTCAGTCGCGCTGCGACCTGTCCCCTGAAAAAGAGAACAAGGACATTTTCCAGGGAAAACAGATTGACTCCCGGGCCGCTTAAAAAGGGCTGTCCACCCATAATATAGGGATTCCAGTGAGGAATCGACTTATTATCAGTAAAGGACTGCCTGAATATTTCGGCATGTACTCCGAACTGAGGTGTAAGATCAGTAGTGAACTCATCGGAGCTAGCCGGCTTACGGGTGATGTCCTTCGAAAGGTCGAAGTAGGGCAGGTGGTATATAACAGTAAAGGAGATAATGAAAAGGAGAGTGAGGATATGGTGTGAATTTGAAATTACTCTTTGTGTTGTTGTGTTTTTGCGTGAAAAACAAAAAGAATAAAACGAACTCATGTCAGAGACCTGACTCCAGGATTTTAAATATGCTGTTGCACGCCTGTGTTGTTATGGCGATATCTCCGGAGTTATCGATGACAAAGTCCGAATGTGCGAATTTTTCTTTGTCAGGCATCTGATGGGAGAGCCTTTGCTCTATTTCGGCGCCGGAAAAACCCTTGGCGGTAAGTCGTTTAATAATCGCCTCTTTTGTACTTGTTACAGTTATCACTTTATCCATATATCTCTCATAACCTGCTTCAAAAAGGAGAGGAATCTCGGCCAGGACTATAGTATTCTCACCGCCCCCGGAAGTCTCCAGGATCGACTGTAAAACAAGAGGGTGTAAAATGGATTCAAGTGATTCTTTTAGGGAGACGTTATTAAATATCAAATTTGCAATTCTTTTTCTGTCAGGATTGTTTTGGCTGTCAAAAACATCTCCCATTAACTCCCTGATTTGGTTCTGCACATCACTTCTTTTAAATAATTTATGAACTATTTCGTCGGCGCTTGTGGTAAAAGCACCCAGATTGCTGAAAATTGCAAGCACAGTGCTTTTGCCTGTTCCGAAATTACCTGTCAGCCCGGTCAGCATCCATGCACTCTATTCGAACTTAAATCCATAAATCCTCGACCTTATTAAACGGAACCTTATCCTTACGGTCTTTCCCCTAAGGGACGAAAGATTATCTTTACCATTCCAGGAAACTGTCGTCCATATGGGATTCCCTCTTACGGGATCGCACTCATCGATAGTAAAACCCTTTACAGGCGACGCCTCGGCCAAATTCTTAACTGCAAGAAACTCGATAGTAATCTCCCCTCCAGGGTAGGAATAGGAGTTTAAAAGCATATTTTTTCCTTCGAACTTAACAGGGAAGGTATAGAATTCGCCCTTTGTCAAAGCTTCAATAGCCATAAAGCCGTCTTCTCGCACTGTGGCCAGATAAAGACCTCTTTTAGAAGGGGCGTATTCGTTATGGCATTTATCCGCCATATATAAAGGGAATGCCCATTTACCGCCGCTGTATGGCGCCAGCCCCTTGCCTGCACAAACCGTATTGCTCCCCATATCGCCCAAAGAGGGAATAATTGACTCCTTTTCATGAAAAGACCAATCCAAACCATCCCTGCTAAATGCATAATAGAGGTCCAAGGTGTCTCTGTCCCTGTGGTAAATAGATGGCATCATTAAGTGAGCCCTGTCGGCATGAGGCCAGGGGTGGTAAGAATTCGTATAAATATCGGCTGAAGGGTCAACATTATAATTCAGTTTCAATACAGTTACAGGTTTGCCGAAAGAGGTAAAATCCTTTGTTTCGGCTCGCCTTATAAATCTTCGCCCTCCCAACCCGAGCGGAAGCTGAGGAGACCAACCTCTCAGATAGACATAGTATTTCCTTGTTGACCGGTCTATGGAGAGAATTGTCTGTGTATCGCTCATATACTTCAAAACCGGCTCTGCCAGTTTTTTCCACCTAATTCCGTCAGGCGATACAGCACCATAGAGCCATCCCGATAATCTGGATTTTTTATCTCCTGCAGGGCCTATATAAACCAGCTTATATCTCTTTTCAGGGGAAGCGAAAATATCCTTTATAACAGTAGCGCCATGGCCGCCGGTGCTTCCTCCTGTCTCGTCGTCTCCATATCCGTAAACTATGTTGTTGCTCTTTGAACCGTTATATGAGATAAGATTCAGTTCAGGTTTAGTCCACTCCACACAGTCTTTGGATTCCATATAACAAATTTTGGCTCCCTCATCTCCCTTGGCTTCAAACCCGTATGTCTCATACCAAAGTCTGTACTTACTTTTCCCATCGACCGTATCATACATCAATGTACAGTAGGCGCCCAGATGACCAAGCGGGTCTTCTGTACTTATGGGGGTATTAACGATTTCAGGTTTACATATCTTTAATTCGACACCATAGGGACTCAGCCACGGATCGGTTCCGTATTTCTCTTGATAAAAAGGCCAAAAAGGCATGCCGTAACCAGGCTCCACAAACCACCAGTCCACAAATACCTGTTTTTTACCCTTTTTGAATTTAATGGGGATAAGTTCGTCTTTAGGTATGAATTCCGATTTTATTTTCATCGTTTTCCTGATCCCTCTCCCCTCAAGCGGACTCTTTTAGTCATCTGTCACAAGCTCTCTTACCACTATAATTTCCGCATTAGTACGCACTTTTATTTCATCTATTAACTCTTCATCGATCCGGTAATTATCTCCGGTATCGATTATCAGCCTGTCATACCTGAAACTGTCATATATTTTAAGGAGCTTATCTTCCTTCCCGTAATGAACGTTAAACCCCTTTGTTTTGACCATATCAGAAGCTCCGTTGTCCGATACAAGAAGATTGATTCCTGCACCGATAAGCGTTAACGACTTCTCCGCCTTTTTCAAGGATCTCAAAAGACGGGGTTTTGCCTTATCGTCATCGTCATGAACGTAAAAGAGTATCTTTGTAACTTTATCGTACAATCCGCGCCTGTAAACATTATTGTTAATCTTTTGCAACTCAGGCGTTTTTTGAAGCAGTTTTATCAGATTTGCAAGATTAAAATCCAAACCGCTTACAGAAAGCTCTTCGTATACCCTGTTTAAAAAATCCAAATCGCTGACCGTGTCTACGGAAATCCTGTGTCTCAGCCTGTAGTATATCTCTTTGTCAACGACCCTTACGATCTTGACGTCTTTAAACTTACCGGGATACACATTACAGTAAAAGGACGGAAAATGGTGCTCCCTGAGCTCAGGCGTATCGGAAAGCGCATCCGCCCGTTCCCAGAGCCATCTCCTGGATACGATAATCCCCTCATGTATTTGTGTTTTGCCGTCAAAAGTATCAAATAATGCCGAGCCTGCATCTGTTTCTTTTTTCAGGGACAAAACCATCCGATCGATCGAACCCGAAGATATCATAGGACAGTCACCGCTTGCTATAATACAAATCGATGCATTGAACTCTATGGCCGCACTTGTCAGTCTGCCTGTTACATCATTGATGTCACCTTTATATATATAAAGGTGAACGCCCTCTCTTTCGGAAAAAGCTCTGAGCTTTTCACTTGCAGGTTCATTGGGCGAGCAGATTACGATCTGGTCGACAAATCGGGTTTGCTTCAACCTCAGTACTACCCATGACAACACCTCTCTCTCACCGATCATGCGGAAGTGCTTTTCATGCAATCTGGTGGAAGCCAGCCTTACAGGGATAAAGGCAACTGTTTTTTCTTTTATCTTTTCGATGCAAGCCTCTTTAATTCGTTCAGTTTTGCAATCGCTTCTTCAGGGCGAATCTCGGAAGTATTAATGCGGGACAACTCAGAGATGACGGGATTGTCCATGCCGGCAAAAAGGTCGAGTTGTTCGGCAGCTCTTTTTTTCTTCCTGCCGGCGAATTTCGGTTCTCCTGTTTCACAGAGTTCTTCCTTTTCAAGATTGGCGAGTACTTCCTTTGCCCTGTTAATTACATTTTCAGGCAACCCTGCCAGCCTCGCTACTTGTAT
The DNA here is from genome assembly GCA_029001845.1 of Candidatus Magnetocorallium paracelense. Classification (GTDB taxonomy): domain Bacteria; phylum Nitrospirota; class Thermodesulfovibrionia; order Thermodesulfovibrionales; family Magnetobacteriaceae; genus Magnetocorallium; species Magnetocorallium paracelense. The sequence continues at coordinate 137,927 of JAREWP010000095.1, read as the reverse complement.
TCCATAACTCTTATCGGCAGAACCTTTGATAATCTTGCGTAAAAAAATTATTTCCTCTCCCCACTCCTTAACAGAGACATTATAATTCCTGACACCTTCGGCAGTAATCGATAATTCGGTCAGTTCATTATAATGAGTCGCAAAGAGAGTCCTTGACTTCAGTTCTCCGGCAATATACTCAGCCACAGCCCAGGCAATACTTATTCCGTCAAAAGTGCTCGTGCCTCTTCCGACTTCATCCAGTATAATGAGACTCCTTTCAGTTGCATTGTTAAGTATATTGGCTGTCTCGATCATCTCCACCATAAATGTACTCTGCCCGCCGGCCAGATAATCGGAAGCTCCGATTCTGGTAAAAATTCTGTCTGTTATACCTATTTTGGCGGAACCCGCCGGTACGAACGAACCTGCCTGCGCCATAAGTGTAATTATGGCGACCTGCCGCATATAAGTCGATTTACCTGCCATGTTGGGTCCTGTTATGATAAGAAGCTTATTGTCTTCCAAGTCAAGGAGTACGTCATTTGGAATAAACCTTTCGTTGCCCTCGCTTCTTTCCAGCACCGGATGTCTGCCATCACTTATTTCCAGTACTCCGTCAGCGGAAATAACAGGCTTTACATAGTTATTTCTTTTTGCGATAAAAGCAAGAGACTGGAGGAAATCAAGTAAGGCCATGGAAGCTGATGTTGTCCTCAATGCTTCGGAATATTGCATCACCTCCTCTGTAAGTTCTTTAAAGAGATGATACTCTATGGACTTTAGCCTCTCTTCGGCCCCGAGAATCTTGTTTTCATACTCCTTCAATTCTTCAGTAATAAATCTCTCGGCATTGGCCAGCGTTTGCTTTCTTATATAATTCTCCGGAACCATATGAAGGTTTGCCTTGGTTATTTCGATGTAATAACCAAAGACTTTATTGAAACCGACTTTAAGAGAATTGACACCTGTTTTCTCCTTCTCTCTGCTCTCCAATTCACTTAGAATGGACTTCCCCTTTTGAGATATTTCCCTAAGTTCATCAACCTCGCTGTTGTATCCTTTCTTTATGATCCCGCCATCCTTAATCGTATTGGGAGGTGAGTCGATGACAGCGGAAGAAATAAGAAAGGATATATCGTTCAACTCTTTTATCCCAAGAAGAATGCCGCCTAACAGGATATCGTCGCTCATCTTTAAAATTTCTCTGATTTTGGTAATTTCCTCTATCGATGAGCTTATGGCTGCAAGGTCTCTGGCATTTGCGCTCCCTCTGATTACACGGGATATCAATCGGTCGATATCCTGTACATTTTTTAAATGTATTCGAATGTTATCGAGAAGACGAAAATCGTTATAAAGAGTTTCTGTTGAGTTCAGTCTCTTATGAATCTCTTCGATATTTATAAGAGGTTTGAGTATATTCTCCTTTAGTAGTCTGCCCCCCATTGGAGTCAGTGTTTCGTCCATAATATGTAAAAGCGTATTGTCAGACGAATCGTCTCTGATATTTTTTATAAGTTCCAGATTTTTCTTTGCAACAGCATCGAGAAACATGTAAGATGAACCGTGCAGCACCCTTATCCTGTCAAAGGAGAGCATGGATTTCTGAGTATCCATGAGATATGCGAGAAGACCTCCGGCAGCAGAGATAGCGGCAGTCATTCCCTCGCATCCGAATCCGTTCAGCGTACCGACCCTGAAATAATCCAGGAGGCATCTGTATGACTCGGTATAATCAAAACTGAAATCGTCGTAAAAGGAGACGAAGTGATCTTTCAGAGCTTCCGTATAATGGATATCTATTTGCAGAGAAAGAGGACAAAGGATTTCTCTGGGATCGAACCTGCCAATCTCATCGGTAACCGAATTATCGCTTTCAAAAACAACGAAATCTCCTGTAGAGACATCGGATACTGCCATACCGTGCCTCTTTCCCATAGGATAAAGACTTAATATATATGAATTCTCTTTAGGATTTTCAGGCTCATAAGTACCGGGCGTAACGACCTTTACAACTTCTCTCTTAACAATGCCCTTTGATTCGGAAGGATCCTCCACCTGTTCGCATACGGCAACTTTATGACCTGAATCAATCAGTTTCTTAATGTACGATTCAGAGGCGAAATGTGGAAATCCGCACATTGGAACAGGTTCTTCACTGTTTTTGTCTCTCGTTGTCAGAGCGATCTGAAGAATTCTGGAGGCGACTTTCGCATCGTCAAAAAACATCTCATAAAAATCACCCATTCGGAAAAATAGTATAGAGTCTTGATGGTTCGCTTTAATATCCATGTATTGGGACATTAATGCCGTCGGTTTTTTCAAATTTTCCTCAATTGCAAAATCCTCAACGCAGCTCTGCGACGCCTGCGGTTTTGCTCAATTGGTTTTAACAAATCCAATGCCTGGCTGTCACTTTAAATATACAACTTATTTCTGACCTGACCCTTGCTTCTGAATTTTAAAATCACTATATTTAAAAATATTTTGTGATGAAAGAGCAACCTGAAGATTTCCTGCAATAGCGTTCTTTTTGTAAATTTAACAATAGTTTGTGATTTCTTTTATAAAATACAGTGTTTTGAGAACTTTTTTACATTATCTCTTGATATTTCCTCTGTTCATGGGTTATCCTAATTCTTCTATACGGACTCTTTTCTTTCAATTTCAACATCATTTATACAGGAGGATTTTTTATGGGTAAAAAGTATGTCTATTACTTCGGTGGTGGCAAGGCCGACGGCGAAGGAACAATGAAGGACCTGCTTGGCGGTAAGGGCGCCGGTCTTGCGGAAATGACAAATCTCGGTATTCCCGTACCACCGGGGTTTACAATATCGACTGAGGCATGTACCGAGTATTTTAAAAACAAAAAAAAATATCCCGATGGTTTGTGGGACGAAGTTCTTGAAAATCTAAAGAAGACAGAAAAAGACATGGGCTTCAAATTCGGCGATCCCGTAAAGCCTCTCCTCGTGTCGGTCAGATCGGGAGCCAAGTTTTCCATGCCCGGTATGATGGACACTGTTTTAAATCTCGGTCTTACTGAAAAAACAATCCCCGGACTCATAAAGATGACAAACAACGAAAAGTTTGTTTACGATGCTTACAGAAGATTCATAACTATGTATGCAAACATCGTCATGGATGTTGATAGAATGAAGTTCGAAGAACTTCTTGAAAGGAAATTGGAAAAGGCCGATGTAGAATCAGAAGCAGACCTCACTGTAGACGACCTCAAAGATCTCAGCACTCAGTTTAAAAAATTATATAAAAAAGAGCTTAACCAGGATTTCCCGAATGATGCAATGGCTCAGCTAAAGGCTGCTATTAATGCAGTATTTGATTCATGGAACGGTGAAAGAGCAATAACATACAGAAAACTCAACAAAATTTCCGATAATCTTGGCACTGCCGTTAACATATGTACAATGGTATTCGGTAATATGGGCGACACATCGGGTACGGGCGTTGCTTTTACAAGAGACCCCTCTACAGGCGAAAACATATTTTATGGCGAATGTCTCATCAATGCACAGGGTGAAGACGTCGTTGCCGGCATTCGCACGCCTTTAAGTGTAGAAGAACTTAAAAAAACGACACCTGAAGCTTATGAACAGCTGATGGAGATTTACAAAAAACTGGAAGACCACTATCGTGACATGCTCGATCTTGAATTCACAATTCAGGAAGGCAAACTTTACATGCTCCAAACCAGAGTCGGGAAAAGAACGGCTGCTGCTGCGCTTAAGATTGCCATGGATTTGGTGGACGAAGGTAAGATCGACAGACAGACCGCAGTAATGAGAGTTGAGCCCGAGCAGTTGGATCAATTCCTCCATCCAATGATCGATACCAAGATTAAACACGATAAACTTGCTCAAGGTCTTCCCGCATCTCCCGGCGCTGCAGTCGGAAAGGTCGTATTTACGGCGATCGATGCAGAGAGGTGGGCTGCAAAGGGAGAAAAGGTATTACTTGTCAGGCTCGAAACCTCTCCTGAGGATATCGGCGGAATGCATGCCGCTCAGGGAATTCTTACAGCCAGAGGCGGTATGACATCACACGCAGCCGTTGTTGCAAGAGGTATGGGTAAGCCTTGCGTAGCAGGTTGCGGAGATGTACTGATCGACAAAAAAAGCAACTCCTGTATGATTAAAGATATAAAGATCAAGGAAGGCGACTGGCTTACGATTAACGGCTCTACCGGTGAAGTGATCAAAGGAGAAACACCGCTTGTACAACCTAAAATAACCGGTGATTTCGGAAAGTTCATGGAGTGGGTAGACGAGTTCAGAACAATGAGCGTCAGAACGAATGCAGATTCTCCCCATGACTCCAGAGTAGCTATAGAATTCGGCGCCGAAGGGATTGGTCTCTGCAGAACAGAGCATATGTTTTTTGAAGCCGACAGAATACAGGCAGTGAGAGAGATGATTCTTTCAGACAGTGAAGAGGGAAGAAAAATGGCTCTCAGGAAAATTCTCCCAATGCAGAAGAGAGACTTCAAAGGCATCTTCAAAGCCATGGATGGAAAACCTGTCACCATAAGACTTCTCGATCCTCCTTTACACGAATTCTTACCTCATAACAACGATAAGGAACTTAAGAAAATCGCTTCAGAGTTGGGTGTATCTTTAAAAAAACTGAAAGAGAGAAACTCTCAGCTTCAGGAATTCAATCCAATGCTCGGGCACAGAGGATGCAGGCTTGGTGTAACCTACCCGGAAATCTATGAAATTCAGACACGCGCCATAATCGAGGCTGCAGTTGAATTAATCAAGAAAGAGAATGATACAGTAGTGATACCTGAAATTATGATCCCCCTTGTAGGTCACGTAGAAGAGCTTAAAGCATTGAGAGAAATTGTTGTATCAACTGCTGACGATATCATTGAAAAGAATAAAGCAGATATTAAGTATACTGTCGGCACCATGATAGAGCTCCCGAGAGCTGCTGTCACTGCCGATGAAATTGCAGAATACGCAGATTTTTTCTCCTTTGGCACGAATGATCTGACACAAACCACTTTTGGTCTCAGCCGAGATGACGCCGGCATGTTCCTGCCATTCTATGTAGATAAGAAAATTCTTCTTGAGGATCCATTTGTAGCTATCGATCAAAATGGTGTAGGACAACTTGTCAAAATAGGTATAGAGAAAGGGAGATCCAAAAAGACCGATCTTAAAGTTGGAATCTGTGGTGAGCATGGCGGTGAAGCAAGCTCAGTTGAGTTCTGTTACAACATTGGAATGAATTATGTAAGCTGTTCTCCTTACAGAGTGCCACTTGCCAGGCTTGCAGCAGCACAGGCTGAATTAAAGAAACAGGGACAAGGCGAAAGCACAACCAAATAGCAGGCTTTTATCTGCCATAAAAAAAATAAAAAAAGGGGTCTTAAACCCCTTTTTTGTTTATAACTATCCTGTTATTTACAAACCTTGCACTCAATACCATCCTCTTTATCCAGATTTCTTTGTAAATCAATATGATAGTTGCACTCTTTGCTCCTGTTACCTCGAGCAGGTTCGGAATAATCGGATCTGTAATGCGCCCCTATGCTGCACTGTCTTTTAAGAGCAGCTTTCACAATGAGCATCGAAACCTGCAACATATTTTTAATCTCGTTTTCCCTGCGAGTACTATAAGAGAGAGTTAACAGACCTGACCATCGCTTCAAAGTATCATATGCCTGCATAAGAGAATCGTTGCTTCTGATTATTCCGACCTTTTCCCACATGATCTTTCTCAATATGCCTCTTATTTCATTTATATTATCGATTGTATGTAAGACCTTCTTCTCGGACAAATCGGATATTCCGATATCTCGGGGATTTATATTTGACAGAAAAGCACTTTTACCGGCTCTGGCGCCAAAGACAAGTCCCTCGAGCAGACTGTTGCTTGCAAGCCTGTTGGCTCCGTGAACTCCCGTGCAGGCTACTTCGCCTGCCGCATACAACCCGTTGATATTTGTTTTGCCGTATTTATCGGTTTTTACTCCTCCCATGATATAGTGGGCAGCCGGAGTAACGGGTACGAATTCAGAGGTAATATCTATGTCGTATTTGAGGCAGGTTCCGTATATTGTAGGAAACCTCTTTCGTATATAGTCTGCGTCACGATGCGTAATATCAAGATAAACGTGTCTGCTGCCGGTTCTGACTATTTCCGACAGAATGGCTCTTGAAACCACGTCACGTGGTGCAAGCTCTCCCCTTGGATGGTATATGTTCATGAAAGTCTCTTTGTGTATGTTTCGTAAAATTGCCCCCTCCCCCCTCAATGCCTCGCTCAACAGAAACTGTGGCGCCGAGGGAGCAAAGAGGCTGGTGGGATGAAACTGTACAAACTCCATATTCTCCAATATGGCTCCGGCTCTGAAAGCAACAGACATTCCGTCTCCTGTAGCAACAAGAGGGTTTGTCGTTCTGGAGTAAACCTGGCCTGCACCTCCTGTAGCAAATATTGTAGCCTTGGAAAGAATGGCGCTGATTTTGTTTTCCTTTAAGATATAAGCTCCGTAGCATTTGTTATCGAATATTATAAGATCGAGTACATATGAAAAGGAGTATTTCTGAATCGAAGGAAAGGTTCTTACTTTGTTGAGGAGTACTCTGACAATCTCTCTGCCGGTGGAATCACCATGGGAATGAAGAATTCTTCTGCGTGAATGTGCGCCTTCCATTGTAAAAGAAAGCTTTGCACCGTTCTTGTCAAATTCAGCGCCCCAGGATATTAGTTCAAGTATCCGTTCGGGCCCCTCCTCTACAAGCACTTTCACAGGTTCTTCGTTACATATAACGTCTCCTGCTTTTATTGTGTCATCGAAGTGTATGCCGATTGTGTCTTCATCGCTCAAAGCGACAGCCACTCCGCCCTGAGCATATTCAGTCGAGGACTCTTCAGGAAGGTCTTTTGTGATTATATAGGTTTTCCCGTGAGAGGCCAGTTCCAAAGCACATCTGAGTCCGGCAACTCCGCTGCCAATTATCAAAAAGTCCGCATTTTCAATATCCAATGACAATACCTACAATTTATCGAGAATAATCTTAAGAAATCTTTTTTTGCCGACTTTCAATATATGCTCGCCAATAGCCACTCGTGTCTGAGTATCGATTACTTTTGCGCCATCTATTTGCACTCCGCCCTGTTTTATCAGTCTCAGCGCTTCACTGGTGCTTTTTGCAAGAGAGGCGTCCTTCATAATCTGGGGTAACCAGTCACGTTTGGAATCACCATTCCCTTCAACTTCGGCATCATTTAACTCAATCGTCATAACAGGTATATTTTCAGGTAATTCTCCTGACTTAAAAACTCTGTTAAACTCCTCCATCGCCTTTATGGCCGCATCCCTGCCATGATACCTCTCCGTTATCTCCAGAGCAAGCTCTTCCTTGGCCTTTTTGGGATGAACGCTCCCATCTCTGACACCTGTTTTCAGGTTGTCGAACTTCTGAACCGAAATATGGCTCAACAGTTCATAATATCTGATCATCAGCTCGTCGGAGACAGACATTATCTTTCCAAATACTCCTGAAGGAGCTTCCGTTATTCCGATGTAATTACCAAGGCTCTTAGACATCTTGTTAACCCCGTCAAGTCCTTCAAGCAGGGGCAGCATAATTACCGCCTGTTCATCAATGCCGTATTTTCTCTGTAAAGTTCTGCCCATAAGGAGATTGAATTTTTGATCCGTGCCTCCGAGTTCAATATCGGCCTGAAGATATACGGAATCGTATGCCTGAAACAAAGGGTAGTAAAACTCAAGAAGAGTAATATCTCTGTGCGCCTCGAAACGTTTTTTGAAATCGTCGCGCTCCAGCATTCTGGCTACAGTTTGCATAGCACCCAACCGTGCTACTTCCATTGCGTTCATTTTAGACAGCCATTCGCTGTTAAACACAATTTTAGTTTTTTCTCTGTCCAGTATTTTATAAATCTGTTCTTTATAGGTCTCTGCATTGGCTCGTACTTCATCGGTAGTTAAAGGTTTTCTCAACTCATTCTTCCCAGTAGGGTCTCCGATCATACCGGTAAAATCGCCTATAAGAAAAACTATCTCATGACCAAGCTCCTGAATCTGTCGCATCTTCTCGAGAATCACGGTATGACCAATATGAATATCCGGAGCAGTCGGGTCAAAGCCCGCTTTAACGACTAACGGTTTATTATTTTTAATGGATGCAACAAGCTTTTCCTTTAGACCGTCTTCACCGATAATCTCTACAGTACCTCTTTGTATGACTTCGAATTGTTTCTCAGGATTATTCATAAAGCTATAATATATGTTATGAGTTAAAATCGTCAAGGCCGGATAAGGGGCTGCTACAAATTTATGAGAAGATATGGTTGGTCTGAGAAACAAAGAAAAGGTATAATATTCTCTTTTGCTTTTTTCCATCATTCTTTAGTGTGTCTTACGTAGAGATAACGTTTTGTTTTTATTGGATTTCGACCATAAAAAATGCACTGGATGTGCAAAGTGTGAGGTTATATGTCCGAAAGTGGTTATTACCATGAAAGCCGGCGTACCAACCGTTAAAGATGCAGGACGGTGTGTCGGTTGTACAAGTTGCGTTGAGGTCTGTCCTGAAAAATGCCTCCTGATTAGAGAAATTTAACAATGAAATCTTCAGATTGCGTAACCTATTCCATAGTCGTCCCGCTCTTTAACGAAGAGACTGTCATCAGATATACCTACAAGCGATTAAAGGAAGTTATGGAATCATGCGAAGGAAAGTATGAACTTATTTTTGTAGACGACGGCAGCAGAGACAAGACATCTCTAATAATTAAAGAATTGCTGAACCGCGACAATAGCATTAAACTTATTGAGTTATCAAGAAACTTCGGTCATCAGATTGCAATAACCGCAGGGATCGATTACTCCTCCGGCAAGGCGGTTGTCATAATAGACGGAGATATGCAAGACCCTCCTGAATTGATTCCGTTTATGATCGAAAAATGGCGGGAGGGCTTTGATGTAATATATGGAAAAAGACTCTCAAGAAAGGGCGAGTCATTGTTTAAAAGGGCTTCTGCCTCACTCTTTTACCGTTTACTGGAGCTAATCAGTAATATCGCCATCCCGCCCGATGTCGGCGATTTCAGATTAATCGACATTAAAGTAGTCGATGTTATGCGCAGGCTCAGAGAAAAAAACAGATATGTAAGGGGCCTGATAAGCTGGGCGGGATTCAGACAGTGCTCTATAGAGTACGAGAGAGAGAAGAGACATGGAGATAGAAGCAAGTATACTTTGCCTAAAATGACAGGATTCGCCCTGGATGCAATCGTCTCTTTCTCTTTTAAGCCTCTGCGACTTGCATCTTATCTTGGTTTTTTTACATCTCTCGTTGGTTTTATTTATTTTATAAACGTACTTTATCAAAAATTCTTTACCGATACGACGGTGCGTGGCTGGACCTCACTAATTTCCATTAATTTAATTTTCAATGGCATCATTCTCATTATACTTGGAATTATGGGAGAGTATATTGGCAGAAATTATGACGAAACAAAAAACAGACCACTCTATGTGGTCAGAGATAAACTGGGATTTAGAGAGGATGAAAGTATGGACATCATAAAACCTGACTACCCCAACTAGCCCAAATAAGCTGTGCTATTTCCCGAATGTCTCTATAAGCTTTCCTAAATGTACTATCAGTCCGACCGCTCCTATCACCTTCCATGTCTGTGAATTTATTGCTCCGTAAATATTCTTTAACTCATCGGTTATCTTTTCAAACTTGTTGTTCACATTTTCAAACCTCTTGTCTACCTGTTCAAATCTCCTGTCTACCTGCTCAAGTTTTTTGTCTACCTGTTCAAGTCTCTTGTCCATCTGCTCGATTTTCTTGTCCATCTGTTCAATTTTATTGTCTACCTGTTCGATTCTCTTATCTACCTGTTCAAATCTCCTATCAGAGTCCTGTCGCTGTCGAATTAGCTCTTCTTTTATCTCGGCATCAAGATGCACGATATGATTGGTCAGTCCCTTTATTACTACTATGAGTTTATCGTCCTGACTTAAAGGTTCATTCTCATTTAGTTTAGTCAGTACTCTCTGTGCTTCATTGTCAAGCCACTGCTCAAATAAATCACCTTTAAACATTTTTAACTCACAAAAAAATTATAGCTCTTCAGATAATTAATGGCGCGTGTCTATATAGAGCTCCTCTTTTTATTTTTAAATCGACCCTAAGCGAATGATAACAAAAAGAATTCTAAAAGTCAAACAATTCGTAACTACTCAGTTATTTACCGAATTACATACATAACAAGTCCCATTGATTTAATAACCTGCCGGATTACGCCTCTTTTTTGGCAGGTTAAATAAGTGGGATTATGGTATATTATCCTGTTATCCTGTCTAACAATTATGAACCGAACAGTTATCAAAACTATTTTAATAATGGAGGATTTTTATGGTTAAAGTAAAGAAAAAGACAATCTCAAAGGGATCGATGACCTCGGTACAGGAAGAGGGCAAGGATATATTGATCGTTAATCTTAATGGGAAATATTATGCACTGGACAATATATGCCCCCATCTTAAATGTAAACTGAGTAAAGGTAAATTAGATGGGAAAACGGTTATATGTCCCTGTCACGGATCGAGTTTCGATGTAACCGATGGTAAACTGGTCACCTGGATTAATGACTGGCCCGATATCATCGGTAATATCACCGGTAAACTGGGATTATCGAAGGATTTGGAAACCTTCGACTGCTCTGTAGAAGGTGACGAAATTGTAGTGGACACAGGCGAGAAACCTGATATTTCAGACAAAAAAAGGTTAGTTGCACTGATTATCGCTTTTCTCCTTGGATGGTTCGGAGGCCACAGGTTCTATGTAAATAAGTTTGGAACAGGGCTCTTAATGTTTTTCACTATGGGAGGATTTGGAATGTGGTATATCGTCGATATGGTATTGATTACAGGCGGAATATTTAAAGATAAGGAAAAGAAACCTTTAAAAAAGTGGCTATAAAATTATCTTACAAGATAAATGTGGCTCACAGGATGATTATCCTTATAGCCACATTTATCTCTGTTTTTATAATACATATCCCTCCCTCACAGGCCCTCCACAAGGTTTCCAAAATTAAAATCACAGGTCTCTATTCAATGAGTGAAGCCGAGTTCCTGAATATATTCGGTATTTCGCCCGGTGACGATATAACTTTCGACCTGGTCAGAGACGGTATAAAGAGAGCTTTTTTAAAGGGAATTTTCAATGATATAAGAGTTCTGAGAGATGACAGGATTCTGATCATAGAGGCTGTTGAGCGAAATTTTATTGAAGAGATCCTTATTAAAGGAAACAACCTGCTTAAGAAAAAGAGAATAAAAAAAATTTTTTCTCTAAAAGAGGGTGTTCGGTACAATGAAGCCACTCTTGTGAGAGCTATAAATACACTCAACAAAGAACTTTATCTCAGAGGTTTTCAAGGGACTGAAATAACATATGAGGTAAGACCGTGGAAAAAACCGGGAAGGGTTTCAATCACTCTCAATGTAAATGAAGCCGAGCCATTAAGGATCAATAAAATCATTTTCCCTGACAAAGAAGCTGACCATTTGGACTATCTTTTCGATGTAAAAGAAGGAGATGTGTTCGACTATTTCTTCCTTCACGAAAAGATTGTCCAGTTGGAAGAGAAGCTCAAAACAGGAGGCTATTATCAACATAATATCGGCCCATACTGCTATGACAGAGAGACAGGCAATCTCATAATCCTTGTAAACACCGGGAAAAAGCTTTATGTATCCTTTATTGAGAGGAGTGTTTTTTCTAAAAAAAGACTCCTCAAAGAGTTACCTTTTCTTGAAAATAAAGAACTTAACGATGTAACGATAGAGGAATCGGTAAAAAATATTGAATCTCTCTATAAAAGATCGGGATATATCGGAGTCAGAGTCGCAAATTCTATTTCAGAAAGAGAGGGATTCAAAGATATCCATTTCTATCTCCATGCAGGAGAAAGATATAAGATCGATACAATCGTTTTCTACGGAATTAATATCAATGAAAAGGAGCTGAAAGATATTCTCGGATTAAAGGAAGGCAAATTCTTCAATCCCTATTTAATAGAAGCAGACATAGAAGCAATTCTGGATTTCTATCGTTCCGCAGGATATGTAAATGCCCATGTGGACAAGTTCGAAGAGATAATCGACGAGTCGGACAAAACGGTTGATGTAATCGTAAAAATCACGGAAGGTACTCAAATTCGTTTAAGCGATGTGGAGATCAAAGGAAACATAAGCATAAAGGATAACGAAATTCATTCGGCCCTTGCATTGGAGCCCGGCACCCCTTATAATGAATCCGCCATTTTAGAGGCGAAACAGAGAATTAAGCTTCTTTATACGGAAATTGGTTACGCAGATGCTGACATCAATGCAGGGAAAGAGATATCCGAATCGTCGGTTAAATTACTGTTTGAAATCAGAGAAGGTGTAAAATACACATTCGGACACACAATCATTAAAGGAAATTCAAATATTAAGTATAAAGTCTTTGAACGGCTTTTTATTCATAGAAGAGGAGATCCCTTTAATTTTAATATCCTCCTCGAAGAATCGGGCAGGTTTTACAGAACAGGTCTTGTGAGCAATGTAAAATTCGATATTCATGACAATCCGGACAACTCAAAGGATGTCGTGATCGATCTGGAAGAAGCAAAGCCCGGAACTATCGAATTCGGCTTCGGATATGCCGGATATGAAGGGCTCAGAGGATTTTTCGATATAAGCTACAGAAATGTTATGAATATGAACAGAGAGATTACATTCAGAACCGAAGTCAGCAGGCTTTTACAGGATTACTCGATCCGATACTACGAACCCTGGTTTATGGGCATAAAAATCCCCTTTAAATCGATTGTCTCTTTTGAAAACAGAATAGAAGAGAATATCGATACAAGAGAAGTAAGATACAGAGTCAGAAAATATTCCGCTCTGTCAGGTATAGAAAAGCTTTTATCGAATACAGTTAAATCGGAATTCTCCTACAAATTTTCCTTTATTGAAACCTTTGACGTAAAAGACGATGTTGTACTCTCTAAAGAGGATACAGGTACGTTAGCGATAAGCGGGATAATCCCTTCTCTTATTTTCGATACAAGAGATAATCCTCTGGACCCGACAAAAGGTTATTTAGGCGGCCTGTCATTAGAAGCGGCCAGCTTTTTACTCTTTTCAGAGACCGACTATATTAAACTCTCAGGCCATATCAACTTATATAAAAAGCTGACTGACCGTTTTACACTGGCATTTTCCATTAGAGGCGGAATTGCGGAAGGTATGAAAGATACAATCGAACTGCCCATCACAGAGAGATTTTTTCTTGGAGGCAGAACGACTGTAAGGGGTTTTTCCCATGACAATTTGGGCCCTAAAGGCGATGACGGAACCCCCACAGGCGGCAATGCCTTTTTTATGGAGAACATCGAAGTCAGAACCAAACTAAACAACAAATTCGGGCTTGTCGCTTTTGTTGATACCGGAAATGTCTGGACTCGTATAGACGATTTCGATCTCACGGACATGCGATACACAGCCGGCCTGGGCCTGAGATACATGACAGGAGTAGGCCCCTTAAGGGTAGACTACGGATATAAACTGGACAGAGAATCCGATGAAAGCGCCGGAGAAATACACTTTAGCATAGGACATGCGTTCTAAGGGATCAGGTATATGACTCCGTTTAAACTTATTACAGATTATAAGCCGGCAGGCGATCAGCCCCAGGCTATAAATGAACTGACCACTGCCGTAAACAGCGGTGCCAGGCATCAGGTGCTTCTTGGCGTAACCGGATCGGGCAAGACATTTACCATTGCAAATGTCATTGCCAATGTAAACAAGCCCACCCTTGTAATCGCCCACAACAAGACTCTGGCTGCTCAGCTTTACGGAGAGTTTAAAGAACTCTTTCCGGAAAATGCAGTGGAATATTTTGTAAGTTACTACGACTATTACCAGCCCGAAGCATATATTCCCAAGTCCGATACATACATAGAAAAGGACTCCATGATTAATGACGACATAGACAGAATGAGACACTCTGCAACCATGGCTGTACTTGAAAGGGAGGATACCATCGTAGTCGCCTCGGTCTCGTGCATTTACGGCATAGGCTCGCCACAGGATTATATGGGAATGCATCTGATTGTAAACGAAGGTGATACAATGGAAAGAGATGTAATCATAGAACGTCTCATCGAGCTCCAGTATCAGAGAAGCGAAGGCGATTTCAGGCGTGGCGTTCTCAGAGTGAGAGGAGACATACTGGAAATATTCCCCTCTTTTTCGAGGGATAATGCTGTGAGAATAGAGTTGTTCGGAGACGATATCGACAGCATTTACGAATTCGATCCCCTTACCGGGCAAAAGGGGCGACGACTGAACAGAATTGCAATATACCCTAACTCACACTGGATAACGCCTAAAGACAGAGTGGATTCTTCACTAAAAAATATTAAAACCGAAATGAAGGAGAGAGTCGAATACTTTTTACAGGAAGCAAGGCTCCTCGAAGCACGCCGTATCGAGCAGAGAACGCTTTTTGACATGGAGATGCTAAAGGAATTCGGTTTTTGTCATGGAATCGAGAATTATTCGAGACATCTCAGCGGCAGATCGCCCGGTGAACCTCCATACAGTCTGATCGACTACTTCCCTGACGATTTACTTATTGTTATAGACGAGTCCCACGTAACAGTACCCCAAATCGGAGGTATGTATGAAGGGGACAGGTCAAGAAAACAGACTCTCGTAGATTACGGTTTCAGACTGCCCTCTGCTCTTGACAACAGACCTTTACGATTCGAAGAATTCGAAAGGAGAGTCACTCAGGCCATATATGTTTCTGCAACGCCCGGTAAATATGAACTGGTCAAAACAGAAAATTTGGTTGTGGAACAGATCATCAGACCCACCGGACTGGTAGACCCTCCTATATTGGTCAGACCGATTGCAAATCAGGTGGACGATCTTCTTGGAGAGATTAGAGAGAGAGTAAAGAAAAAAGAGCGTGTTTTGGTAACCACTCTTACAAAAAAGATGGCCGAAGATCTTGCTGAATACTATTCTGACACAGGGATAAATACCAGATATCTTCATTCCGATATCGACACTCTCGAAAGGATCGAAATACTGCACGATCTGAGGACCGGCGTATTTGATCTCCTCATAGGCGTCAATCTGCTCAGAGAGGGACTGGACCTCCCGGAAGTCTCTCTTGTGGCGATACTGGATGCAGACAAAGAAGGATTCTTACGATCGGAGAAATCTCTTATTCAGACAACAGGCAGGGCGGCAAGGAACGTTAACAGTATGGTTATTTTCTACGGAGACAAAATGACAGGCTCCATGAAAAGAGCGATCGGAGAAACGGAGAGAAGAAGAAAGAAGCAGATAGGCTATAACGAAAAGAACAATATCACGCCCCAATCCGTAAAAAGCAATATTAAAAACATCCTTGCTTCCATCTATGAAGCAGACTATTGGACCGTACCGTCAGTAAACGAACCGGCAGCCGAATACAACATAGACGACGCGACATTAAAGTCCCTTGAAGAAGAGATGAAAAAAGCCGCAGCCAAACTGGATTTTGAACGAGCAGCGGAAATTAGGGACAGAATACAGAGGATAAGAGATAGGGCTATCGAGCTGGGGTTGAAGAGCTAAAAAAATTTGATTAATTGCAGATAAAAACTAAAAAAAATTATAAATATAAACATTGATAACCAGATTTAACCACAATAAAAAACTCAGATCAATTCTCCATCCCACAATTGTTCGAGAAATTGTCGCCACGGTAAAACCAGAAAGCGCCCCTCCAGTAACCTTGCCTTTGGCTCAAGGGAAACAACAACCGCCTTTTTAATTTTATATTCATTGGTAAACGCTCTTAATCCTCTTAAATGATGTTTGTCAATCATAGAAGAACTCTTTACCTCAATGACTGTTTCATGGTCACCCAGGACAAAATCCACTTCTAATTGCGACGCTGTTCTCCAAAAAGTAATTGGATAATAAAGTTCACTGTAATGGGAGTGAGCAATAATCTCCTGAAAAATAAAATGTTCAAAAACCCTGCCAAAAAGCTCCGAACCGGGTAAGACCTCTCCTCTCCTGGTTAAAGAACCTACTATACCGAGATCGAAAAAAAAGAATTTCGGCGCTCCGATTACCCGTCTTTTAGGTCGTTTTCTAAAGGGGTAAACAGTTCTTCCTATTAAAGTGTCTTCAAGAATTTGAAAATACTCTTTAATAGTCGGTGCGCTTACGCCACTCTCTCTTGCAATGTTCTGATAGTTAAGAAGTTCGCCGTTAGTTAATGCCGCAATCTCGAGAAATCTCGAGAAAGCCGGGATATTCCTTGTAGCTGATTCTGCAACGATCTCTTCTTTCAAATAATCTCCTGTATAGGCTCTCAGCAGTTGAGCAGGATTGTCTTCAATATAGTGAGAGGGTAACATACCATGATTTAAACAACGAATCAGATCAAATGACGGAATTTCAGAGGACACGAGCGGAAAGAGTTCATACCTAACTGCCCTGCCTCCAAGGAGATTTCCTTTGCCTCTCTTTAATTTCCTGGCGCTGGAACCGCATAAAATAAACTGCACCCCCCTGTTTTCAATAAGCCAATGGATTTCATCGAGCAGTGCAGGGACTTTTTGGACTTCATCTACTATGACAGGGTATGTAATGCCTGGTCCGAAAATAAGCTGAGCTTCACATTCCTCTCTAATTATGGAAGGTCGCTTAATAAGCCTTTCAAATTCGTCGGATAAGAGGAGATCATAAGTATTGGAAAGAGGAAAAATCTTCTTTAGTAATGTACTCTTTCCGGATTGACGGGGCCCCCAGAGAAAAGCAGAGCGTTTTTGTTTTTGTAAGTGTAATCTTCGATTAAACATGTAAATCCAAAGAGTCATTTTAATATAACATGCAAATCTAAAAAATAGATACTCCCTTCTCTGATTTTCAATTGTCTGAGGATAATCAAAAACAGGATGAATAGAGGCATATTTCACTTAAATTAATGTATAATATCAATTATTTTTAACTCAAAAGAGATCGCTAAACACATATCAAAGGAAAATCGCAAGTCACAGAGGATGCAAGCAAGACATCATGGATACCAGGAAATTCGATATAACCTAACCCGGTAAGCGGTCACCAAATATAGATTCAGGCATAAGGCATAAGTTAAAAAATTGTTTTTTTTTGCGTACAATTTAACTTATTACCGACTAAGGGAGAAATTATGGAAAAGATTTTCATTGATGATGTTACGAAATCGATAATTCGGAAAATATCCGACGGGATTATCGGAGAAATCGAAAGACATTTGAATGAATATATAAAGAAGCTGATTGTCGATGAACTTTCAGCAATGTCTGCAACAATAAGAGAGGAAATTAAAACCTTTTTTAACAGCCTCGATAAAAAACAGGGAATCGATTATAACCGTATTTCCGAATCCTTCAATGCCCTGATGGACAGGCAACTCACTTTGTATAATGAAACAGGCAGAACCTTTATGGAAGAAACGAAAAACGATATACTGAGAGCGATTGAGCAACCTCAAGGCGCCTCAACACCCTTTGAATCGAATATCATTGAGCAGTTCTTGCATCTCTATGAACTGCTTCAAAACAATGAAGCCAAAAACAAAGAGAGATATAATGAGGTTTTTTTTATAATAAAACGGCTGGAGGAGTCGCTTCAAAACAACGCCCCGCGATTCTCTGCATTGAACAATCAATTAAAAGAAGGCGCCGATTCTCTTGCTAACCTGATAAATTCCTTCAAAGATAATGAAAGAACTCTCATTGGAGTAATAAAGGACTTTATGGAGATGAGTTATAATAACAATATAACTAAAAGAGTTGAAGATTTACTGGTTCCCATAAGAGAGGAGATAAAAATGACAAGAATTATTGCAGAAAACGAATATAAAGAAAAAATAGAGGCCCAAAACAAACTCAAAGAATTTCAACGGCTCTGGGAGCAGCAGAGATAAATTATGGACGAACTTTCCAAGGAATATATTATTTCTTTTTTTAACAAGTCCCTTCAGCTCCACGGAGACAATCCTGAATCTCTGAGGTGGAGTCGAGCCGGTCGGTATTTGCACTATAAGGCTCTCCTTGACGTCAATATGGATATGAGAGGTAAAAAAATTTTAGATTACGGATGCGGTAAAGGTGATTTTTATACATTTCTGTTATCAGAAGGCATTGAAACGAATTATACGGGATTCGATATTAATGAAAATCTCATTATACATGCAAGAAACGAACTCCCTCAATGCAGATTCAAGGTTTTTGACATCGAGCTGGAAGAATTGACCGAAGATTTCGATTTTATATTTCTCTGCGGAGTATTTAACCTTAAAGTCAAAGGCATAGAGGAGACAGTCAGGATCGTGTTGAAAAAACTCTTTAACCAATGCAAGTCAGCACTGATTTTTAACGCCCTATCAATCCACAATCCCAATAAAGATTTCGAACTTAGTTATCTGAGCCCTGAAGATATGTTCGGCTTCGCTGTAAGCAATCTCTCTCCATTCCTCTCTTTAAGACATGACAGACTCAATTATGATTTCTCTTTATTTGTATACAAAGCCCTTAACAACCCTTGAATAAAAGATAGGTGAACTATTACTGTTTAATCGGTTATAATGTCTTATGAGTATCTCTTATTCTAAATACCTGAACATTTACCGCGCGATTTAAATGATAAAAGGAGTTTTATGAAAACCTTCAGGCTTGCCATGGCTCAAATAAATCCAAGAGTCGGCGATTTCAAGGGAAATAGGGACAAGATACTGTCTTATATAGACAGAGCCAGAAAATTTTCTCCCGATTTTCTGGCTTTTCCAGAACTCTGCATTACCGGATATCCGCCTGAAGACCTGCTCTTAAAGCCCGGTTTTATTGCAGGGAATCTTAAAACACTTTATGAAATCAGAGATAAAGTCGGAGATATGGTGGTGGCCGTCGGATTTGTAGACAGGAGAGACGATATATACAACGCAGCCGCCCTCTTATACAACAAAGAGATTATAGATATTTACCATAAGATGTTTCTGCCCAATTATGGCGTATTTGACGAAAACAGATATTTTCAGTCCGGAGATGTCATTCCGATATACAATATTGGCGGAGTTATGATAGGTGTAAATATATGTGAAGATATATGGTACCCCGGCGGCCCGATATATGAACAAACCCTTGCCGGAGCGGAGTTGATAGTAAATATAAATGCATCTCCATATAACATGGGCAAAACAAAGTACAGGGAAATCATGCTCTCTACAAGGGCAGTTGACAATTCCGTTATTATAGCATATCTCAACACAGTTGGCGGCCAGGATGAGTTGGTATTTGACGGCGGCAGTATGGTTGTCGATCAAACCGGCGAAGTGAAAGCAAGAGCCGATTTATTTAAAGAGGAGTTGACCATTGTTGATCTGGATATCGATGCTGTCTTTATGTCAAGGCTCAGAGACCCCCGCAGGCGCCAGGAAGTCAGAAGGATGACGGCCCGGCAATCGGGAGGCAGAAGAAGCGACAGATATGTCAATAAGATATTTATACACGATTATCAACCATCGACAAAGCCGAAAATAAGTCCTTCCCAATATCACTCAATGACCGTCGAGGAGGAGGTATATAACGCACTTGTCCTCGGGTTGTCCGATTACGTCGGTAAAAACGGTTTTAAAAATGTAATTATCGGCTTAAGCGGCGGAATCGATTCCGCTATTGTAGCAGCCATAGCCGCCGATGCGCTTGGCTGCCAAAATGTCACAGTGTTGTTTATGCCATCTGTCTTTACGTCTACGGAATCAAGAGAAGACGCCAATGAGCTTGCCTGCAACCTCGGTGTAAAGCTCTTTGAAATACCTGTAAAAAATATTTATAACAGCTACATTAGTGAGTTAAGCGACTTTTTTAAAGACACCTCTCCCAACGAAACAGAAGAAAACCTCCAGGCAAGAATACGAGGTAACCTTCTAATGGCCTTTTCCAACAAATTCGGCTCCCTTGTTCTGACTACCGGAAATAAGTCGGAGATGTCAGTCGGTTACGCCACACTGTACGGTGATATGGCAGGCGGATTCGCTGTAATAAAGGACGTTCCAAAGATATTGGTATACGAACTGGCCCTATGGAGAAATAAAAAGGCCGGAAAACCTTTTATACCGGTAAGAATAATTACAAAGGCGCCCACAGCCGAGTTGAGAGATAACCAAAAAGATACAGACACCCTTCCTCCTTACGAACTCCTCGATCCTGTATTAAAGGCCTATGTTGAAAACGAAATGCACTTTGAAGAGATTGTCTCACTTGGATTCAATGAAGCGACAGTAAAAAAAGTCATCGATTTAATAGATAAAAACGAATATAAAAGAAGACAGGCCCCGCCGGGTATAAAAATTACAAGGAAAGCCTTTGGCAAGGACAGACGCTTTCCTATTACAAACAGCTTCTCAATATTAAAAGAGTAATGATCTCTTTGAATTACTCCGGGAGTTTCAGGTGTTTTCAAAAGAACCAATTCTATCGATGACCTCGATAATCCGTTTTCTTCCACTTTTGGTTTTATTTTCCTGCACATCGATATCGGGCGATTCAAATGAGCTGGGATCAAAAAAAAGTAATGATTTTGAGTTTAAAAAAGACAACGAGCTCTCTCAAATCATACCCGAACCTCCTGTAAAGATAAAACTGAAACGAAGCTGGAAAGGCGACTATAGCTGGGAGCTTACAGGAAACACAGAAAAAAGAATAGTCGAAATTAACAGGTTACTGGAAGAGGAGTTGGGCGACAAGAATCAGTAAACAAATTGGAAAAACAATAACTTACAGGAGGTACTAATGGAAAATTTTTCGGTCAGAGAAATAGTAGAAATGGCTGTAAGGACTGAAAAGCTAGGTTATGAATATTATTCGGAAATGGCAAAGAGGTTTAAAGATGAAAAAGAAGTGTACGATCTTTTTAACACTCTTGCGCAAAAGGAGATAATTCATGAAAAGAAGTTCAGTGAATTAAAAGATAAAATAAGCGAAGAGGAACCTGATAACTGGCAGGATGTGTCCGAGTATATGAGAGCCTATGTAGAGTCCGCCTTTTTTATAGGTAAAGAAAAATCTCTAATGCACATGCAAAACATTCAGAATGCGATTGGAGCCGTAGGTTATGCAATCGGCTTCGAAAAGGAGACATTGCTCTATTTTTACGGGATGAGAGATATTGTATCGGAAAAAGAAATTGTTGACGAAATAATAAACGAAGAAAAGAGTCATATCCTGTGGTTAAATAAATTCAAGGAAAAAATGATGACAGCATCATAATGGCATGCCAGGAATGATCATAAAAGATTCCCTGAAAGACGCCTTTTTAAGTGTCGATAAAAACACACCGCTCATAGTGACGACTTCACTGATCCTGCTGTTGATTATTGTCGGTTTTTATCTCATATTGATCTCGTTCGCCGGTCTGATGGTATTACAGGCAGGTATAGATTTTACATATCCCATCGATTTTTACGAACGCTTATTGTCGGACAAGGAGATGCAAAGGAATCTTTTAAGAACATCGATTACTGCTTTTGCTTTTTTTTTAATTTATATCCTTTTTGTCTCCTTACTTCTGCAATTTATAATGGCAGCCTCCTGCGGTATGATAGCCAGGGGGTTGGAATCCCGCAACTATAGGTTCCGACTTAAGGAATTGTTTTCAGAAGGCAGGAGGCTTTTTATACCTGTACAGGTTTTTGCTTTCTTTATTACTATTTCCATGCTTATGGGGTTGGTCTTTCTTTCAGTCTATTATTTTACAGCAGAGAAATCTGTCGATCTCTTAACTGCTCTCTATCCTGCGACAGGAAGTATAAGTTATGCCTTTACGGGATTATTGACTATAACGATACTCTTTTTTTTAATTACAGGTATACTTTCAATTAGTTTTTACGGCCTGGGGATACTCTCTTTTAAAAACACGACTGTATTGAAATCAATAGACGAGGCTGTCTCCTTTATTGTAAAAAGACCATCGGCCTTTTGGTTTTCTGCTTTCCTTGCAGGTGGTTATTCTGTTTTTAGCTTTTTGACTCTTTTCTGTATAGCTCTGTTTATGGAAATTATCAGTTTTGGGCCATATTTTGAGGCTCTTATTTCGCAAGTCATGTTAACGACAGCTCAAAGCGCTTACGGTTTCTTACTAACGGCAAGTATGTTTTCATACTACAGGCGGTGTCATCGTTCAGTTCCTGAATTTTCAGACAGGATAACATGATAAAGTAAGACGACATTATCTTTTGAAGGTCCATTCATCTGAACGATATTTGTTTTCAAGCTTCAATGCTTCGTCGAGCTCTCGATCGGATGGTGATTCCGTCGCAAACGAGATATGGAACGACTTTTCAAATGCCTCCGTTAATGCGGCAATTAAATCATTGATGGTTATACTTTTATTTATATCGTTAACTGCCGTCATTGTATCGAGGGAACCTGTTACCTTAAAAACCCTGGAGGTAAGCTCCCTGTCAATTAAAAACGGAATGGCGCCCTGTTGTAAAAAACCGTTTGTATACCTTTTTTGCGCGGAACCGACAATTTTCCTCCCCTCTACAGTCAATTCACTGTAAGAGGCAGCCTCGAAACAAATCGGGCTCCCTGAGAGAGACTCCCTTTTCAGCCTCTTTTCGCTTATAACGGCATTTATACCAAGAGTGTTGAAAGCCATAGCAAATGCCCTGCTCAACAAAATATAGTTTTCAAGAACACTGTCGGAAAAAAACTCCTTTGCCTGTCCGGAAGAAAAGCTGTATGTCAACTCTCTGTCATGGAGTATGGCCCTGCCCCCGGTAGGTCTTCTGACAACCGAAATGCTCCGCTCCCTGCACAATTCGATGTCGATTTCCGACATCTTTTGAAAAAGACCTATACTTACCGCTTTTGAAGACCATCCGTAAAACCTCAGGGTTGCGGGAGAAATATCGTTGTTGACATCTGAAGATATTGCCTCATCTAGAGACATATTATAAGAAGCTCCGAATGTATCATACTCTATTAGTCGCCATCTCTTCATGTTAAGTTAAGCTGTCTCCGAATAAGGTAAATTTTAGAATATTAAAAACAACCCGGTTTGACAAAACAGATATGCTTTATATTATAATTACTACGTTCCTGGGTAGCTCAGCAGGCAGAGCGGGTGGCTGTTAACCACCTTGTCGGGGGTTCGAGTCCCTCCCCAGGAGCCAACCCCTAAAGACCTTCCACTATACCTTACGGATTATCTACAACAGTAGAATATCAGTTATCTCTTAATGATTTTAATATCTTCTTACTATCTGTCTTTTCGTTGTCAAAAGTTACGCTGAAACTATATTCCTCGCTGCCTGAACCAACATCAGAGACACCTTGAAGACCTTGGAGAGTAATACCTGCCTCCGAAAGAGTGTCCGGTCAATCCTCTCCCGGAAGTGAAACCTCAACGGTTACCTCCAAAGCATAAAGAGGAATATTATAAGATAGAGACAACAAGCAGATAATTGACAACGATACTATAAAATAATATTTACTCATAAAGGATCCATAAAGGAAAAAATTGTGTTCAACGGGCATATCATACTCTCAAGCCACTGTACACTCTCCGTTATCCTCTTAACAATGTCTTTGAGGCATATATCCCTGCAAATACCATTACAAGACTCAGGCAGTTATTCGCCAATATATAAACGATAGCCAGCTTTATCTCTTTGCTTTTAATCAAATTATAAAAATCCAGACTATAAGTGGAAAATGTAGTAAATGCTCCAAGCATACCAATTAGCATAAAGAATTTAACGTTAGACGACACCTCTGTTTTATCAAAAAGATACCATAAACAGCCTATAAATAAAGATCCCGTAACATTGACCAGCAAAGTTCCCCATGGAAATGGCCCGTTTGTATACCTTCGCGCCAACAGTGAAACAAGATAACGAAGTATCGTTCCTAAACCGCCGCCAATAAAAATATAAAAAAAAGCACTCACAGGCCATATTATAACAAAGTATGAACCAAATAAACTCCTGCTAAATCGGAAGCGGTGCGGTGGCTGCTGAGGTCAATCATTTGGCTCTCATTCCACATTCACTATGACATAATCGTAATAAAGCGATTCCCAGGTCACATCACCATCCATTTTCAAATCTATACCAAAATAAAATCCATATGGCCCTGCGATGAGGTTTTCAATTTCCATAGACAATGTCATCCACTCTCCTGTATCGAAATGAAACAACTCTCTCTGAGATACAGTGTAAAAATCGGTACTTAAAAATTTCCAGTCCAATGTCTCGTCCATAGTGTACCACAGACCGTCAGGGTCATGGCGAACGATCCACCAGTCCGCTTCGAACCCATCATAATCTCCTGCGTTCAGTTCAAAAGAAAGAGTGAGAGAGGCATTTCCAGTAATTGTTAATGGCCCGTCCGAGTGATTGGCTTTTATATCTGGAAGGGGATATTCTTTTTTGACTATAGTAAAATGATCGAGTATCTCCCCCTCTGTATTAATAAATTTGCTTTCAAGTTGGTTACCATTCACTTCCACAATAACGGATCCAAGAACGGGAAGACCTCTGCTATCGTTAAATTCCAACATCACAGGATGATCTAAAACCCCGCTATCGGCCTGCCCGGAACTACCGGCAACGCAATAAACCGTTCCTCCGCCGGCGGACGACTCTGCTTTAGAATAGGCGCCGTCACCATCGTTTCTACCGTCGTTGTTGTTTATCGTGTATAAATCGGGATTTGAAGAATATTCTGTGCTGTAACCATAGTGGCCGTTAATCAGATAAGATCGTTCGTAGGAGTGGCTGTGTCCGGAAAAAACGAGATCGACTCCGTACTTCTCAAGCAATGGAAGCACCTCTTGACGCATGATGATCAGGTCCGACTCTTTGTCCGAGTCATGACTCCCCTTTGTGTAAGGCGGGTGATGCCAATATGCAATGGTCCATCTCTGCATGGTCGATTCCAAATCCTCTTCCAGCCAGTCCAACATCTTTTCAATATCTCCGCCATATTCAACGGAATCGAGAACGATAAAGTGTACATTTGCATAATTAAAGGAATAGTACGTTTCCGTACCGGAGGGGACACCTCCTGCCTCACCGTTTACAGGCAAAGAAAAGACGTTGTAATAGGGAATCTCTCCGTCTATCTCCATATCGTGATTTCCACGTGCCGGCCAGAAAGGCGTTTTCTCCATGAGATCACCGTACATATTAAATAGCGCATGTTCATATTCCTCGTCCGTTCCTGAATTGTATGCATTGTCC
The DNA here is from genome assembly GCA_029001845.1 of Candidatus Magnetocorallium paracelense. Classification (GTDB taxonomy): domain Bacteria; phylum Nitrospirota; class Thermodesulfovibrionia; order Thermodesulfovibrionales; family Magnetobacteriaceae; genus Magnetocorallium; species Magnetocorallium paracelense. Next base: position 112,572 of record JAREWP010000095.1, on the reverse strand, counting down.
CCGAGCATCAATACAACGTCCGTATGATTTGCATCGATATAATCGTAATAGGCGTCACGCACATCCCGTGCATTGTCATTTTTTGTACCCGAATCTCCAAGCACCCATATTCTGACCTCTTTAAGAGTTCCTTCTTCAGGGGACGTTACAAAACTACTGTCCGCCAATATACCGGTGCTGTCGCCAACGGTGTAATAATAAGTTGTGTCCACCATGAGATTTGTCAGCCTGACTTCATGCTCGGTCGTTTGGTTTGAATCAAAAGTACTATTATTTAGATCGTCAGGATCGGTACCGTACCTGACAAAGCTGCCGGTAGGAGAAGAGGTTCGCCAACGTATAATCATACTGTCCGACGTTCCTGTTTGCAAATAGGGTCCGCGAGTAATATTTACTTCCTGCAAAGAATAGGTCAACTCCATATCCCATACCAGATCACTGCTTGTGAGTGCAGCCTGGTGAACTTCAACGGCTATAATGTTTTCTCCTTCTACGAGAGAATCGGCCTCCGATGTGATATCGAAATCCTCATATCCATTCGATTCATGATTATATGCTTTTGTAATGCTATCGATAGTCACGGATGCAGGCATGAAGCTTCGCAGCGCCTCTTGTTCGTTTATGTAAACAACAAAGCCGTCGTCATAGATCGCACTCAAATTGAGGAATGTGAAATCTTCGGGTTTACTGTCTAAAGTAAAAAAAAACCTGAAATAGTATGCTAAATCGCCCTTCCGGAGCTCGGTATCAATAAAATCTTCTCCAAAACCAAAAATTCCATTTCCCATGAGCCAATTTGAATCGTCATAATCCAGCTCTTTCCACTTTTCACCGTTATCACCGCTACTGTAATTATATTTCCAATCATTAGTGGCAGGAATTATAATTTCGGCGGCATAAAGATTGAATGGTGTACAAAAAAGCAATATTAAAGTCAGGCAGACAACAAAAAATTTCATAAAATTTAAGCACATTGTATTACGTTTGACTTTTCTTTTCATGCTCATGGATTGTAATTAATGAATCTTCGAGCACAGGCAAAACGATTCTGTCCTTTTGTCTGCCGGTTGCTCTTTTGCTCTTAATGATTCGTTCAAGCGATAATACCGGGACTTCAATTCTATCCAAAGGAATTTTAACAACATGAAGAGCTTCCTTATCGAATTCATCAAGCCAGTGCATATGTGTGGCAATATCGAAAAGCTTTACACTTTCACCGACAAAGAGAGGCGGGTTTTCACCTGATGGCGGTAGATATATTCCGCCGACTTTTTTAAAGGCCTCATGGATTCCCGGAGCCTTAATATCTTTGAACCAAAGATCGATATCCTGAGTAACGATAGGTGCTCCCTGAAGTGCGGCGGCAGCAAGATCGACAATTAAAAATCGACTTCATTATCAACGAGTTCTTTAAGAAATTCGGCTTCCCTGTCAGTAAAGATCATTGAGTTCGCTGCAAAGCCCTGTTTAGTCTCTTGACAGGGCTTTCCTGTAACAGAGTGAGTGTATGTCTGATATTCTCTCGATCTGCTGTTTTATGTAAAGCCATAATGGCGTCTACCTCAAGCAATAACGTTCTCGCCTTTTGTAATTCAAGGTTGTCCTCCTCCAAAAGAGAAGAAGGCTGAACATCGAGTAACTGCGATATAGCAATCATGGACTTTGGTAAGATCGACTCTTTACTCACAAATGAATAATAAGCAATCCTGCTTCCTCCGGCATATTGAAGCGTTCTTATTTTGAGGTACGCTATCATTTACATGGAAGCAATCACTTCCATGACCCTGCTCGTATTTCCCAGATCATGGAACACCACATCAGCCTCTGTTTTCGATAAATCCTCGAATGAATACGGTCCTGTGGCCACTGCGATGACCTTTGCACCATGAGGTTTTGCACAACTTACATCTCTGGGCGTATCGCCGATGATTATACAGTCACGAAATAAAAACCTTGTGCCATGCTTTTTATTAAATCTCTCTAAAGCGACAGGAAGCAGTTTTGTCCTGTCCTCATTGTCACTTCCATAGGCGCCTTCCTCAAAATAATCGGTTATCCCGAAAGAATCCAGTTTAACCATTGCACCATCTCTGAGATTTCCAGTGAGAAGACCGACTCTATGTACTTTGGATACACTCTTCAATATTTCAATAATTCCTGGTTTTAATCGTTTATTGCTTGATTTAATTTCTGTTTTCAGACATGTCAGATAAGCGGACAATGATTTATCAATATTATCACCATTAACGGAAATGCCGTTTAACTCAAGTATCTCTCTAAAAATCATTGGATCTGTCTTTCCTGCACAGCTCACCGACCCCAAAGCGTCCTTTATTTGAAAGATTTCATAGAATATTTTATTAATACACTTCAGCCCCGTTCCGCCTGTATCCAACAAAGTACCATCTATATCGAAAAGTATAAGCTTCAAATCAACTATTCTCCTCTATGAAAAAATCGACCTGTAACTGCAAGGCCCTTATAAATAAAATTATACGCAAAAAAACCACAATATTTTTCAACTTATGTATTGCGCCTTATGCCTTATGATAAAAATATCCCTTAATCGGCATAAACCAAAAAGATGACGCCCATCTGTCCTCCTTTTTAATCTCTTTCAGAGATGCCGTGATTTCTTCTATCTTATCTTCTTCCGTTATGGCAGTTATCATATTGTTTATATTTCTATCCTGTGTAAAAAGCCTCTTTATCGATCCGAAAAAAAGTGGTTCCGTTTCAGGCCCGTGCCTGCTTGCAACACCATCGACATTGTAAACGACACACTCCCTTACATTGGACTCTGCAAGGGCAGTAAGGGTTTCTTCAATAAAATCCGGCTCATGGAGATTGACAATAAGCATACATTTCATGACTCCGATCCTCCTTATTTACTTCATCCTTCCGGCGTCACCTGATTTAACAAGAGCATACTTAGTAAGTATAGGCCCTATTATTTCGGTTACGATCGTTGTGGCGAGTAATATATTGATTACATTTAAGGCGACAGCTTTTCCTTCGGGTCCAAGGGGCGAAAACTCCTTTGCAACGACCAGGGAAAGTCCGATGGCAATACCGACCTGAGAAAGCAGGCCATAACCTATGTACTTTTTAACAGCCTCCGGAGCTTTGGCTAGATGAGCCCCTGCCGAAGCACCGCCGATTTTTCCTATAATCCTGGTAATGAGGTACACAAAACCAAGAAGTCCCAAAGAAGGCAGAAGATCTACTCTGAGATGAGCTCCACCAATTACAAAAAAAGCTATGAAAATGGGAGGAGTAAGGATGTCAACAGCATTAAAAATCTTTCTGCTCGATATGGGAGCCGTATTGGTCAGTACAATTCCGAAAACCATATTAGACAGTAATGAAGAGAAATGAAAGTGGTTGGATACACCGGTTATAAAAAGCGCCATACCAACGGTTACTGAAAAAATCGCTTCTTTTGAAGCCATTTTTTTCAACCAGGGAGTCAGAATAAATCCTGCCAGCGATCCAAGGAGTATTGCTCCGCCGATCTCGGTTAATGACATCTCAAGAACGCCGGCGATAGAGAACACCTCATTTGTACTGATAAGCGCCTTTGCAATGGCGGAAGCAAATCCGTATATGATCAGTGCAAGGGCATCGTCTATCGCCACTATCGCCAGAAGGGTGCTCGTAAAATTCCCTTTTGCCTTTGATTCCTGGATCACGACGACAGTAGCGGCAGGAGCAGTGGCGGCGGAAATGGACCCCAGGATCAGAGATAAATGCCACTGGTGAAAGAGCAATTGGATCATCGTTGTCACAAGAATCATTGCGCCCAGAGATTCGAGGATAACAATGGGAAAAACAGTGGGACCGATCCTTTTAAGATGACCCCATTTCAATTCGCCTCCGATTTTAAGGGCAATAAAGCCGAGTGCAAGATCGCTGATCATCCCCAGCTTATCGAGAACCTCTTTATGAAAGAGATTGATTACAGACTGACCGAGGACGATCCCTATAATCACATAGCCGGCGACGGCAGGTATTTTAAACTTGTTAACAACCCTGCCACCGAGAAACCCCATAAGAATGGCAAAGCCTACAATTTCCAATAAATCAGTCATACGATCAACTCTAACCCAGTCTGGACACAAAACTTCTTGCTTTGCCTGCGCCCTGTTGCGGGCCTACCAGGCCGTCTTCGGCCATCATCTCCATGATTCTGGCAGCCCTGTTGTAACCGATCTTAAATCGTCTCTGTATGGAAGAAATGGAAACCTCACCCAGTGTTTCCGCATACGTGATTACCTCTTTATAGAGATCGTCTCTGTCTTCTGGAATATCGTCTGTCTGAAACTCCTCAACGCTCAGAGCGTCGAAGACCGAATAATCGGGCACGCCCTGAGATCTTATAAAATCCGTGGCTGCATTGATCTCGTCTTCGGACACATAGGTGCCGTGCACCCTCATAAGTCTTGTGCCCGGATTTAACAAAAGCATATCGCCTCTGCCTAAAAGCTTTTCTGCGCCATGGGTGTCAATTATCGTTCTTGAATCCACCTTTGACGACACCTGAAATGCGATTCTGGTAGGAAAATTCGCCTTTATAATCCCTGTTATAACATCCACAGAGGGCCTCTGTGTGGCAAGAATCAGATGTATCCCCGAAGCTCTGGCCATTTGAGCCAGCCTGACAATTGAGTCTTCGACATTCTTTGCCGCAGTAAACATCAGGTCCGCCAATTCGTCTATTATAACGACAATATAAGGGAGCTTCTCATCATCGGGGACCGATACATTAAATGTATCAATATTTCTGGCGCCCCGTTCTGCAATAAGCCTGTAACGCCTCTCCATCTCTAAAACAATCTTTTTCAACGCTTCGGCGGCCTCCTTGGGATTGGTTATAACAGGCGCGATGAGATGGGGGATATCTTCATAAATGGAGAGTTCCAACAACTTAGGATCTATCATCAGCATCTTTACCTCATTCGGTTTCGCTCTGTAAAGGATACTCATTATCATGGAATTTACGGCGACACTCTTACCGGAGCCCGTTGTGCCGGCGACAAGGAGATGAGGCATTTTAGTTAAATCCTCAACAATGGGATTGCCGTAAATATCCTTACCCATGGACAGAGTCAGCAGAGAGCCCCTTTTCTTAAATTTATCGGAAGCGATGATTTCCCGTAAATAAACGACTGCCCTTTTGGTATTGGGCACCTCTATTCCGATAGGCGTCTTTCCCGGTATGAGAGTGACTCTGACCTTGATTCCTCCCATTGCTCTGCCGAGATCGTCGGATATGGAGACAACTTTGCTTATCTTAACACCCGGGGCAGGTTCGAATTCGAACATTGTAATAACCGGCCCGGGATGTATTTGAGCCAACGAGCCTTCAACGCCGAAATCGGATAGTTTCTTATGAAGTATATCCGCCGCACTCATAAGCTCGTCATTCGAAATAACGTCCTCATCGGAACTTCCCTTACTCAACAGATTCAGAGGCGGAATGATGTATCTTCCCTCTTTAAAACCGGGAAGTTTTACATTTTTCTCCCTGGTTTCGGGTATGGGAGGAAGTTCTTCAGGTTCATCTTCATGTTCATTGGCGACAATCGAGAGTTGCACAGGTTCCTTTACGGTTTTATCTACAATCTCCGGTTTCTGTGCGATTGCTTTCTTTTCTGTGACTTCTTTTCGTTCTTTCACTTCTATTACCTTTATGAAAGATGAAATAGAGAGAGGGGTCATTAGTATAATCGAGGTGTAAAAAAGAGACAGGCTTACAAGATAGGCGCCAACAGGAGAAATCAGTTTTTTAAGAATATGAGTTAAAAGAGAGCCTAAAAAACCTTCATAAAAGAAAAAAAGAGTGATATCAAAGGTTTCTACAATAAGCGATATCAACATGGAAGAAGATATGATAAGCAATAAAACCGCACCAAATACAAACCTATTACCGGTGTTACCAATAAGTCTCTTAATTCCGTATATCAGAAATAAAAGAGGAAATAACAGAGAAGCGGACCCAAGAAAAGATATGAGAACATCGGACATATACGCACCTATGATACCGCCGTAATTAGAAGGATCGCGGGAAGTTTCCGTAAAGGGAGAGGGATCCCATTTGTTATAGGAAAAAAGGCTTATCGAGATATATACGGCAATAAACACCAGCAGAACGCCGGTTTTTTCCTTTCTCTCTCTTACTACTTTTTCAGCCATAATAGTGCAATAACATTACTGCAATAATAATAAACGCTAAAGCGAATCTGTAATAAACAAAAACTCTTAAAGAATACTTTCTGAAAAAGATCATGAGAAATTTTATGGCTCCGAGACCGGATAAAAATGAAGCGGCTATGCCGGCGGCAAAGAGAGAGATATCTCCCCTGAAATCGCCTACGTTTATCATGGAGATTCCTTCCAGTATTGTCGCGCCTGCGATAATAGGAGTGGCCATCAGGAATGAGTATTTTGCGGCAGTCTCTCTTGACACCCCTCTGAACAGTGCAGTGGATATTGTAATGCCCGATCTGGAAACGCCCGGAATCAGGGCTACTGCCTGAGCAAAGCCGATAAGTATGGCGTCGGAGAGTGTGATGGCGCCGAGGCTTGACTTAATCATCCTCTTTTTGTAGTGTCGCTCCGATAGAAACATAAAAACTCCTATGCCTGTCAGACTTATTGATATAATCAAGGGACTTCTCAAGGTAGTTTCTACAAGATCGTCAAAGAAAAAACCGCACAAACCACCGGGGATGGTAGAAAGAATCAGAAGGGAGAGAAGCTTTGGTCTTTTTGTTAGAATTTCTATCCAGTCTTTAAAGAAACATATCACAATCGCAGCCAGAGTGCCTGTATGAAGAGCAATGTCAAAAGAGAGTGTATCCACCCTGCCCTCCCAACCGAAAAACCATGGGAAAAGTATGAGATGGGCAGTACTGCTTATAGGGAAGAACTCCGTAATCCCCTGTACGATTCCAAGAATTATGGCCCTGATTATTTCAGTATCCATATCAGGTTTCCATCACGAACGGAACAATCACGGGTCTTCTCTCCATGGACTTATAAATAAATTTTTTAAGCTTCGATCTGATCCTGGCCTGTAACATCGGCATGTCTCTGATGACCTCATCGTCGAGATTTTTAATCACTTCTAAAAGAACGCACTTTGCATCATCTATAAAGTCCCGAGATTCTTCTTCAATGACAAAGCCTTTGGTAATAATATCAAGGCCCGGCATTACCTCACCGCTTTCTCTGTTAACCGAAACAAGTACAAGAACGATTCCGTCATAAGATAGCTTTCTCCTGTCTCTCAACACCAAGTCTTCCACATCTCCAATGCCCTTTCCGTCAACAAATATCCTCCCTGAAGGCGCTTTGCATACAACAGCGGCTCTCTCGTCTGTAATCTCCAAAACGTCGCCGTTGTCCATGATAAAGACATTTTCCTCAGGTATGGACATCTTATAAGCCAGCTTGGCATGATATATGAGATGCCTGTATTCGCCGTGAACAGGCATGAAATATTTCGGCCTTACAATATTTAAAAGCAGCTTCAACTCTTCCTTTGAGGCGTGTCCTGACACATGGATCTCGGAAACCTTTTCATATATCACATCGGCCCCTCTTCTGAAAAGATGGTTTATGATCCTGCCGATCGCTTTCTCGTTGCCGGGAATCATCTTTGCGGAAATAATAACGGTATCTCCTTTTACAGCCTTTATCTGTTTATGTTCGCCAACGGCTATTCTGGAAAGAACGCTCATGGGTTCTCCCTGGCTTCCTGTTGTTATTATTACGGTATCTTCAGGCTTCAGAGCATCTATCTCGTCAAGTCCCACCCATGTATCGGGAGGAATTTTCAGATAACCTGTATCCAGAGCAATTCTGGCATTGGACTCGATGCTTCTGCCGCAGAGAATCACCTTTTTCCCGTATAGAGCAGCCACGTCTATCGCTTGTTGAATCCTATGTATATTGGATGAGAATGTAGCGATTATTATTCTGCCAAGGGAGTTGGAAAAAATATCTTCAAAAGCTCTGCGTACCTCTTTCTCTGAAAAAGTAAAGCCGCCTTTCTCTGCATTTGTACTGTCAGACAGCATTAACAGGACGCCTCTCTCGCCATATTCCGAAAACCTGAGAAAATCCATGAGATCGCCGTCCACGGGAGTGGGATCCAGCTTAAAATCGCCGGTATGTATTATATTACCTAATGGTGTAATTATCGCGAGCCCCACACCATCGACAATGCTGTGAGTTACCCTTATAAATTCAACCGTAAAGGAGCCCAGATTTACAATATCACGTGGTTTAATCCTGTTAAGTACGATATTGTCGAGCTTATGTTCTTTGAGTTTCTCCTTTATCAGACCCAATGTCAACGATGTCGCATAAATCGGACAAACATCACCAATTTCTTTAAGGAGAAAAGGTAAAGCGCCTGTATGATCTTCATGACCGTGGGTGATTATGATCCCCTTCAACATCTCTCTGTTATCGAGGATATAGGAGTAATCGGGAATTACATAATCTATACCCGGCATACTGTCATCAGGAAACATCAACCCCGCATCGACAAGAATCATATCGTCCCCACAGGAGAAGACAGTCATATTCATACCGATTTCTTCCACTCCGCCAAGGGGAATTACTTTCAAAGAATTTTTATCGGGTGGTGTGTTATGTTGTTGATGCGTGTCCATAGTGTTTGAGGAGAAGAGAGGAGTGTAAAAATAAATATCACTAAGGAATATCGAAGAGGGAATCATAAATAATGAAAGTACAAAAAACGTTCCTTCTACATTCGTTATTCCCTGTTCGACATTCGACATTTGATACTCTTTCTACATTACACCCTGGTCCTCCTGTGTTGGTATACTTTACATCGATTATTATCTAAGTTTTAATCCTCTTTGGAAGCGACTAATAACTCAAGCAACGCTTTTTGTGTATGAAGCCTGTTTTCCGACTGATCAAAAACAGCGCTTTTTGGTCCGTCCAATACTTCCGATGTTATTTCCTCCCCCCTGTGTGCAGGAAGACAGTGTAGTACAATAACATCCCTCTTTGCGCATGACAAAAGTTCATCGTTTATCTGATATTTTCTAAACTTCTCCTTCTTCTTTACGTCTGATTCATTATCACCCATACTGATCCACACATCCGTATAAATAACATCGGCAGCCCCTACTGCTTCTTTCGGATTTTTCAAAAGAATAATCTCGTTCTTACCGGTGCTTCTTGTTCTGTCCAAAACCTCGGCATCAGGTTCATACCCTTCGGGGCAGGCGATGATCAGATGAATACCCAGGAGAGAGGATATCTCCAAAAGAGAGTTGGCCACATTGTTACCGTCTCCTATATAGGCGACGGAAGCGCCTTCGAATTTTCCTCGTTTCTCTCTTATCGTCATAATGTCCGCCAGTACCTGACAGGGATGATGTTTGTCAGTGAGTCCGTTTATAACAGGCACGGAAGAATTTCCTGCGAATTCAATAATCCTTTCATGGGCATAGGTTCTTATAATTATACAATCGAGGTAACCGGAGAGCACCCTTGCCGTATCAGCGACGGATTCTCCTCTTTTTAACTGAATGTCATTGCTGTTTAAAAATATCGGCTGTCCTCCCAACTGATAAATCGCGACTTCGAAAGACACTCTTGTCCTTGTTGAGGATTTTTCGAATATAAGGCCTGCACTCTTGCCTTTTAAAGGGAAATTGTCGAATTTATCTCCGCCCCTCTTCAGTTCCAGAGAACGTTCGATTAATAAGGAGATCTCCTTTGACGAGAGATCCCAGACAGTTAAAAAATCCTTTTTCATGACAACCTCCCAAGCACCTCGTCAAGCGACGATGTTAAACCTTTGATATCGTTTTTTGTTACTATCAGCGGCGGGCAGAAACGCAATGTGTTGTTTCCCGTAAGATTTATAAGATAACCACGTTCAAAACAGGCTTGTACGACTTCCATACATCCTCTGCTAAGTTCCATGCCGATTAAAAGGCCGAGTCCCCTCACATCGCTTACTATATCCGGATGCTTACTCTTTAAACCTTCCAGAGATTCCATGAAAAAACCTCCAATTCTCATACACTCCTGTAAAAGTATGCCGTCTTCCAGAATTGACTCCAAAGTAGCGATGCCTGCTGCACAGGCAAGGGGATTTCCACCGAAAGTAGAGTCATGGCTGCCTCTGGAAAAGGCCGATGCAACCTCCTCAGTAGCAAGTGTTGCGCCAATAGGCATTCCCCCGCCAAGAGACTTGGCAAGAGACATAATGTCCGGCCTGACTCCAAAATGCTCATAAGCAAAGAGTTTGCCGGTACGGCCCATACCGGTTTGCACCTCATCGAGTATAAGGAGTACCCCCTTTTCGTTGCAAAGCTTTCTTACAGCAGGCAGATATTCTCGGGAAGGTACGATAACGCCTCCCTCGCCTTGCACCGGTTCGAGCATTATTGCGCATGTCCGTTCGTTAACAGCATCTGACAATGCATCTATATCGTTATATGGGACATATTTGAAACCCGGTGTAAGAGGTTCGAATCCCTGTTGTATTTTATTTTGCCCGGTAGCCGACGTCATGGCAAGAGTTCTGCCGTGATATGAGTTAAGTGTGGTAATAATTTCATTTTTCTCATATCCGATTTTCTCTTTTGAATATTTCCTTGCCAGCTTAACTGCCGCTTCATTCGCTTCAGAGCCGGAATTAGAAAAAAAAACTTTTTCGGCAAAAGAATTCTTTACGAGCAATCGAGCAAAGTTTATCTGCATTTCATTATGGTAAAAGTTGGAGATATGAATCAACCTCTGAGTTTGTTTTTGCATCGCCACGACCAGCCTGGGGTAGCAATGACCCAGGACATTGACTGCAAGGCCTGCAAAAAAATCCGTATATCTCTTACCATCGACAGACCAAATATTCACCCCCCTGCCCTTTTCCAGGACAACGGGAAATCGACTGTATGTGTTCATAATATACTTAGACGATTCTTCAATCAATCTTCTGCTCTCCATCTCACAATCTTACTATTACTCATAATCTTAATCAATGAGATTGAGATTATAAGTAAAAATACAATGTCATTAACTTAAGGAGCAAAGCACCTTAGGTTAATGACATTGAGTAAGAATAAGAAACCCTTACTTACATACTCTCTATAATCGCAGCAATCAACAGAGGAAACATAATCTCATGATGGCCGACAAGAGTAATTCCTATGCCCTCAGGTATTACCGGTCTTTTCGTTACATTTTCAAAGGCCCTGTAGTGTCGTATAAAATCCATATTCAAAGTAGTGAAGTTAAAAACTCTCTGCCCCGTATTTCTTGCCAGAGTCAGGGCTTTCAAAAAAACTTCAGGCATAATCACCGCTGAACCAAGATTGATATAAACGCCTCCCTCCAGCTCTGCCACCTTTGAAGCAAAGAGTCTGAAATCTCGGAGGCTCCCTTCTCCGATGGCGCCTCCGTCAGCCTCGGGGTGCATATGAACGATATCTGTCCCGATTGCGACATGAACGGTTGCCGGTATACCCAAAGCCGCTCCGGCGGCGAACAGACTTATCTCCTTATTATTACAATCGTTGCTATTGTGAATAAACTCTCCAAGGGACCTTCCTATACCGTATCCCTTTTTTACACCATCTGTGATAGCCCTGTTAATAAAAACACCCGTCTCCTCGGCCATTCCAAAGGTTCCTTTTTGCAATTCCTCCTGAACGTCTTCAGAAGTGTGTCCGGTATAAGCCAGCTCAAAGTCATGAATAATAGTAGCGCCGTTAGCAGCAAGAGCTGTAATGATTCCTCTTTTCATTAAGTCGATAATCAAAGGAGACAGTCCGACCTTGACAGGATGAGCACCCATTCCCAATATAACAGCCCTGCCATTCTTTCTCGCCCTGACAATTGCCTCCACTACTTTTCTGAAATCAGATCCGGCGAGTATTTCAGGCAACAATCCGAGAAAGCCTTTAAAATCAAGTCCCTTTTCATAAACATGTCCATGCTCGGGCAAGCATACCTTGCTCTTTCTGTCTGAAAGAGAATATCTTTTTACATTCTTAAAATCTAAGCAACTCAACGACTTCACCTCCGAGAATGAGGAACTAAAAATATTTATTTAAACAAAATTCGTGAGTTATTGTCAATGCAAAAAGCCTATCCGGAAAACTTTGCTATTCAAGAGAAAAGGCTCTGTGCTATACTAACGAAAAAGGGATTCTCTATTCGTGCATGGAGACGGGCATGCCACTTTGACCATGATATTCATAGTATATTTTAAATCATATGAACTATCAGATTCATTTTTATCTTTTTTTCTCTCTGTCTTTGTGTGGAAGAAAGAAAGAGATATCAAAGGAGGAACAAATGGAAGTTATAGCTGAAAAACAAAGAGGGAATAAAAATCTAAGGCTCGTAAAGGGCGATATAACGTCAAGAGATGTTGATGCCATTGTCAATGCAGCCAATTCCGCTTTACAACACGGCGGAGGAGTGGCGGGCGCAATTGTCAGAAAGGGTGGAAATATCATTCAGGAGGAGAGCAACAAAATCGGCCATGTTCCTACCGGTTCGGCAGCTGTCACATGTTCGGGCAGCCTGCCTTGTAAGGCTGTTATACATGCCGTAGGGCCAAGAATGGGTGAAGGCGACGAAGACAATAAATTAAAGAATGCAGTTATCTCTTCTTTGAAACTGGCGGAGGAAAAAGGATTCAAGAGTATTTCAATGCCTGCCATAAGTTCCAGCATATTCGGCTTTCCAAAGGAGAGATGCGCTGAAATTCTTGTTGGAGAAAGCCTGAAGTATCTTACAGAAAGAATCGATTCCACTCTGAATGTCGTGGAATTCTGCATCTTCGACGACAGTACTCTTAACCATTTTAAAAGGGAGTTCGATAATCTCCTAAGATAAGGGACTGTCCCTAAGCTTCCCCTGGCTGCGACATTTCTTTTAAGAGGCCCTTTAACGATGAAAATACTCAAAATGCCGGATTTTACCAGACCTGACAGATGCAGTTACCTTGAAGGAAAAATTCAGAGGTTTAATTACTTCTATGCATCCGATGTAAGCAGGAAAGAGCTGGACATTCTTCTGGAAAGGGGATGGAGAAAATTCGGGATTTATTATTTCAGACCTGTATGCGAAGACTGTCGTGATTGCATTCCTCTGAGGATTCCCGTTGACAAATTCAAACCCTCAAAGAGCCAGAGAAGAATTATAAGAAAAAACGCCGCTGTTTCCGTCAGTTTTTCGCCGCTTTTATTCTCTGAAGAGATATATGAGATATACAGAGATCACTCCCTAAACAGATTTAACAGAGAAACCTCGGTTAACGAGTTTATTCAATCATTTTATATGACCTCCTGCCACTCCATGCAGTCGGAGTTTTATTACGAAAGTGAGTTGTTTGCCGTCGGTTATTTAGATATATCGAACAGGGCATTAAGCAGTGTATATTTTATTTATAAAACAAAATACACAGGATTCAAACCGGGTATTTTCAGCATTATAAAAGAAATAACCCATGCCTCCGAACTTGACCTGAAATACTACTACCCTGGTTACTATATTGAAGAAAACCCTGCCATGTCCTACAAAAACAGTTTTCAATTAAATGAAAAGATGAGCTGGGAGACCGGAGAATGGATGCTTCTCGATAAAAAATGAATTTTACGAACTCTCTGGTTTTTGTGCTATAATTTAATACCATTAACTTAAGGTGCGAAGCGCCTTCCCACAGAAGCGGAACCTTTGGAGTTTTGTCGATGAAGGCGAAAGGTGCTTTACTCTTTAAGTTAATGACACTGTGCTATAATTAGTGATAAAATTCAAGGAGAATAAAACCATCTACACCCCGTCTCTGTTACAGTTAAGAATCTTAACGGTACTCTTTGTCCTGGTCATTTTCTGGCCGGCGGCCTCCTTTGACTTCCTCCACTGGGACGACAGATTGAATATCGTGGATAATCCATATCTCTCCCCACACTCGTCTGAAAAAATACTGAAATTGTGGAAAGAGCCGTACAGAAAACTCTATATACCATTGACCTACACGCTTTGGTCCGGAGTATCCCGTCTTTCAGGGGAACTGAACATTGTTGACGACAGCGGAAAGATATCTCCCTTACTCTTTCACTGCCTGAACATCTCAATTCATATCTTCAACACACTACTTATACTTACAATTATCAAAGAGCTGCTTAAAAAATTAAGAACTAAAGACAATGACGATGCATCGGTCAACATAGCAGCAGCATTCGGCGCCGTACTCTTTGCAATACATCCTGTACAAATCGAGCCCGTTGTCTGGATTACAGGAACAAAAGACCTCCTTTCAGGCTGCCTTCTTTTAATGTCAGCATATTTATATATCCTCTATTTAAAAAAATCTTCTGTCGGTGAAACCGGCCCTTTACGATTCGATAAAAAGCATTATGCACCGGCTTTACTCTTTTTTACCTTGTCTATACTTGCAAAGCCTTCATCTGTAATTACGCCTGTCATCCTTCTGATAATCTCGACAAAGGCGTTCAACAGAAAGATCATCGATTCCATAAAGAACTTACTCCCCTGGATCGTTATGGCGTTTCTCTTTGCAATATTCAATATATCGCTGCAACCTGACAGAATCATGGAGTTTATCCCCCCCCTTCCGGCCAGACCCCTTATAGCCCTTGATGCAATCACTTTTTACATCTTCAAGCTCATTATGCCTCTGTCCCTGACGCCCGATTACGGAAGAACGCCGGAATACATACTTACCGGCCCCTGGCTTTTTTTTACTCCCCTGGCGGCAATAGCGCTTATAATCGGCATATTTATAACCGGGCAAAGAATAGTAACGATATCTTTACTGATTTTTATTACTGCACTTTCTCCCGTTCTTGGTCTCATACCTTTTCCATACCAGGAGATTTCCACTACTGCAGACAGATACCTCTACATTTCCATGTTAGGCGTCTCTCTTACCTTCGCCTGGTTCTGCCTGGTTATAAAAAAGAGCAACCGATATCTTACACCCTCATTAATGATCACCCTTCTGGGAGTGATCAGTCTGGTACAGGTAAAGTATTGGGAAAACGATATTACCCTCTTTACAAATGCATCAAAATTAAATACAAAGAGTTATAAGGCAAGAAATATCCTGGGTATAGCCTATGCTTCAAAGAGAGACTATTATCAATCGGAGTCCAGGCTGAGAGAGGCGTTAAAAATAAAACCAGATTATCGTGAAGCCCTTAATAATCTTGGTATTACATTAACAGAGCAGAGAAAGTTTACCGAAGCGTCCACTATCTTTACAGCGCTGATAAATGAAGACCCAACAGAGTATAAGGCCTGTTACAACCTCGGCCTTGTGTACAATAAAATGGCTCTCCCTGAAAAGGCATCTCTCTATTTTAAAAAGGCGATTGCCATAAACCCTTCATTTGTAAAAGCATACATCAATCTGGCCTCTCTTATGGCAAGCCATGGAAAGGAATATAAGGCAATAACATATTTTAAAAAAGCTTTATCCATTGATCGTGACAATGAAATTATCAACTACAACCTCGGTATTTTAATGGCTGACAGCGGAAAACACAAAGAGGCCATAGAATATTATTTAGAGACGATTCGATTAAAACCAAACAGTTATCTCGCTTATAACAATCTCGCTGCATCCTATGCATCCACAGGAGACTTTGATAATGCAATTAAAAACTTTAAAAATGCTTTATCTTTAAAACCGGATTTTTTAGAGGCGAGAAATAATCTTCAAAAAGCGCTGAAAGAGCTGCAAGATCGATGATGTCATATTTTTTATTTAAAATTGAAATTCACCACAAAGCATAAAAATCGTTAGAAGCAGCAGTGATGTCCTGACAAAACCAGGTGGTGTTTGAGTTTACGAGTTTCAGCTTGTTTTGGCAGGACATTGCTGCTGCTTCCGGTACTCATTCATCTATTTTCGGAGCAACGACCAGTTTCATCCAGTGAATCCCGTCAAAATATGTAGTGCTGTAACGTTATAAAACAGAGATGAGTAAAAACAGAGATGAACTTAAACGTGTTCCTTACGGGTTAGCGGATTTTATATATATCCGGGAGAAAAACCGCTATTATGTGGATAAAACCCGATTTATCCCTGTCATCGAGAGGGCCGGAGAATTTCTCTTCCTTGTCAGGCCGAGAAGATTCGGCAAGTCCCTCTGGCTGGCCGTACTTGCATGCTACTACGATATTTACAGGAAAGATCAGTTCAATACGATCTTTAAAGGCACATATATACATCATCATACAACTCCTGAGAGAAACTCATATCTCCTTTTACGATTCAATTTCTCCGCTGTGAATCCCGCCTTATCGAAAGTTGAGATATCTTTTGAAGATCACTGTAATACGGCCTTCTATAAATTCGGAGAAAAATACAGGGAAATATTGGACAACTCCTATTACATCAATATGGATCAAAAAGGGTCATGCAGTTCAAAGCTCGATTTTCTCTTTAATTACGCCCAGATGAAGGGACTAAAGGTATATGTGATGATAGACGAGTACGACAACTTTGCAAACACTATTTTATCACAGTCAGGCAAAGAGAAGTATATGGAACTGACCCATGGCGAGGGATTTTTCAGACACTTCTTTAATGTACTCAAAGTAGGAACCACAGAGGAAGGAGCCGGTGTGGGGAGGCTTTTTATAACCGGCGTATCTCCTTTAACAATGGATGACGTAACGAGCTGTTTCAATATAGGCAAGAATATAACCATGGGTGGACAGTTTAACGAACTTATGGGATTCACCGGTAATGAGGTAAAGGAAATCATAAGCTATTATTGCGAAAACGGCGTAATGGACAGAGATACTGAATATCATTATGAGATAATGAACAGATGGTACAACAATTACAGATTTTCCAACAAATCGGACTCTAAGCTGTTTAATGCGGATATGGTTTTATATTATATAGACAGCTTCCTGATATCAGGAGAGATGCCTGATAATTTAATAGATCAAAATGCAAAAACAGACTATATGAAGCTGAGGCATCTGGTAATAACAGATAAAGAATTTAATGGGAATTTCGGGAGATTGAAAGAGGTAATTGAGGAGAAAGAGATATATAGCAGTATAAACATAAGCTTTCCTGTAGAGAAGCTGAATTATCCGGAAAATTTCGTTTCTCTGCTCTTTTTTCTCGGATTATTGACAATTAACAGGGTTGAACATGACGAGTCGATTCTTACAATCCCCAATGAGGTGGTAAAGAGACTTTACTGCGAATATATGCGGGAAGGTTATTCAGATACCGGTAAGTTTCAAGTGGATATACACCGATTCAGAAATCTGATGAGGCTCATGGCCTATGAAGGTAAGTGGGAAGATGTATTCGATTTATTGGGAAATGAGATAAAAAAGCAGACAGGAATAAGGGATTATCTAAGCGGAGAGAAGGTGATAACGGGATTTTTCCTTGCCTGGCTGAACATAACGGATCACTATATAATCCAAAGCGAAGCAGAGACGAACAAAGGCTATACCGACATGTTACTGGAACCATTTAAAGCGACCCATAGGGGAATAAGATTCGGCTATCTGGTGGAACTTAAGTATATAAAGAGAGCGGAGTATTCCGAAAAGTTAAAGGAGAAAAAAGTCGAAGAGGCAAGGAAACAGTTGCACAGTTACAGCGGTGACAAAAGAGTAGAGAGAATAATGGCAGGGAGTGAACTAAAGAAAATTATCCTGCTCTTTTCAGGCTGGGAGATGTTGCATATTGAAGAGGTCTGCGAATCATCAGAAAGTAATTGCTATGAACAGAGATGAAGTTCTTAAATTATTAAAATCCAACATTATTTTCGAGGCTCATGAAAAAATAGATGACATTACGGATATTGTCCATCTAAAAAAGATCATGGCCGGAGACGTTATTTTCAAAAAAGGGGAAGCCGGCAGCTTTATAGTACTTGTACTGACAGGGACTGTGGGAGTATATATAGAGGAAAGCAACGGCAGTGAGGTTTTGCTTACAACGGTAGAAAAAAACAGCTTTGTAGGAGAAATGGCGACTATAGATGACAATATGAAACGAATGGCCACGACAAAGGCCGAAACCGATACCCTGATAGGAGTGATTTACAACAACGATTTCTGGAATTTGTTCTCTAATGAACCTGTTTGCGCCAACAATATTCTGAAAGCTATAAATAAGAGGTTGCGAGAAACGGACAACACTCTGATCCTTGAACTGAGAAAGAAAACAGAAACCCTCGAAAAATTCAACAGGAGTCTTGAAAAAAAGGTTAGCGAGAAGATCGAAGAGCTGAGGGAAAAAGACATGGAGCTCCTTGAGATGGACAGAGTCGCAGGCATAGGAACCCTGGCCTCCGGCATAGCCCACGAAATCAACAATCCTCTCGGTTTTCTAAAAAGTACGGTAAAATCTCTTGTAAAAGACAGCGTTCGTATACTCGACTCAATGAATGTAATAAAAAATGAACTCAATCAAGAGACCCTATCGACAGAGCACACAAAGTACCTGCATGAGATGAATCTTGCTAACTTGAATGCAGGGATTATCAAAAAGGGGGAGAGAATATTCAGGGGAATAGACAGGATTGAAAGTATCATAAAGAGTTTAAGAAGTTTTTCCAGGCTCGACATAGAGAGCTTCGGACAGTTAGATATAAACAGAAGTTTGGACGAAGCCGCCGAACTTGTAAATGTACCGGTTGACAGGAAAATACAATTTATTAAAAACTATGCAGATATCCCTAAAATCGAGTGCGCCTCTAATGCGATCAATCAATGCCTTCTTCATATAATCAATAATGCTGTCGATGCAATCGACGACAACGGTGTCATCGGATTAAAGACAACATGCGATAAAGAAAGCGGTCATATTATAATTGTAATAAACGATAATGGGAAAGGGATGTCCGAAGAGATTCGTAAGCAGGTCTTTAATCCGTTTTTTACCACAAAGCCTGTGGGATCAGGTACAGGAATGGGCTTGTCCATAACAGAAAGGATCATTAAGAGACATAAAGGAAAGATCGAGTGTATCAGCAAAGAAGGCGAGGGAACGACTTTTACCGTTTCTTTGCCGGCAGGCGGACTTGAACCCTGCGATACACCGAATCGGAATTCAGCAAATAAAGGAGCTAAGCAATGAAATGGAGATGTACGGTCTGTAACCATGAGGTAACAGGAGACACCGCCCCGGTGAATTGCCCTGTTTGCAGTGCGTCAGCGGAAAAGTTTATCAAGATAGGAAACGAGAAAGAGGAAAGAAAGGACATTCAGCAGAGACACGATCTACACAACTATCTTTCTCAGTGGGCGCGCCCGGAGTACGAGATAGAGGAGAAATACTCCCTTATTCAAAAGCTTTCGGTAACAGGCAAAAGTGACATTTCACCAATGGGAACGAGAAAGCCCTTTCCGGGACTGGACACGATTCTTTTTCGCGGCGCGCAGTTCAGCAGATTTCCTCTTAACGAAAATGATCCTGTTTCCACGAAAACCGTTATTGGCGCCGTGGCAAAAGAGCCTCTTGTTCTGGACATTCCTTTTTTTGTTTCCCATATGTCCTTTGGCGCCCTTTCCATAGAGGCGAAAATTGCTTTGGCGAAAGGAGCAACTGCCGTTGGAACGGCAATAGGTTCCGGTGAAGGAGGAATGCATCCAGAAGAACGTAAATCAGCATCTAAATATATCTATGAAGTGGGGACCGCACAATTCAGCTATGATGAAGAGGCCATAAGCAGAGCGGAAGCAGTAGAGATAAAGTTCGGGCAGGCTGCCAAACCGGGGATGGGGGGACATCTCCCTGCGGAAAAAATCAGCCCTGAAATAGCAGCAATCAGAAAATTATCGCAAGGTCAGGATTTTATCTCTCCAAATCGGCAACCTGCCGTTAATTCGCAGTCGGATTTGAAGGCCATGGTAGACAAACTGCGCACCCTCTCCAATGGAAAACCTGTGGGGATCAAATTCGCCGCCGGGCACGTTGAGAAGGATTTGGAATATGTCCTTGCAACAGGACCCGATTTTATAACAATAGATTGCCGAGGCGGTTCCACCGGCGCGGCACCGGCTTATATTAGAGATCACGTCTGCCTTCCGCCTATCTACGCGATCAGACGAGCCAGACGTTACTTAGGCGATAAAGGCAGCCCTGTAACTCTCTGTGTCTGCGGCGGGTTCAGAGACAGTACGGATATTGCCAAGGCCCTTGCCCTGGGCGCCAATGCCGTCGCCCTTGCAACATCTTCGCTTATCGCCATCGGTTGCCAACAATATCGTATATGTAACACAGGCAAATGTCCGGTCGGTATTACTACTCAGGACCCTGAATTGCGAGCCCGACTGTCTGTCGAGTTGTCTCGAAAACGTTTTGAGAACTTTTACAATCTGACCAGAGAGGAATTGGAAACTCTGGCAAGAATAAACGGTCGCTCCAATGTTCACGATCTCGATTTAAGCGATATTTTTACAATAAGCAACGAAGTCGCCGTTAATACAGATATTCATTACGCCTGAGATGACCAGTGATTTTCGAGGTAAAGTCTATGATCCACCGAATCACCACAAAGCATGAAAATTGTTAGAAGGAGCATCAGTTTCTTTTCGGAGTATATTATGAAAATCGGTAAATATACAATACATACGGTTGATACCGGATACTTTCATCTCGACGGCGGCGCGATGTTCGGAATTATTCCCAAAGCCTTGTGGAATAAAAGGATATCTTCCGACGAATCCAACAAGATTCCTCTTGCAGCCAGAAGCCTGCTGCTAACGTCCTCAAAGCGTAAAATTCTTATTGACACAGGCATGGGAGAAAAATGGGATGACAAATCCCGGATTATCTATCAAATTGACACAACAGAGCACTCACTTACAAAATCTCTTAAAGAACTTAAAATTAATAAGGAAGAAATAACAGACATCTTCTTAACGCACCTCCATTTTGACCATGCAGGAGGCTGTACCGAATATATAAAGGATAAGTTAATCCCTTCATTTCCCAATGCCAACTGTTATATACAAAAGAACCAGTATGAATGGGCGCTTAATCCTTCCGACAAAGACAGGGGAAGCTTCCTGCAAAAAGACTTTCAACCACTTATAAAAGAGGGATTATTAAGATTTATCGATGGAGAAACCCAATTCGATGATGAAATAAAAATTATGGTATTCAATGGTCATACATTCGGTCAACAGCTTTTTAAAATACAGGACTCATCAAATACGCTTTTTTACTCAGGAGACCTTCTCCCCACAGCTCACCACATTCCAATGCCATATATAATGTCCTACGATCTCCAACCACTGTTAACAGTAAATGAAAAAAGAAATATTTTGGGAAAAGCAGTTGAAGAGGATTGGACACTCTTTTTCCAGCACGATCCGGTATGCATAACGGGAAAAGTAACGATAAAAGATGGAAAATTTTTAGTAAAGGAAGAAAAATTTAAGGCATAGTGCTCGGATGTTCTTTTACAATCCTCTATGAAGAACAGATTTTACAGGAGAGATGCCAAATCAATGCATTGACTCTGTTTGTTACAACATGATAGAATAGTTGAATTGACAACTCAGAACTCTATCACAGCAAGTTCTCACTCTCTCCGGTTAAAAACAGTTTTCAATTCTGATTCCCGGATACAGCAACAGGATAAGCGAACACTTTACTCACAATAGCCTTTATAAGGCCCTGAACGGGGGTAATATCATGAGTACAGCAACAGTTCAATCTGAAAAAAAGAAAAAAGATTCAAATAAAAAGACTGTCAGGCAAAACTGCTGGGAGTTCAAAAAGTGCGGAAGAGAACCGGGTGGAGCGAATACAGACAAGATGGGTGTTTGCCCTGCTGCCACGAATGTACAATTCGATGGCTTTCACAGCGGAAAAAATGCCGGCAGAGCCTGCTGGGCAGTTGCCGGTACGTACTGCGGAGGCGAACCGCAGGGGACCTTCGCAAAAAAAATGAAAAACTGTTCCAAATGTGAGTTTCACCAACTCGTGATCAGAGAGGAAAAGGAGTATAAAAGCGCAGTATCTTATCTCAACAAGATAAGAAAGGAAGAAAAAAGACAGGAAAAGGAGATGATGCATAAAGAGCCCGGTTTTCTGGAGCACATAATCGCCAAAAGCAAAAAAACATCCGAGGAAAACCTGGAAGTGGAATCGATTTTTATATCCTTTCTTATAGCCTGGACAAGCTTCTGCCCTTCCATAAGCATGATTGAAGCCAGCAAGAGGCTTTGTAAAGACGACCTGGTTGATGAATTAATGGTAATAGATGCAATTGCTGACAAACCAAGGAGGAGGGCCGTAAAACTCTATTTCAAAACAGTATTTAAGGCATTAAGAAGAAATGTTACAAATTACTTTGACCCTCTTTTTCATGGTAACAGCAAGGTAATAAAACCAAAGATCAAAAAGAAATAACAGAAATAACCACAGTTAAACTCAGAATCGACAACCGATAATTATTCCTCTCCTTCACCGGTTGCCGTATTTTTTTGAGTCTCTTTCAAATAGAGTTCCCTGCCATCCTTAAAGGAAGAAACAATTGTTCCCTTAACTTCATTAAAATAATCGGTGCTCTTTTGCACGGCGCCCTGAAATAACTTACCTGTGTCTTTAGAGATATCTTCGATTTCACTTTTCACAACATCAGGGGCGTCCTTAAACTTGTCAATAAGCTCAGGAACGCCCTGATCTATCTTTTCCACTACATTATTTATCTTACCTTTAACATCTTCATAGGTGTCCTTAATTTGCTCTCTTGTTTTCTTACCCGATTGAGGAGCATAAAGCAATCCCGCCACTGAGCCTGCTATTCCGCTAAGAAAAGTTACAAATAACAGAAACTTCCCTGAAATATCATTATTGTTATTTTTCATTTTTATCTCCCTTTCTTGAAATCACTTTGGTTAAAACATTTAGAGTCGTCTTCATTGCCGAGCTTACGCCTGCAACCTGTCCCTTCAGGTTAGCAACCAGAGAGTCAGCGTCTTTTAATGAGCCTCCAAGCTTTTTAAGCCAATTGCCAAGCTCTTTTAAGGATGCCGACAATTCCTTAACACCATCTATAATCTCATCTATCGATGTAATTATCTTATTTACATTTTTAATAGTCACATTCACTTCGGAAAGAATCGGCTTGATCGAATCGTCTGTTGTTTTTATTAAATTACTTATCGAGTTAAGCAATTTAGCGAGCTTTAATAGTATAGGAACTGTAAAGGCAACGAGAACAACGAGCAGACCAAAGGTAAGAAACATAAACAATTGAGTATCCATGTACAATCTCCTTAATTTAGATTAAGAAAAGCACCTTTCAGTCAGCTTTCTTCTTTAATCTCATTGGAAGCTATCTGTACACTGTCAGGCTCTGTTTCCGATGCAGCTTCATCGATAGCTCTTTTTAACGTATCGCCAATATGCTCGACAAGCTCGGCGAATTTCATTTTTACAGGTTTAAAAAGATCCCGTTGGAGTTCTTTTAAAGCCTGCTTTCTCTCTTCCGTAGATTGCGGCACAGCAAACATGGCTGCCGTGGCGCCTATCAGACTACCGACAAAAGAACCGAGAAGCACATATCTGGTAAAGTTAACGTTTTTTTTATCTTCTTCCATATAACCCTCCCCTTCTCTTAATTTATAATTCAAAGGTACCTGTTAAACAGGTTGAAAATTCTATCTATTTTAACATAACACTACAATCAAAACAAATGTCTGCAATTTACCCGGCTGATCGCTTAAATCTGACGGCTGCCTTTGAGATGAATGGTTTTATGCCTGTTAACAGCGCTTAAAAATGCTTTTATCGATGCTGCCATGATATCCGTATTTGCGCCTGCTCCAAACAATCTTTTACATTTATTGACCTCCACTCCGATATAAGCAATGGCTTTTGCATCGGACCCACTTTCAAGGGAATTCTCACTGTAAAAGACAATTTCATATTTCTCCTCATCCAACTCATTAAATCCCTTACAAAACGCATCGATCGGGCCATTACCATATCCCGAAATTCTCTCCTCACTGCCATTCGATCCAATGAGAACATCGACCTCTGTGTATTTGCCATCATTAAGAGAGACTACTTTCGAATCACAACTTATAAACTCGTAGGGATGTTCATTTTCCAAATATTCACGAACAAAAATATTATAAATCGTATCAGGCGAAAGTTCGTTTCCTCTTTTCTCGGAAATCGCCTGTACGATATCGGCCAACTCCGGCTGCATCTCTTTTGGAATTCTGTAACCAAAGAAATTCTCCATTATATAGGCGATTCCTCCCTTGCCTGACTGACTGTTAATTCTTATTAAAGACTCGTATTTCCTCCCCACATCTGACGGATCTATAGGTAAATAGGGTACGTCCCAATAATGTAAATCATCTTCGTCGTATGCTTTAACGCCTTTACTGATTGCATCCTGATGAGAACCGGAAAAAGCAGTATAAACGAGCTCTCCGGCATAGGGGTGTCTCGGATGGACGGACATTCCCGTACATCTCTCATACACATCCTTAACCCTGTCAATATTCCCAAAGTCAAGTTTGGGGTCCACCCCCTGACTGAACATATTCATGGCAACTGTGACAATATCGACGTTCCCTGTACGTTCTCCATTACCGAACAGTGTTCCCTCTACACGGTCTCCGCCGGCCATTAAGGCCAGTTCCGTTGCAGCAACGGCGCAGCCTCTGTCATTATGAGCATGAATACTGATGATTATCGAGTCTCTATTACTTATATGATTGCAAAACCATTCGATTCTGTCGGCATAAACATTTGGTGTAGACATTTCGACAGTTGCAGGAAGATTAATCAGAACCTTTCTTTTTACGTCAGGCTTCCACACCTCAAGAACGGCCTCGCAAATATCCAGAGCAAAATCAGGTTCCGTTCCGGTAAAGCTTTCCGGAGAATACTGAAAAAGCACTTCACTGCCTTTTAAAGACCCTGACGCCTCCAGTATCGCTTCAGCCCCACTAACGGCAAGATTTATAATCTCTTTCCTGGTCATTTTAAAAACAACTCGACGTTGCAGGGTGGAAGTAGAGTTGTATAAGTGAACAATTACCCGTTTAATACCTTTTAAGGCGTCAAAACTTCTTTTAATCAGATGATCCCTGGCTTGCGTTAATATCTGAATTGTCGTATCTTCGGGAATGACATCAGTATCTATTAATGTTCTGATAAAGTCGAAATCTGTTTGAGATGCTGAGGGGAAACCTGCCTCGATCTCCTTAAATCCCAAATCCGTAAGCAAATGAAAAAGCTCCAGCTTCTCGTTTATACCAATAGGAACAGGCAGGGCCTGGTTACCGTCTCTAAGATCAACGCTGCACCAAAGTGGCGCCCTGGCGATTGCTTTAGACGGCCACTGCCTGTTCATTAACTCAATGGACTTATAAGGCCTGTACTTGGTAAAAGGCATTGCACACATATATACACCTCCCTGCAAAAAAATATGTAACCTAAAAGGTGACAATCAGATCGGGATTCGGCTGTAAAATCAAGCACTTATGCTGCGTCGGACTTCACCGATTTAGTGCTCAACGCAGCTCTGCTACGCCTGCGCCTAAATCGGCCGGCCTCCTTGCCTAAGCACTTGCTTTTACACCCTCGGTCCCCGACCTAATTGCCACTTTTAGGTAAAAAAAAGAGGCTGCGGTAAAATACCGCAGCCTCTTTCTGATCTGAATTGGAATTATTATATACGAGAACTTATGTTACAAAGCAGAAAACTCCTTTAGCCGCGGCATTGAAAACCACAGGCTTCTAAGTCGATTAACGAACATTACTTTAACGGAACGAATCATAAAAGAATATTAATATAACGATAGAGTAAATGTCAATAAGAATTTATCGGCAGGGGATAAACTGTACTATCGTCTTTGAATCCACTATAATTTCTTCCAGTGCAGATAATGTCATATCGACCTCTTCTGATGTATTCATTATTCCAAGTGAAAATCTGAGCGCGCAATGAGCCTCCTGATCTGTAAGACCCATCGCCAAAAGCGCATGGGACGGTTCCGGAGCTCCCGACCGGCAGGCTGAACCGGATGAGATAGAAATACCTCTTTGATCCATAGCCAGAACTATCGATTCCCCTCGAAAACCCGGAAGGGTTACATTTAATGTGTTTGGCAGACGCCTGTGGGGATGACCGTTTAATATCGAGTTGGATACGACACGTTTAACACCTGTTTCCAATTGATCTCTGAGCTGTTGTATCCGATTCATTTCAGGCAGTCTCCGGATTGCCAGTTCGGCAGCCTTTCCAATACCAATAATCCCTGAAAGATTCTCTGTTCCTCCCCTTTGCCCCCCTTCCTGTTTTCCGCCATGAATAAGCGGGTCGAGCTCGATTCCCTTCCTGATATAAAGAACTCCGATACCCTTTTGAGCACCGAATTTATGACCCGATAATGACAACAGATCAATGCCCGACGCCTCAACATCAACAGGAATCTTACCAACCGCCTGTACTGCATCGGTATGGAATGTAACGCCTCTCATTCTAGCAATCTCCGCCAGTTCATCAATGGGTTGGATCGTTCCTGTTTCATTATTGGCTGTCATAATACTTATTAAACAAGTTTCATCCCTAATAGCCGATTCAAGATGGTTGGGATCCACCTCTCCTGTCCTGTCCGCCTCAAGCCATGTTATATTGAATCCCCTGCTTTCAAGCCATTTACAGGCAGCGATAACAGAAGGGTGCTCTATAGCAGTTGTTATAATATGATTCTTTTTTCCACCCATTGAAAAAGCGAATCCCTTTATGGCGAGATTATTTGCCTCTGATCCTCCTCCGGTAAAAACAATACGTCGCGCCGTACAATTAAGAAGTCCGGCAATCATCCTTCTGGCTGACTCAATGGCAAATTTTGCTTCCTTCCCTTTTCGATAAATGCTCGACGGGTTGCCATAGCAATCTTCCATATGCCCTGTAATTACCTTCTGAACCTCCCTGTCTATGGGAGTCGTTGCATTATTATCGAAATATATAGTAGAGAGTATCTCCTTTTTAAAAGATGGCGACAACTCTTTTTCACCTTCACCGGAATCAATAACAGAGGGATTCACATGATGATTCATTCTTTCCACTTCACATAAAAGGGCTTTATAAACGGGAAAACCCGATATGGGATCATACCTGGAGATGTCTGTAAGGTCATTAATATTGCAGTTTTGCCATTCCAAAGGTCCGACAGGCCCCCCGCCTCCCATATTGGCGTCGATTGCACCTTGAATGATATCGTCCGTAACAAAGGCCTTCATCGATACCTTATCTCTCTTTGTCCGGATTCGCACCATATCGCCGTTTTCGATGCCCCTGCTCTCTGCATCTTTCCTGTTAATCGTAACGGTTGGTACGGGACGCTCCTTTAGCAGCCCGGGGATGCCGTGATGTTGAGACCGGAAATCGGTAGTTACACGGGCCCCGGAATTAAAAACAAGGGGAAACGCCTTTCCAAGTTCCGGTTGCGACAGGGGGCCTTCTTCCGGTTCCGTGTATACAGGTAAAGGGTCATACCCGTGTTCCTCAAATATTGTCGAAGATATTTCAAATTTTCCTGTTGGTGTATTAAATCCCGGTTTTCCGTCATTGCGCAAAAGACCTTTTTCCCACTTTTTATACTCCATCATTACAGTCGGCGCCTGTATTGCCCCGCCGGCTTTTCTTACATCTGCAATGGTAAATCCAGTTCCTTTTAAGACATGGGAAAACAGCTCTTCTTCGTTCCGGGGAAAAAGACCGCCATATCCCAAACGGTTTGCAAGTTCAACCAAAATAAAATAGTCGTTCCTTGACTCGCCAACAGGTTCTATAATTCTTTCTCTGATTTTAAAAATCGGGCCATATAACATATATGACTCGATCTCGTACATCGTCGTAGCAGGTAATACAATATCTGCATAGGCTGAATCCGCTGTTAGTTGACGGTCTATTGTAACCAGGAAATTGAGGCGGCTTAAAGTTTCTCTCCATATCTTTGATTCAGGCCAGGAGGTGATAATCGACGCACCATGTATAATAAGGGAATGAATTTTATAAGGTCTTCCTTCCAAAACCGACTCAGGAATGGCAATAGCGTGAGATTCGCCTCTATACTCACTATACAGAGGAAATCTGTCACGACCGATTGCTCTGGCGATATCGGGATTTTCCATATCTTTTGAACGATTTACAGTAAAAAGATTATCTCTCATAGTAAAACATCGCCCCCCCGGTACATCGAGTTGACCACAGAGAGCCCAAAGAATTATAGTAGCTCTAATGGCCTGGACGCCGCTTTCACAATATTCAAGACCACTGTACATGACAGGTGAGGCGCCATCGGAATCGGCGATTTCCCTTGCCAGAGAAATAATTGTACTACCGGGTACTCCCGTAATCTTCTCTACCACCTCCGGTCTGAAGTGCTGTACATATTCGGAAAAATCATCGAATCCATGTGTCCAGTCTCTTACAAAGGTCTCATTATACAACTCCTCTTTGATGATGACATAACACATACCAAGAGCAAGAGCACCATCCGTACCGGGACGAATAGGTATCCATTGGGCCTTTGTAAGTTTTGCAGTCATGGTTTTTCTGGGATCTATGACCACAACTTTGGCGCCCCTTTTTCGATGGGCCCCCAGAATTCGATCGATGTTGGTTGGAGGACAATCGGTAACCGGATTTGCACCCCATATTACAATGAGTTGAGAGTTTTCCAGATCGGAAAACATATTCAACCACATCCCGCCCATTGTGACATGAGGCGCGATCATGGCGAAAGATACATAACAAAGGGCGCCGACTCCAAAGGTATTCGGTGAGCCAAAGGGAAAGAGAACGCTTGTGGCGGATGTAGATACATCGACACCCTTTATCTGAAAAATATCGCACAACCCTTGTTCAAAACTGCCACGGCCGGTATATATAGCAACGGATTCAGGGCCATAATCTCTTTTTATCGCATTAAGTCTTCTAACGATTATATCATAGGCCTCATCCCATGATATCCTCTTGAATTCATATGTACCCTTTGGCCCCTTTCTCTTCATCGGATAGAGGAGACGGTCCTTTGAATATACGATCTCCTTTGAGTGCTCTCCAAGTTTACATATCATTCCCAGGGGAGATGTATCGTCAGGACGTACCCTGTCGAGCCTGCCCTCTTTATCATACGTAATAATTACGCAGCAGCCTGCAGGACAGATCCCGCATATTCCTTTTTTTTCCAAATATTCTGAATTCATAAACAGGATGCCACTCTAGGAAAAACTCAATGGCGCGAAAACGGCATGCTTGCCTAAATGCACCTTTCTGCTGGTATTAACAAATGTCGCCATGCCTCCCACAAGACGAGAGCCCCGGCCATTAAGACGAAAAAAGACCGGTTCCAGCCTTATAAGGGCGTTTTTCATAAGAGAAACATTATGATCGACATGATTCCAAAAGGGAATATCATATCGATCGCTCTTAACAAGATCGGATAGTATATATCTTACACCTCTTATATCGGGATTGTATGGTATTTCACCTCTTAAAACAGAACGGATTGTTTCCTCCCACTTTACCTTACTGATATCACCGAAAAAAACACCCTTTGATCCCCAGTGATAATCAGTATCGCCCGATGCATTAATAACTTTTAAAACACTTTTTTTTCGATTATCCATAAAACTCTCTACATCGTTGATACTATGGGAATCTATTAATTTGGTCCGCGGGCATCCATTAATCAGGAGATCATAGTACTTCTGTCCTATTTTTTGTTTCAACCTGTATTTGAGTGACTCATCGAATAAAACGGAAAAAATTGCTTTAGTTGCATACCCGTGAAACAGAGGGTTTATAAATTGTACATTACCATTGATAATCTGTTTCCTTAACGCGGGATCGTATAAACGAAGGTCTCTGGTATATGCATAACGTAAAGTGACGCCACTCATATTCTCCCTGTATTGGGATAAATAATTTATTTCCGGATTTATTCCAAACTCTGTTTTTAATTTTCTCCGGAGAATTTGCAGTTCAGGGGCATACTCTGACCATCGATCATCTATCATGATACGTTCGATCCCTGTTTTTGATATCTCTTCATAGAGGGCATTACAATGAATTCCATAAGCCTTATGAAGGGCATGTATCTTACCGATCCCTCCATAAACCTCTTCTATTTCGGCAATCTTTAGATTTCCCTTTTCAATTATGACATCCAGCCTGAATGTTACGATTCCCCTGTCCGGATCCAGCCCCCTTAATTCATCGGGAGCGCCAATATCCAAGATTTCCCGTACCCTTTCTTCCTCTTTATACAAGGCCTGTACAGCGTCCAAAAATGCAAATACGGCCTGTCCCAATTCTTCGATTTTTTTCCTGAGAATTTTGTCTACTTCAAAAGGGTCTTTAGCGACCAACCAGGGGATACGTCGGGATTCCTGATTTTTAAACTTTATTCCCTCTGAAATTAATACATTCTCTATGTGTCGGCAAAGTGCAATATCATCCTTGTTTGTCGAGTAAACTTCATGCTTTACGCCTCTTAATGTCTTCTTCATGATTTCCTTATCTTTATTATGAGCCAACAGTTTGTCGATGAACACTCTTCGCTGAATAATTACAAACTGATTTAATCTTATACTTTCGCCAGGTTTATTAATGTCTCTATTGCCGCGAGCAATGTTTTTTTCTTTATTGGTTTTGATAGATGCAGATCACAGCCGGCATCGAGACTCTGCTGCTCAAACTCCTTGATCGCATGGGCAGTCAAAGCTGCTATCGGCGTCCTTTCAACTTTGCTCGCCTTTTCCCACTCCCGTATTTTTCCGGTTGCAGTATAACCGTCCATCACCGGCATCTCCATATCCATAAATACAATGTCATAGTTGCCGTGAATAAACTTTTTCAGAGCCTCCTCGCCGTTTTCCGCAATATCTATTTCATAGGGCTCTTTCTTTAAAAAAGTAAGCAAAAGGAGTCTGTTGTCCACATTGTCTTCAGCATACAAGATCCTTAGAGGACTTTTAGATAGGGATACAACTCTCTGAGATTCAATATCGTTCGTTATCTTACAAGACGACAGGTCGGCTTTTAATTCCAGAGAGATATAAAAAGAGCTTCCGCCCCCCTCCTTACTCTCCACCCATATCTTGCCGCCCATCAGCTCAATAAGTTCTTTGGATATGACTAATCCAAGCCCGGATCCACCGAATTTTCTGGAAGTCGAGGGGTCAACCTGAGTAAAACGATCAAAAATCGTTTTAACTTTATCATCGGGAATACCTATACCGGTATCTGACACTGTTATCAATAAACCTATTACATCAGGACCGGTAAAGTCAGCGGCAACAGTTATAGTGACCTTTCCTGACTGAGTAAACTTAACTGCATTACCGGTGAGGTTAAACATAACCTGCTGAAGCTTTGAAGGGTCGCCGAACAACCTTTGAGGAATTTTTTCGTCTATTTCCATCTCTAAAAACAGCCCTTTATCCTCGGCCCTGACTTTCATAATTTCAAAATTGTTATTCAGTATTTCCAATATATCAAAACAGACATATTCTATAATCACCTGTCCGGCCTCGATCCTCGAGAAATCCAGGATATCGTTAACGACTGACAGCAAACCCTCGCTCGCTCTATGTATTGTGTTTATAAATCTTTGTTCCTCCTCTGTATGGGGCATCCCCTGGAGTACATCGGTCATGCCTATTATCGCATTCAGAGGCGTTCTTATTTCATGACTCATATTGGCGAGAAACTCGCTTTTCGCCCTGTTTGCTATTTCAGCCTCATCCTTGGCAAGACTTAACTCCTCGTTTTTAAGGTTCAGTTCATCGGTACGCTCTCGTACACGCTGCTCAAGTGTCTCGTTTATAGAGTTAAGATCGTTGAATTTATTATATAACGCAGCAGACATTCCTTTAAAATTCATTATGAGCGTATTAATCTCTCTAACCGACTCATCGGGCCACTGAATTTCCTCTCCATGTACTATCCTTTCCGGAAGATTCGTCGTAACCTCCTGTAATTTAACAAGAGATCTTACCTGTATACGGCTTAACAGCATTGCGAAAAATACTGATATCACTATAAGCAGAAACATTATAAGCAGGCTCTTAATATAAAAGTCGTACAATTCGATTATGTATGGCGATACTTCAATCATAACGATAAGTTTCCATCCAAACTCATCTATTGTAGATTTCTTAACAAAATAAGAACTTTTCCATTGTTGCATTGCAGGTATTGATTTCTTTGACGGATACCATCTATAAATATCATTGGAGTATACTTCTTCCCTCCATTCCGGAGAGCTGTCAAACTTGTCGAGGGGTCTATACGTATCGTCAGTTGCCGTGACAATAATATCGGTTTTATCAACGACAATAGCCTGAGCATGGGTCTTTTTCAACCATCTGGAAACTTGTTCTCTGATAAAGTCGATATTGAGTGCTCCCAATACAAAACCTGTAAATCTATTTTCTCTTTCCACAGGGGAGCTAATAGTGACAATAGGTTCGAATATTCCTCCTCTGCCCATAAAAACGTCAGATACGATGGGTTTCATGGTAGTTTTAAGGTCCTTATAGTACTGTCTGTCAGAGAAATTTAGTCCTATCGTTGACTCTCCCTTATTGTTTTTAGGTGGGGAGAAAGCGACTGTAACGGCTTTCTCATTTGCAATATACATATTATAAAAATCGGAATCGTAAAATTTAGCTGTTCTTAGCTTTTCTTGAAGTTCATACGACGGGACAAGGCTGTTATTCCGAACCTCTTCAGAGAGCTTGGTTATTGTCATCAACTTATTTGAAAACCATGACGATATAGATATATCAAGATTCGACGATACAATTTCAAGCTTATTCACTAAATCTTTTTTTATCTTGTCAAATTCCAACCTGCTGTACAAAATCATTAAAAAAAGAGACGGTATGAGCACAAAGGATACCATGACATTAAATAATGCGTCCTGAAAAGAAATCGTGTCTCTTACCCACTTACGAGCAAAAATTTTAATCCCTGAGGCATATGTCAATATAAGACTTACCACAAGGGCGTTGAATATGCCGTTTACAGACTGTTTAAGCATTATTAATAACGTGCCGGGAAAAGGAATATTCATTACGATACTGTAAAATATGTAAACCAGGGGAGCACCTATAAAAGGCCAATACAGGGTTTCCAAGAGCACCAGATTACGGCTCTTTTGTAATGAATAGCCTACAAACAGCACCTCCGCTGTAAATATTATTATTGCGTATGGGTGGTTCCATAAGAAATATGTATAACTACTCGTGATTATTGCCGCAGTTATGCCCGCCGGCAGACCGTAAATGCGTAATACGATTAACACAGCGATGCCGCCAAGTAAAAAATCTATGCCAAAGAACAGAGGAATACTGAAAAAATTTCCTATAAACCCCATAATTATAAGAATTAAAATTTTTATGGCTTTGTAATTAATATTCTTCATGATATACGTCGATGTTCATTTTTTTTTGTAACTACTTAGTTGTATAGACTTAAGGCTGAAGACTATTAGGTAAAACATGGGATATCGATAGAACGTTACTTTTTTATTGGCCAATATTCCCAAGTTATTTATTTTTTGCTTTAGCCTTAACTCTTCAGCCTAACACCTGAATAGTTACGTTTATTAAATAGATATTATATTAGATATCATAGTAATTTAGATATCATAGTAATTTAGATATCATAGTAATAATGTAAAACAAAAACAGTACAATATACTGATAACCGGGGTACGATAAACCTGGACCTGCTTTTTAAAGCCATTAACTTTTAAAGAATTTCTAAAAGGCTTGCCAAGCCATACAACGCCGTCAACAATATACATTAACGGTATTGTCCTGTCAAGGCTGATATGTCATTTCGACAAATGGTGGAAATCTTAATCTATCTTTTCCGTAAAAAAGGCTCTGTGGTATAATGAGTTCATGGAGATAATGAAATGAAACTGCCTATTGGTTTAAGTGATTTTAGAAAGCTGAGACAAGGGGGATACTATTTTGTAGATAAATCTCCTTTTATTAGCGATATCATTTATTCAGACGCCGAAATCATTTTACTGCCCAGGCCGAGGAGATTTGGAAAGACTCTGAATTTAAGTATGATGAGATACTTTTTTGAGTATTGCGAAGGCGGGGAGAGAGAGGAGAGGGAGCGTTTGTTTCAGGGACTCGCTATTGACAGCGGTAAAGAGTTGAATGAGCATTTTGGAAAATATCCGGTAATCTTCTTGACATTAAAAGATTTGAAAGGCGATGAATTCGAGGATTTTTTTACAAAAATCAGGTGGCTTATAATTGAAGAGTTTGAGAGGCATCGCCAAAGAGTAGAAGATGTTATACGAAATAAGCAGGAACAAAAGGCTTTTAACAGAATAACAGACGACAACCGAGATAAGACTCTGTACGAAGGGAGTTTGAGATTGCTCTCCTCACTGCTGTCAAGAGCTTATGGAATTAACCCTGTAATACTGATAGATGAGTATGACACGCCCGTACACTCCGCCTATGTGAATGGTTATTACAATGAGATGATTGGTTTTATGAGAGGGCTTTTGAGCGGCGCTTTTAAGGACAATACATATATATATAAGGGAGTGGTAACGGGAATTCTAAGGGTGGCGAAGGAAAGTATATTCAGCGGTCTTAATAACCTTGACGTATACACAATACTCGACAATGAATGCTCCGACAAATTTGGTTTTACAGAGGAAGAAGTAAAGAGTCTTTTGTTGCAATATGATCTTGAAGATAGATTCGATGAGGTGAATGAGTGGTATAACGGGTATGACTTCGGAGGAAGGGTGATTTTCAATCCCTGGTCTATTATAAACTTTGCAAATAAAAGAGTGACAAAGCACTATTGGGCCAATACATCATCAAACGATCTGGTTAAGGAACTGATAAGAGAGGGGTCTGCTCAACTAAGGGAGGATTTGGAGAGTCTGTTAAAAGAGGAACCTGTTGAATCGGTGATAGATGAAAACATTTCATTTCAGGAGCTTAAAAAGAGTGAGAAGAGTGTTTATTCTCTTTTGTTTTTCAGCGGATACCTGAAATGTGTGGAAAAGACAATGGATCGAAACAAGATTATTTGTCAGCTTTTGATCCCAAACGAGGAAGTCAGGTACATATACGAAGGGATTATATCCGGATGGGTGGAAGAGTCATTTGAAAGCGGAAAGCTGAAGGCAATGCTAAAGGGCTTGACAGATGGAAATGTAGAGCTCTTTTCAAGACTGCTCAATGAATTCGTTATCACGACGCTATCATTTTTTGACACAAAAGGGAAAAACCCTGAGGCTGTATATCAGGCTTTTATACTGGGAGCCTTATTGAATCTGTCAAAGAATTATGAGGTATCATCGAACAGGGAACTGGGTTATGGAAGATACGATGTGCTGGTGCTGCCGAAAGAGAAGGAGAGGCTTGCCGTGGTGATGGAACTGAAGAGCATCACCGGGTTTTACGAAGAGGCGCCTGAGAAGGCGATTGAGGGGGCGCTGGCGCAGATAGAGAACAAAGAGTATGGGGAGGAGCTGAAAGCGAAGGGGTATGTAAGGATATTAAAGCTGGCCGTAGTATCGGACGGCAAAAAGGTATGGGTTGCCCATAGGTAGTTTATTAAAGATTCGGCAGAAAGCACCGGCGGATATGAGAATAATTGGTATCATCCTCTTCTTACATTTCAAAGCACTTTAAATGTTTGGGCAACCGGATTAAATCCACTTGGTGTCAGCGCCAAAATGAATGTAAACTGTCCTCCCCTAAAAGTTTCCGATAATATATTACGAATCCAACTGAATTGATGTAGGGATATACATAACAACAAGTAGAAACTCAATAATGATAAAATTATCTGACTATGAAATAACCTCAGAGCTTCATAAATCGAACGGCTCGGTATTTTACCGCGGTATGGCAAGAGAGAATAACCGACCTGTCATTATTAAGTTGCTCAAAGATAAATTTCCACATGCAAATCATATTCACAAGTTGGAGCGTGAATACAAAATCGGCAGTCAGTTTCACGATGACCGCATTATCGTATATTACGGTATTGAACCATACCGGCATGGTTTCTGTTTGGTAATGGAGGATTTTGGGGCAATCGGGCTAAATAAAGCAATACCTGCCGGGGGGCTGGAGATGGGAGATTTTCTTTCTATCTCCTTACAGCTTGCCGGAGGATTAAAAGTTATCCATGACAAGAAAGTTGTGCATAAGGGTATCGAACCTTCCAATATCCTTATAAACAGGCAAACAAAAGCAATTAAATATACTGATTTCGGCATAGCCTCCCAACTGGAGACAGAGACGAAAGGAGACATAACTCTGAACATGCCGGAAGGAGCCCTTGCCTATATCTCGCCTGAACAGACCGGTCGAATGAACCGTCCTGTCGATTACCGCACGGACTTTTATTCATTGGGAGTCACTTTTTATGAGATGCTAACCGGTTCTCCCCCCTTTAAGACGGACGATACCCTTGAATATGTTCACTTTCACATTGCGAAAACTCCGGCGTCTGTATGTGATATTCGTACCGATATGCCAGAGGTGGTCAGCAATATTGTGGCCCGTCTTCTATCCAAAAACGCTGAAGATCGTTACCAAAATGCCTCGGGTTTGGAAAAAGACCTGGAGAGATGTCTTTACGAGTTTGAGACGAAAGGAGAAATAGATTCATTTGAAATCGGAGTGCATGATTTTTCCGACCGCCTGAATATCGTCCAAAAGCTTTATGGCAGAGAGGATGAAATCAGTACCCTTACTGTCGCCTTTGAACGCGCTGCAAAAGGCGCCTCAGAAGTCTTTATTTTATCCGGCTACTCAGGCGTAGGAAAATCGGTGCTTGTTTATGAGCTTCAAAAGCCTGTAACTGCCAAATGGGGATATTTTCTGTCCGGAAAGTTTGAGCAACTCAGCCGAGGCATGGCCTACAACGCCATTATTCGGGCATTTGACGGTTTTATATTGCAAATACTGGGAAAAAGCAACGATAAAATTCAACTATGGCGGGAAAAACTGATCCGTGCTCTTGGTCGGAATTGCAGAGTAATGATCGATCTTATCCCAAAACTGGAATTGATTGTGGGCAAGCAGCCTTTAGTTCAGGAGCTTGGACCGGTTGAGTCTTTGAACAGGTTTAACAGGGTCTTTTTTAATTTTATAAAGGCTATCGCAAAAGAGGAGCATCCACTCCTGTTGTTTCTCGACGATCTACAATGGGCGGATATGGCCAGTATTAAGCTTTTTGAATTCCTTGCTTCGGACCCGGAACTAAAACATGTCCTAATCATTGGCTCTTACAGGGACAATGAAGTAGACGGAGCCCACCCTCTTACTTTGACAATGGAAAAGATAATCGAAAACAGAAGGAATATCAATGCCATCAAGCTGAAGCCGCTGGACATCGGGGATACCAATCTATTGATAGCTGACACCCTTAATACCTCTGACCAACAAACACTTCCCCTTTCCGAACTACTTTACAAAAAAACAGAGGGAAATCCCTTTTTTGTAAAGCTTTTTCTTCAAACCCTTTACCACGAGGAGATGTTGAAATACACCCATGGCCGTGGCTGGCAATGGAACATGGAAGATGTGCTAAGCCTACAGGCCACTGACAATGTAGTAGACCTAATGGTGCAAAACCTCACCGCACTTCCTCATAATACCTTGGAGATATTGAAAATCGCTTCGTCTCTGGGAAGCAGCTTCGACGTGAAGACCTTATGCATCGTAAGGCTGGAAGAGACGGAAAGGATATTATCAGCTCTCCATCCCGCGCTAAACATAGGACTTATTTTTCAGGCAAAAGAGCTTTTTCACTTTATCCATGATCGGGTGCGGGAAGCCGCATACTCTCTAATTCCGGAACCGGAAAGAAAGACAGTTCACCTGGAAATCGGAAGACTCCTGCTTAGCAAAACGAATACAGAGGATATACCTCGCATGATTTTCAGTATTGTTGAGCATTTAAACATCGGGTTACAGGAGATTCATGATAAGTCAGAGAGAATCAAGCTCGCAGAACTCAATTTGAAGGCAGGACAAAGGGCCAAGAAAAATACGGCTTACCATACGGCATGTCACCTCTTTGTCTTTGGAAGAGATTGTCTTCCTGAAAATGGTTGGCAGCTCCATTACGAGCTAACATACTCCATATTCAGAGAACTGGCGGAAGCATACTATCTGATCGGAGACTTTGACAACTCCCGAAACATGATACACCTGATCCTTGAAAACACCGGTTCAGCAATAGACAAGTCCGAGGTTTACAGCCTGCTGATCTACCAGTACACAGTTACTGCCCAATATGAAGAAGGGATTCGGGCAGGTGAACTGGCCCTGGAACTTCTTGGTGTGACTCTTCATGAAAAGGAGGTTAAAGAGGCATTGCATGACGAGGTTGCCGAGACCCGGGGAAATTTAGGATTCAGACGGATCGGTGATCTAATCGATTCCCCTGAAATGACGGACCGGAAACAGAAAGCGGCCATGAAGGTGCTTATGAACATGCAGCCCACAGCCTACATGGCCTTCCCGGAGCTTTATAGTCTGATCGCCGTCAAGATGGCAAACATTTCCCTTACCTACGGACATGTGCCGGAATCAGCCAAAGCCTATGTAACCTATGCCAATATATTAAGTTCTGTTTATGGCCGGTATAGGGAGGGTTATGAGTTCTGCATGCTCGGCCTGAAGATGAGTGACAGCTATAGTGATATGGTGCAAAAATGCAGGGGAATTTTCATCTATATTGCCTTTTTACTTCATTGGACCAGGCATATGGGAGAGGGTGAGGATCATTTCCTAGATGGATATCAGATCGGACTGGAGTGCGGTGATTTTCAATACTCCGGCTATATCCTTGGTTTCGGCGCTGCTAATCTTTTTTATCAGGGAACAGAGCTTGACCTGTTGAGCCGGAGACTTTCCAAGTACATGGATTTTGTAAAAAAGGTCAAACATCAAATGCCTATGGACGCCATTACGGCTTTTCAGCTTGCCATAGCCAATTTAAAGGGAGAAACACCCGGTAAATTCTCCTTTGATGTCAATGGATTAAGCGAAGAATTCTACATACAGGAGTGCAGCGGCAGAAATGTGATCGGCATATGCTATTTTATGATATTAAAAGCTCAATGCCTCTATCTTTATAGTGATTTTCAAGAGGCTTTAAAGGCCATAGAGGAAGCCGAAACAATACTTGTTTATGTTCGGGGCACTTGCGCCATGGCGGAATATAACTTTTATGATTCCCTGATTAGAGCCGCCCTCTATATTTCCGAAGAGGCAGAGGAATGGAAAGGGAAATATTTGGAAAGGATGATGTTAAACCAGCAGCAAATGGAGATATGGGCAAGCAACTGCCAGGAAAATTTTCAGCATAAATACCTTCTCGTTGAGGCGGAAATCGCCAGAATAGAAAATCGCATTGCAGACGCAATGAATTTCTATGACCAGGCGATTAAATCGACTATGGAAAACGAATTTATTCAGAACGAGGCCCTGGCAAACGAATTGGCCGGCAAATTCTGGCTGTCATTGGGGAAGAAGGATTTTGCAAAACAGTACCTTGAAGATGCTTATAAGTGCTATGCCATATGGGGAGCAAAGCGGAAAATGGAGGGGATGGAAGATGCTTATGGTGAGTTAAAATTCTCCACAGAGCAAGTTAAGGGTTATGACAGAGATAAAGGTCTGACTTTAGGGACACTCGATATTGCATCGATTATGAAGGCATCTCACACGATTTCCAGTG
Organism: Candidatus Magnetocorallium paracelense; assembly: GCA_029001845.1. Lineage (GTDB taxonomy): Bacteria > Nitrospirota > Thermodesulfovibrionia > Thermodesulfovibrionales > Magnetobacteriaceae > Magnetocorallium > Magnetocorallium paracelense. Next base: position 72,754 of record JAREWP010000095.1, on the reverse strand, counting down.
AATTCGATCTACCGAGCCTCTTAAAGAAAATGATGAGTGTGGTTATTGAAAACGCAGGCGCCGAAAGAGGATATCTTATCCTTAAAAACAATAACGGGCTCTTTATTGAAGCAGGCGGCAGTGTGGGAAATCCGAATATAGAGCTTCGCACCATACCTGTCGGTGAGCAAACCAAAGGGATCCTTTGTAACGCCATAGTGAATCATGTAAGCTATACGGGAGAGAAGATTGTTTTATATGACGTAACTCACGATGGGAGTTTTATGCAGGATGAGTATGTTAAGAAAAAACTACCGAAATCCATGCTCTCCATGCCCCTGCTTCACAGAGGGATAGTGACGGGCCTTTTGTATTTGGAAAACTCACTGGTAGCCGGCGCCTTTACGGAAGAGAGGGTTGAGGTTTTAAATCTTCTCTCTTCTCAAATGGCCATATCCATTGAAAACGCCAGAATTCATAAACATCTTGAATTCCTTGTGGAAGACAGAACCCGTGAGCTTAAAGAGGAGATTTCGGAGAGGCAATTGGCCGAAAAGGAGCTGAAGAGCGCGTTTTCTCTATTACAGGCGACTCTGGATTCCACAGCTGACGGAATACTGGCCGTTAACAGAGCCGGGGACATCGTCACTTACAATCAAAAATTCATGGATATGTGGCAGATTCCTCATACCATAATGGAATCAAAAAACGACAACAGAGCCATTGATTTTGTCCTTCAGCAGTTGAAGAGTCCCGGGAGATTCACCGTAAAATTGAAAGAACTTTACAACGAACCCGATGCAGAGAGCTTTGATTATATAGAGTTTAAGGACGGCAAACTCTTCGAGAGGTACTCCAAACCACAAAAAGATGGAGACGAAATTATCGGAAGGGTCTGGAGTTTCAGGGACGTAACGGAAAAAAAGAGGGTCGAAGACGCTTTGAGACTTGCCAAGGAGTCTGCCGAGTCGGCCAATCGTTCAAAGAGCGAATTCCTGGCGAACATGAGCCACGAGATACGCACTCCAATGAACGCGATTATGGGAATGACTCATCTTTGTCTCCAAACGGATGTGACTCTCAGACAGAAAGGGTACCTCGATAAGGTGGATTCCGCATCCAAATCACTTCTTCAAATATTAAATGATATTCTCGATTTTTCAAAAATTGAAGCCGGAAAACTGGAGATGGAAAATGTAGAATTTTTCCTTGACGATGTTTTAAAAAATCTGTCAAATATCATAATACTGAAGGCCCGTGAAAAAGGAATCGAGTTTCTTTTCCTGATAAACAACAATGTTCCTCAATCATTGAAGGGAGATCCCATGAGACTGGGACAGATATTAATCAATCTGTCAGCCAATGCCGTAAAATTTACCGAAAGAGGTGAAGTACTGCTTACTGCTGAATTAATACGTGACAATTACGATGAGGTAACCCTCCGTTTTGCCGTCAGTGACAAGGGAATCGGTATGACAAAAGAGCAAATAGATAAACTCTTCTATTCATTTTCACAGGCCGACAGTTCGATCACAAGAAAATACGGAGGAACCGGTTTGGGACTGGCCATAAGCAAGAGGCTGGTTGAAATGATGGGGGGAGAGTTACGTGTTGAAAGCGAGCCGGGGAAAGGGAGTCGTTTTTCATTCCATGCAACCTTCGGCAGGCACAATAACCGGCAGAGAGAATTTGATCTGTCTTGTTTAAGTTTAAAGAGCATGCGGGCTTTAGTAGTTGATGACAACCGATTTTCAGCAGAAGCGCTGAAGCTGGCTTTACATAGACTTTATTTTGATGTTACCCTGGTGAGTTCAGGGAGAGAGACGCTTGAAATGCTCAGAGATGAACAGGGGAAAAGAGCATACAATCCGGTTTTTATAAATTCGAATATTTCCGGTATGGATGGTATTGAGACATGCAGACAGATTAAAAATGACAAGACACTCCATTATACGCCTGCCATCATTATTGTTACGTCTTACGCAAGAGAAGAGATGATGGGAAAAGAGGGAATTGACGGAGTGATATCAAAGCCCGTCATTGCGTCAGAGCTTATGGATACGATCAAGAGTGTTTTGGGCGACTCTTTCTCAAGAGATACTGGGGAGAGAGAAATAAAAAAACACAATGAAACCATTAAGTTTCTTCCAAGGTCAAAAATTCTTTTAGTGGAGGATAATGAGGTGAACATGTTGCTCATGAGGGAGCTTCTTGAAAGAGTTGGCATAGAGGTTAAAACATCAAATAATGGAAAAGAAGGAATTAAAGCTCTGGAAGAATCGGAATATGACCTGGTTCTAATGGATATACAGATGCCTGAGATGGATGGACTGGAAGCTACGCGGCGCATTCGGGAGATACATAAAAAGGATATTGCCATCATAGCCGTTACTGCCAATACGATGAGAGGCGATAGAGAGAAATATCTTGATGCAGGTATGAGTGATCACATCGCAAAACCCATAGATCCCGAAAAGTTTTATGAAACTCTGGCAAAATGGCTCGGTTCCAAGAAAGATGAAGCGCCCCCTCATGCTTTCATGAAGGAGATTGTGCAAAGCAGAGAAGATAATGACTCAACCTTTCCGGCACTTTCCGGCATATCGGTCGAATCGGGTCTGAATAGGATAGGAGGAAGTAAACAAGCCTATCGGAAACTTTTATTAGGTTTCAGAGAAAGAAACCTTTCAGGCCTGACCAATAAAATAAAAACAGCCCTTGAAAAAGATGATTTAACCGAGGCGGAGAGAATTATCCATTCATTAAAGGGTGCGTCAGGGAATATCGGCGCAGAGACTCTCTATAACATGTTGGTGGATAAAGAGGCGATGTTGAAGAGTCAGGGAAAAGAATTCTCCCTTACATCCTTAAGTGATCCTGAAGAAGAACTGAATCGGGTGCTTGAAGCAATATCCATATTGGAAGAAAAAGCAAAAGAAATGAAAACAGTGGCGCCAAAGAAAGCGGATCAAAAAGATATAGTGAATGTAATCCATCAAATCAAAGAACTTGCAGTGATGATGGAAGAGGGAGATGCAGACGCCGAAGAGTATCTGGAAAAGGTCAGAGATTTTTGGTTAAAAGCAATCGGACATGAGAGCGAACTCAATCAAATAAAAAAACGGCTGTCAGTGTACGATTTCAAAAACGCCCTGGATAGCTTAAACACTTTAGCGGAAACGCTTCATCCTAAAGAAAGCAGTTAGCAATCAGCGGTCAGCTATCAACAATCAGTTAAGAAAAAACAAAGCGTTACGTTAAAAACAACACTCACCCAAAACTGATATACAGGTAATTATGCAAAACGTTGAAAACAGAGGGCTGACAGCTGACCGCTGATAGCTGACTACTGTCAACAGGTTCACCTACCAGCGATTGATGATGTTGATTCCCATGGTTTGGTAGTCAGTCATGGAACGGAGCACTTGTGGAGCTTCTTCGATGTTAATCTTGCGGGTTACCAAACGAGAGGGGTCGATATTGCGATTTTCCGTAATATGGTTCAGGAGCTGAGGATATTCCGACCGTGGCATGCCAATGCTTCCTCGAAAAGTAATCTCCATGGCCACCATCATGTCAATGGGGAGTGACACTTCCCCTCGTTCTTCGCCGGTGGTCAATCCCACCTGTACATGTGTTCCCCCCTTTCGAAGGCTCATGACGCTATTACGACAGGTTTCTCCTATTCCCAATCCGTCTACAGTAACATCGGCTCCGCCTTGTGTCAGTTCCTTTATCGCTTCCACAGGGTTATGGGTCTTAACATTTACACTGTCGTGGGCGCCCAAATCAGCGGCCAGCCTCAAATGCTCATCCATAATATCCACTGCAATTACTCTCGCCCCCAGTGAGGCGGCCACATGCACCGCAGTCAAACCGATGCCGCCACAGCCGTAAACAGCCACCTGTTGCCCCGGCCGTACCCTACCCTGCCTGACGACGGCATGGTAAGCAGTCATAAAACGGCACCCAAGAGCTGCTCCGGCATCGAATGGGATAGAATCCGGGAGCTTAACCATATTGATATCAGCCTGTGGAATCAGAACATAGCGACCGTAACCGCCATTGAAATGGAAGCCTGCCATACTGAAATTATCACATATATTATGTTGACCGGCCTGACAGGAATTACAATGATTGCACCCCATATGGAAAGGTACAATAACTCTGTCTCCTCTCTTATAGCGCAGCACGCCCTTGCCCGTTTCTTCTACAACACCGCAAAATTCATGGCCGGGTACCATAGGCAGTTCCGGAGTCAGGCCTATCCATTCCCAATCTCCTATCCACTCATGCCAATCGGTGCGGCAGATTCCGTTAGCCTCGACACGTACGATAGCACCAAAATCATCTTTCAACTCAGGATCTGAAATATCCTTTACAACCATTAACCGGTTGAATGATTCAATAACAGCAGCCTTCATGGTTTTCTCCCTTATTAATCATTACAGTCTATGTATTATAACACGATGCTTAAACAGATATCCAAGGGTCTTAAACAATTCGTATGGCTCATGGGTGAGCTCCTTGCAGAGTAAGAAAGAACTTTAGTATAATCGATTAATGAAATGTACCGGGATGGTTACAAATCAATATTGAATCCCGATATTGCTACAAACCGGATCAGCAGGGTCGTTTGAACTGAGGCCCTTTTTATTATCAATGTTTTTAGCCTATTTGCCAATGCAAAGAGCAATGAATGGTTACTCAAGAACCTTTATACATTTCTAAACCACACCGTGGAAGTTGGGGGCAGGAATACCGCATTTACTCTGATCGTATCGAGCTGCGAGCAAAGATTCTATTTACAACACTTAAAATTAAAATAAGTAATATAAAAAAAATTGTTGTAAAAGATTCCAAGATTGTATGGAGCGATATGTATCGTCACCCACTGGATTTCTGGTGGACATACAATAACGACAGAGGCGGAGCGACACATGTATTTCTTCATCAAAAAGGCTGGCCATCAAGAATCAGTTTTACTCCGGAAAATCCAAGACAATTTGTAGCTAAATGTAATGAGTTACTTGGAAAGCGATAAAAAATACGGCCGAGATTAGTAAGATTCCATATTTGACAACGCTGCTTTGTATCTGTGGTGCTCTAAACAGCCCTTCCTGATTTTAGCGATATTCAAATAATATCTGCATTCTTGAGAACAAATCCACTTTTGTCGATTTACAAATCATCTACGCGTGATTTATGAAGGGCCGAAAAGAGCCTTGCTTCCAGTAAGCGGCGTAGTGTTATGGTGAAAAATGCACGCCTTTAAATTGTCAATAGTTATTTTATCTTGTATAGTAAAATTGTTTTAGATAGATTTGTTTTTATATCTATGTAACAACTATTTATTTCACTCCCATCGACACGACACAAAGTCATAGAATACTTCCTCTGTTAACTGACCATCCATTTCCGTGTCCACTGCGATATAAAGAGTAAATTCGCCATTAAAATCAAATTGGGTGTCACTGTTCCAACCGAATTGATCGGCTAAATCATCCTGATCAGTAAATGTAATAACATCAGGCAGTTCAAAATTATATATTGGCCCTTGATATGTCGGAGAAATCGAGGCTTCATCCTCTATGGATTCCCAGTTTCCTGACTCGGGCTCCAAATAAGAGCATTCTCCGCTGGATTCATTACACCCGACCAACCACCAATCTCCATCAATACTTTCACAATTTCCTGCTTCAACTTGAATTGAAACAGTAAGCGGTTCGCCTGAATCAATGATTACTGTGGAATCATTTGAATAATTAATATCCATGTCGATTATGCTTGCCGCTCCTTCAACCGGAACTACTACAAGCGGAGTATCAGGATCATTAGAAGTAATGTGAATGTTGGTTGTAAAAATAGAGTTAGAATTTTCAGAATCACACAAATCACCCCTATAACTATCCGTTACTGCTCCCCAAAGATTTGATTCCATCTCTACGCCAATATCACAACTTTCACCCGGTTCCAGAGAACCTTTATCGCATGAGTCATTGCTACTTAAATAGGATCCGTCTATATGTGTGTAAGGTTCAATTTCATAAGAAAAAAATAAAGTTTCATCCCCTGTATTCGTTATTTCGATAGTATCGTTTACTATTTCAAAATCAAGTTCATTATCGTAATAAAAAGGAAGAATAACACCAAAGTAAATGAACATTGGAGAAACTGAAATATCAGGCTCGCCTTCTTCTACTATTAGTGTAACAAAAGAGACACTTGTCTTTACAGCCTCACCAATCTCATTGGAATCGATGATATACGCATTAAGGCCTGCTGAATACTCATACACAAAATTTGTGGAAGACCAAAGATGCCAAAGAAAACTAATTGGATTAGCTGCCGGGACAGGTACGACGGTTTCCGATGTTTCTGTTTGTGAGAAGTCCAAAAGAGTGACAAGTTCCGTAATATTGGGTACTCTCATCGTACCGGTGTCACTGCTTAATGAGGCGGCATAATCTAAAGCTTCCTGCCATGTCATTTGATTGTCGGATTGTTTATACCATTTAATACCGGTCAGATTATCCGTTACCGTATTATCTCCATTGTCGGTAAATCTCGGATCGGGCCATGCAACACCCCATTGGTGATCTCCGTCCTGTCCTGTTCCTGTACAATCTATCAAAGTACCGGATGTATCATAACAGGTGGTTTGTCCTGTTTTTCGAACATTTGCGGGATAAACAGTGTCAGGATCATTCTGTTGCCCGCCTCGTACAGGCCATAAAGATGCATATTCATAGGTTTTCTCGGTATCCCATGTGATATTGCTGAACACATTAAATGTCCATGCATTAGCAGGAGTTCCTGCTTTTGTTGTGGAGGACCAATATGTCTCCCGACCGCTGGTCGTACCGAGATTCTCAAATCCCTCTTCCATCAACCAGTCGGTTATTCTTGTCACTCCTTTGTTGGAAAGACTCAGAAGTTCAAGTACATTAGGAAGGCGCCAGTCCGTGTATCCAAGATTGGGATATGTTCCGTCGTTCATTCCTTTAACATAATCCAATGCCTCCTGCCATGTTCTAAGATCGCAATTTGCAGCTCCCCTGCAATCTTTATTACTGTTTTCGGCAAAAAATTGACCGTCCTTTGTCCATATAAGTCCTGTAAGGTTATCCGTTATCGTGCCGTTATTGTTGTTCGTGAATCTCGGATCAGGCCAATCCACGCCGCTCTGTGAGTCACCGTCCTGCCCCGTGCCCGTACAGCTAATCTCCGTTCCATTTGCATCATAACAGATGGTTTGCCCGGTTTTCGGAAGATTGACCGTACTGGAGATTGATTGTAAGGGAAGAAAAAAAATAAGCAATATAAATAATAATTGTTTAAATCCGTATATAAATGTTTTGTTAGAAAGAATGTTATTTCTGTTTCTTTTCATTTTGTCCTCCTTATTAAAATATTGTTTGTGTTAGTGAGCAATGATATAAGTTCTGACTTGATCAATTCCATAAAAGCGTTGATTTAATTTAGTTATCGTTGAAAATATTGAATCTCAAAATGCGGCTTTGTTTATGCAGTGCTCGCCTCAGCCCTTCCTGATTTTTGGCGATATAAGGATTATATCTGCACCGCCATTCTTCAAGTATACAATACTGCATTCTCCAACATCAAGGAAAGAACCCGCCAAACACAATGCCTGCTTGTTCAAGGCTCTCGGGCCTTGTGTAAGCCTCGAACTTTTCTTTTCTGAAGAAAGTGTGACCGCCGAAGAGATAACACTGGTGTAGAAAGTAGTGTTTCGTAAAAAAATCACACAACTTATTAAAGTGACTTTAAGTCTGCCGTGTTAGCAAGTAATTTCTGTTAAGATAGAAAAAAAATGTTGAGGACAGTTTGAGGACGGCGATTTTGTAGTTTTAGGATTTGTAAGTTATTGATTCAAAATATTTTTTTGGTGCCGAAGGGGGGATTCGAACCCCCACGGATCTCTCCATACGCCCCTCAAGCGCACGTGTCTACCAGTTCCACCACTTCGGCATTGAAAGAGTATATTATATTATAAACCTGTTCGATAATTCAAATACTTTTTAAAAGTACTCTCAATTAACTAAAAACAGCAGTCAGGTATCAGCGATCAGCCTTCAGCTAAAGAAAATACTAATATTGTATCAATAATAAGCATCACATTAAAGGCGAAAGAGTTTTAAACAGCAAAGCTTTGCAATTTAAAAGCTGATAGCTGACAACTGACAGTTAAATACCTTTTTCAGTCAAATATTCTATCGGTTATAACGATTTCTTATCCTTTTCCTGTCTCATTACTCAACAGCCTGTACTCATCAGCAGCAACTCTTGAAAAGGCTACAATCGTTCCCAGATAGGCCCATAACTTCGCTATATGTAAATGGTCTACAATTACCACCTGCACCCCGAGAGCAGTAAGCCCGCAAGTTAAAGACCAAAGCATTTTCCCGTACTTCGAATCGCCTAGTTCTTTTAACAATTTATAAAGATATATGGCAAGCCTGACAAACAGAAAAATAAAGATAGACATTCCGATCACTCCGAAATGGGTCAGCACATCCATATAAAGAGAATGAGGATGGGGAGGTACGTTTGTTACAGGCACAAGCTTTACAAAGTACTCTTTAAAAAGCACCTCTATGCCGCCGAGGCCCGTACCGAGACCGTAATTTGACAAAAACATGTCTATACAGGCATACCAGACCGAAAGTCTTATAATCCAGGCGCCTTCTTTATAAAAATTCAATATCGATGTTAATCTGTCACCGAACTCTATACCTGTAAGCATCCCAAAGGTAAAGAAAATTATGCTTATCAGTATGAAAAAAAGCAGATTCTTTATTCTAAAAATATACCGAAAGGTGTACAGCATGATACCTGCCGACAGTCCGATAAAAGCGGATCTGGAAAGTGTTAATATAATTGTAAGCAGAGAAAAGATGAGACATATTCCTACAAGCAGTTTTTTCTCCCTATTGTCATACAGATGGTAAGCACCGAGCATTGTAAAAAAAACCAGGAGCATCGTACCTGCAAAGGTGCTTGGAGAACCACTCAGGCCGACGACTCTGGAATATCCTTCGAGAAGACCGGTCAGAAATTCGGTCTCCATTTTAACGACCCCAAGGTATTGAGCGAATCCAAGGAGCGAAAAAAAGACTCCTGTTACCCACCAACCCAGAACGGCATATTCGAAGGTCTGCATGTCCTGTATGGCGTAATCGAGGACAAAGTATAAGAGAACAACGGTAATAATAAGAAAAAGGTGTACGCCTCCCACAAAGAGACTGGGAGACCAGAAGAGCGTGAAAACGGCCCAGCACAAAAAAAGGATAATAGAAGAATCGATCGGAGACCTTTGGCTGACAAGCTTTTGTTTATAAGAAATCTCTATTAAATAGAGAAAGGCGATACAAAAGACCATAACATTAATCACTGACATCTCATAAAAATCAGTGACCAGAATATTGAATTTCCCGTGAGCAAAGGGAACCGTAAAAATCAAAACGGTAATTCCAAGTCCCGGATTTATCAGGGCTGTAACCACGGCGGCGAATATAAAGACCAGAGCCACAGGTATCAGAGGGTGGAATATGAGTGTGAATCCGAGAAAGAACTCAACAAATAAGAGCATAACAAATACAAGGGGTAACACTATCCGGGTCATATTGAATTTGAGAGAATAGAGCACTTTACTACTTACCTTTTAACATTAAGAGCAGGTTGAAAATTTTTTCAATATACAGTGTAGAGGGATTACTGTAGTATTTCGGATAAAGGAGGTCATCGTCTCTGTCTATCATACCTTGATCTTGAGCAAGCGAGCAGAGGTGAGTATGGGGTTCGATTCTGATTGAACTGAGCTCGAAGTCAGCGTTGTTTTTTCCTAGAGCTGCTTTGGCCTTTATAATAAAAGTAAGCATTTTTAAGGCAGTCGCCGGCGTCTGACCTGGAGGGTTTTTAAAAAAATTATAAGAAACCGGGAGATTGCCGATCTCCCTTATAATCGAAAAGGTCCTCATTATGTCTGCTTTTCTTATATTTTTACGAAGCCTCTCAAGCGTTTTGTCGGAAAAAGCATCTGGGGAGAAAATAAAACGGATGCACCCTGACTTCCTTGCAAGCAGGAGGAATGCCTTTGTTATATTTTTTTCATTGAACCAGGCTGTCCACTCTACGGAAAGATTTCTTTTAATAAGCTCCTTACAAATATTCTCGGCATGGGAAAGAGGAAGATTGAATATCGAGTCGGTAAAGGTGATTTGCCTGACATTATAAACCTTCTTTAATTCTTCAATTTCGTCGACAACTTGATTTACAGGCTTTAATCTGTAATTACGTCCGTTTAAAAAAGCATAGGGACAGTAAAGGCAGGAGAGTGAGCAACCCCTCTTTGTTTCGATCCCTATTGCATTTCGAACAGAGGTGTAACGTTCCATGTCAAGCAGAGCCCATCGTGGACCGGGAGAATTCGACAAATCGACTTTTTTCCTCTCACCGGTAAAGAGGATATCTCCATTTTTTCTATAGAAAACGCCTTTGACCCTGTCAGGATTTTCGATATTATCCAATAATTCGGGCAGCGTCTCTTCGCCTTCGAGATAAACACCGAAATCGACTTCACGAAGGTCCTCCATGACAGCTCTTGCAAACATTGAAAATCCTGCACCTCCCACTATAATCTGTAAAGAAATGCCGGTTTGGGATATGGTGTTTATAAGAGGCTTGAGGTGTTCGTAATACCAGTTTACTTTTCGTTTGTTAGTGGAATCTATATTTCGAATCGATATTCCGATGACATTCGGTTCGAATTGCTTTATGCGGGCTTCAAGGGTGTCAAAAGGACGATCCACGATATTCATGTCAAGCACCTGAATTTCATGGCCATCAAGGTTAGCAGCAACAATGGCTAATCCTAAAGGTAAAACGGGCGGTTCCTTTTCGCCAAGGTAGGATTGTATTAAAAGTATTTTCATGATTTTGAAAGATAATCGTAATCAGGAATTATAGCATATAACGCACCTGTCGTCCAAGAATGGAGATATTGTCTGAGTATATGGAAAAAGTATATAATCGTTATTAGCTTTAAGAAATTTCCGAGCAGATCATTATTTTATGCTTTGTTAAGAGTAATTGTGACAGACGATAACAGATCAGGTAAAACAAAAAAGTCGATAATCGTTATTGGAGGAGGCGCATCGGGTTTAATGGCGGCAGGCACGGCGGCTCAGGCAGGCGCAGCAGTAACATTGCTTGAAAAAAATTCGGTTACAGCTCGTAAGTTGAGCATTACAGGCAACAGACGATGTAATATTACGAATATGTGTCCCATAAAAGAATTTCCAAGTCATTACTACTACTCCTCCCGTTTTCTCAAACATGCGTTGTATAGTTTTTCCAATTACGATGTGATCTCATTCTTTGAAAATTTGAGCATCTCTTTTCATGAAGAGGACCGTGGTCGCGTATTGCCTGTAAACGATAATGGTCGTACAATATCGATTGCCTTTCAGAAATGGGCTCTTGACCAGGGTGTGCGTTTACTGCCTGATATGAAGGTAAGGAAACTGCTTTTAAAACAAGATCATGTAATCGGAGTAATTGCAGAGAACTCATCACAACAACGGCTCTCTTTTCACGGCGATGCCGTTATCTTGGCCACAGGCGGTAAATCATATCCTCAGACCGGTTCTACAGGAGACGGTTACAGGCTTGCCGGGACGGCAGGTCACTCCGTGATTTCTCCAAAACCGGCTCTTACGGGACTGATCGTCAAGGGTAGTACAGCCGGGAAATTACAGGGAATTAGTTTACCCGATGTTATTGTATCCCTTTGGATAGATAATAAAAAAGTTATGTCCCGGAGAGAAGCAATTATTTTTACACATTACGGCCTGTCCGGCCCGGTGATTCTCAATATAAGCAGAGCTGCTGTAGAGGGAGTGATCGATGAAAGAGAGACCATGCTGTCAATCGATTTAATTCCCGATCTGGATCACGAGCAAATCGATATGCAGTTAAAGAGACACTTTAACGGACATGGAAATCGCCGATTCAGAACCATTCTTGAGTACTATTTACCCGGTAAAATGCCATTCGTCTGTTGCGAAGACCTGAATATAAGAGCTGAGAAACCATCCTCTCAGGTATCCGCCAAAGAGCGAAAAAAATTACGACTCTGGTTAAAGTCACTGACTCTTACGGTCTCTTCTTTTCGTTCCTTTGAAGAAGCCGTGGTTACGGCGGGAGGTGTTGACAGAGCCGAAGTCGATCATAAAACGATGGAATCGAGGATTATAAAAAATCTCTATTTTGCAGGAGAGGTGATGGATATAGATGGAGAAACAGGTGGTTATAATCTTCAGGCAGCCTTTTCTACAGGACGGTTGGCGGGACTATCGGCCTGTGGCAAAGGCCTGTAAAAAAAGGATACACACAGTATTTCCATGATCGAATTGAATAATATCGGAAAGGCCTATGGAGGTAAGTGGGCTGTCAAGGGACTTACATTTTCCGTAGAGGAAGGCGAGTTATTCGGACTGCTCGGTCCAAACGGCGCCGGCAAGACAACGACTATCAGAATGATGACAGGGTTGTTTAGGCCGACAGAAGGCAGAGTTGTAATAAACGGCTGCGATATCATGAAAGAACCCATAGCAGTCAAATCCTTGACAGGCTATGTACCTGACAACTCTTTTCTCTACGAAAAGCTGACAGCCGTCGAGTTCATGAGTTTTCTTGCTTCTTTATACAAACTTGACAAGACGACGGCACTGGCGAGAACGGAATCGCTTATCGAGATATTTGGTTTAGGCGATGTGAAAGACAATCTTATAGAGGGCTATTCTCACGGAATGCGTCAAAGACTGCTCTTTGCATCCGCCCTTATTAATAACCCGGGAGCGCTGATTATTGACGAACCCTTTGTGGGGCTCGATCCATACGGTGTGCGGCTGATCAAGGAGATTTTAAGAGACCTCTGTTCAAGGGGGGTCGCTATTTTTCTGGCTACTCACAGCCTCCATCTGGCTGAGGAATTGTGTTCAAGAGTGGGAATTATAAAGCAGGGCTCACTTATTGCAATAAAGGAGAGAGAGGAGTTTGCCGGTGCAAAAGGCGCTCTTGAGGATATTTTTATAGAGGTAACATCGTGAAAACCGTGATGACTCTCTTTTTTCCTCTGTTTTTAAGTATAAAGAACTCTGTGACATGGAAATATATTTTGAAAAAATCGCTTTTGCTTCCCTTTACTCTGGCTTTCTGGTTTTTTATATATTGGGGTGCTTTCAAATTATTGAGTTTTTTAAATACGATAGATATTATCGGAGATATGGTATCCATGAGTCTGTTATCCATATTTCTGGTCAGTCTCCTGGGTTTTCTTCTTATAAGCAATATGATTAATACAATTTCCACATTTTATATGTCAAAAGAGATCGGAATGCTGATGCCCTTACCGGTTGACAAAGGAGACTTATCGGTTATGAAGATGATTGAAACGATCTTCAAGTCTTCCTGGATGGTGCTGTCTTTTTTGCCGCCACTGTTTATTGCATACGGTGTTGTATATAATACCGGTTTTTTTTATTATGTCCTTCTGCCTGTCATGTTTCTTCCCTTTGTCCTTATTCCCGGAGGGATCGGTATTTTTATTTCACATATACTCATAAGGATTTTCCCCGTTAAACAGACCAGAAATCTGTTAATCGCCACAGGGAGCGGGCTTCTTCTTTTTATTTATCTCTCTTTACAATCACTTGCAACAGAAAGTCAGGGTAACATAGATGTCATTGCAGGCGCTGTTTTACTCTTTGATATTCACTCGCCCTTTTTGCCCTCTTACTGGTTAAAGGAGGTCATTGTCAGGATTTTGCACGGGAACCGGCAGGATTATCTCTACCCCCTGCTGCTCTTTTCAAGCAGTGCATTCGCTCTTTTACTCTCCTTTGAAGGGGGAAAGATTTTTTTTTCCGCCAATATTGAAAAAATCGTGGAGTCCGATAAAAATAGCGAAAAGAGGTCTCTCTTTAATTATCCTCCCACGGGCATGGCGATTATATGGAAAGATAGTAAGATTTTTTTCAGAGATGCCGGTCAGTGGTCCCAGTTATTTATAATCGCCTCTCTGATTATGATTTATGTGTATAATTTTAAGACCATACCTGTAAAGGCATTAACAGATTTGACACCCTATGCAGGCGAGATAATGATTATGCTCAATGTTATGATGCTCGGTCTGATAGTAACCGCCCTTTCAGCGCGTTTTGTCTTCACATCCGTCAGCATAGAGGGCAGAGCGTTCTGGATTATAAAGGCATCCCCCGTGAAGATGAGGAATTTTCTCTTTACGAAATTCATTGCAGGCGCCTGTCCAATGACGGCGGTAATGGTTACCGTGGTCGTGTTGACGAACGAGATAATCGGACCAGAGGGGATCCTAAAATATTTTTCTATTGTGACTGTAATTATTTTGTGTGTTTCAATAAACGGGCTGGCTCTTGGTCTGGGAGCACAGATGCCGAAATTTAAATATGAAAATATAACGGATATCTCAATAAGCCCGGGCAGCCTTCTTTTCATGCTTATTGCCTTTTTTATTGTGATTATTACAGTCTCCCTTCAGGGGTGGTCCTTATATCTGTATAAAGAGGCCCTTACAACAGGGCAAGGTCTCCGTATTGCAGAATTCATGGGGATTATACTATGCTCTGTTATTATAATTATGATGAATATGACGGCATTTTATTTACCCCTAAAAAAGGGACTTCAGAAGATTGAGGAATAGTATAAGTGCAAAGGTGAATAATTCATGCTATAATAACTAAGAATTTATTAAAAGGCGGGACAGAAACCGTTGAAGTTTGATAAAAGAGCGGAATTTATAACTTTACTCTTTATAACCATTGCATTTTGCTGCGCCATCTATATTGATGGCGTCAATCAATTTTTATACAGTCTTACTTTTCATCCACTTTACTCGGCGCTGATCTTTCTATCACTTGCCTACGCTTTGCTTGCTGTTTTAAGAATCAAGCCCTTTGCCTTTCCCGTTACAGAGGTAAAAAAAAACTCCTCAATCTTTTTATCATTATACTCTTCATCCCTCTGGCGATTTACCCGATAATTCGATGCTACTTCAGGGCGCCCTATCTCTTTTGCCACGTATGTCCGAGAAGATGCATATTCGGATATCTCAGGCCCTATACGATACCTGCATTTCTGATTCTGAATAGTAACAAGCGCATTTGGTGCTTCAGATGGTGTCCCCTGGGAAAAATTCAGGACTTCCCGCCGGGCTATAGAGAAAGAAGATCAGTATTTCCCGACTTTTTATCGATAACCAGGTATCTCGTACTTCTCTTTATTATCTATTGCTATTTCCATATCCTTCAGATCAGGAGAAATCCCTCTTTTACGACCGGTGACATATATATACTTCTTTTTAAAGACACATTCAGCTTTACTCTGGGCGTATCTCTATTCTTTTTGGTTGTTTATGTTATTTCGATTTTTGAATACAGATTTTTCTGCAACTACATATGTCCCATAGGAACGCTTTCCGAACTTCCCTTAAAACTTGAAAAGGAAGTTAAAAAAAGATTTGATAAATCAGGAGAGCAATAACTAAAAAAAGCTGTCAGCAGTCAGCTAAGAAAAATCAAAGCGTTACGTTAAAAACAACACTCATCAAAAGTGATATGCCGGTTATTTGCAAAACGTTGAAAACAGAGGGCTGATAGCTGAATGCTGTTTTTCGGATAAAAACTTGTTGTATTTAACGTTATTTTGTAACCTTACTGCTTGAAAAAAAGGCGGACGGTAATTCGTAGCGGCTGATTATGTATTCATTAACCTTGTTTCTTCGTAATAAAATGATCGAATATTTATCTACGAATACAGGCGCCCATAAAGGATCTCTGACTCTCCGCATTAAAAAAGGCTGCGCCCATTCAGCCATATCGAGCCTGTAAAAATAAATCGCATTAAAGCCGTATTTAGCATCGATTCTGTTCCATGCCTTTTCATCCCTTTGCATGGGGATGTAAGTATCTGTAAAAAAATCAGCGCTGTATGCCTCCGGGCGATTATCTACAAAAACCCTTTGATCGGGAAAGAGATTAAAAATTAAATAACCGCCTATATCATAATTATTAAAAATCGGTCCTTTTATATTATTTTCTTTGAAAAAATTGGCGGAATATTGATCCACACGAATATCATGAGAAGTTACTTTAAGTGGAGAGTAATAAAATCCATTCATAAAAAAAGCGGAGAACACGACAAGGTTGGCGAACACAAAGAGTAAATACTTGGAAAAGTGTATTACCTGCCGATTCTTTACACATTGTAATAACAGATGGAAGATATAAGCCCCCATTGGTATGAAAAAGAAACCAAATACAGGCATGGTCCTGTTTACACGAAATGTCAATAAACCAAAAAGCGTCATTATAATAACAGGGATAATTGCTTGCCGCACTTTTTTTACCAAAGCAGTCAAAATTATTCCTGAAAAGGCAATAAACAGGAGGATTTCTGTATGAAGAAAGGTTGTTATCCGGGGAAAACGACTACGAATAAAAAATAACGAGGAATTCTCGGCTATTTCGAATTCATATTCACTGAAAATCGTTAAAGGAGTCAGAGCACCCTTTATCCAATAAGGATTTATAGTCGAAGTCAGGCATAAAAGAAGAATCAAAAGGGTATATTTTTTAACTTCTCTAATGTCATTATTATTTAAATAACTGTCTATTAAAAAAGTAAGAACCAGAAATGGCCCCAAAAAGAAAAAAATATGAAGATTGACCCAGAGGATTTGTGTAATACCTAATATCCATAAAAAATGAAAAGGCAGTTTTCTCTCTCTTACATTGAGAAGAAGGAAGAGATAAAGAGCCAGAAAAAAATAACTGAAAATCTCCGGCCTGATTTCACAACGATACACCAGTAAGGGGATACTTAAGACGGAAAAAATATAGGCCGTTTTAAAATCGCTTAATCGGATGGCAGCTTCCAGTAAAAGGCAGACCGTTATTAAAGATATAATAACGAAAAAAATCCTGGCTCCTTTGAAATCGAAATGATCCCGGAGAAGATAGAATAAAACACCGCTGCCCCAGTGATGATTGATTACCTGACGTTCCGGTTCTGTATAGGAATAATAATTGGTTTTTACAACGACCCCATGTTCAATGAATTGTTTCCCGTTCTGTATATGGCGTCCGAGATCGGATGTTATAAATATCTTTTCCTGACTATAGAACCATCCCAGCAGAAGAATAAGAGCAAGGAAGGATATCTCTTTTACAGAAAACAGGTTGTAGAGTTTTTTAAGGATTGTCATAGCTTCCGGTGTTGTTTGTTGCTGTCTGTATTGAGCACTTCATGATGTATGGCGAGTTTTTCAAGGAAGATATAAGTAGTGTAACTGCTTAGGTGTATAGGCTGAAGGCGATTAGGTAAAGCATGCATTATCGATTAAATTTTGAGTTTTTTATTGGCCGACACTCACAAGTCATTTGATATTTTGCTTCTGACCTGACCCTTTATACCTGTGTAGTTACGTAAGAGTAAAGCACTCAAAACGACTCGGTATTCAGAAGTCAGGAAACCGGCGTCATTAAAACGCATGAAGATTTTTTACCTGAACAGTGAATGATTTATTACATGTAAGAAGCTTTTACACCGTATTCCAGGTACTAACTTCTCTGTGCATGAGTAGTCAGGCTATTTTTTCTTGTTCTTGGCGGCAGTGACTGCAATATAAATCAAAAAAATGAGTACCGCTGCAACAATTCCCGGTATTAAAAAGGGGCTGTCCTGCTGACTTCTTAAATGCCTTCTCACATTTCCGACATTTCCACAAAAGGCATCGTTTTCAGTAATAAAAAGAACGATGTTAAAAACCAGCAAAGCCCATAACCTTTTTATCATCGTTATCATCTCTAATCTCCTTATCTTCAGGAACAGCTGACAGGTAAAGCTGTTTATACGAGTTTACTGCTAAGCCGTAAGGAGCACAATGAAAAGCTCCTTCCTTCTAACTATATAAATATTATAATCTATCATTACGTCTTTCGCAAATAGCAGAAACAAACAATCGTACATTATTGATGGAGAAAATAGATTTCATCATAGAACATCCGTCAGCTGTCAGTGGTCAGCTTTAAGCTAAGGAAAGAAATGATGTGATGCCGGCTATAGAGCAAACATTCATGCTCCTCCGGGTCACCACAAAGAATGAAAATTATTCCTAATGATTCGTAGGGGTGAAAAGGATTTCTCTGATAAAGAGAATTAAATGAAGAATTTTAAAAGAGCAAATACAGCACCAATCTGCGACGCCCAAAAGATGAACATCCATTTAAGTATATCGGCTTTATCAGCTTTAAGTTCAACCTTTAAAGCTTCAGAGGATGTTGTTATTTTACCCTTAAGCTCGGCCCTGACTTGATCTATTTTACCTTCAAGCTCGGCTTTGACTTGATATATTTTACCTTCAAGCCGAAGAATATCTTGTTTCAGCCCGGCAACCTCCTCTGACAGCCGCCTTTCAAAGCGTTCTTCAGCTATGAGTATTGCTTCCTGCCTTGCAGAAAGGTCTATCTCATTTACAACTTCAACAAAGGCATCGGCAGCTTCATCACCGAGCTTGTCTTTTAGTGGTTTGGGGATGGTTATTACAGCCATGTGTTTATTATAAATAGGTTATGAACTGAAAAACAAGGGGTTTAAATTCCGGAAGAATAAGGGGGTTATTGGAGCGGGTGACGAGATTCGAACTCGCGACCAAGAGCTTGGGAAGCTCTCACTCTACCACTGAGTTACACCCGCAAATTTTTATTATAGCATTTCATGTTTAATTATTGCTAATCTATAAGTTGTTATGACAGGCGTAGTATTGGCAGGCGGAGAAAACAGACGTTTTCCTGTAAATAAGGCATTTATTAAGATAAACGGCATTCCCATTATTGAAAAAGCAACAGGAATATTAAACGAGTGCTTTGGCAACGTAGTAATAAGCACCAACTCTCCGGAACTGTACGACTATTTACATCTCCCTATGATTGGCGATATTGTCGATATGAAGGGCCCTCTCACAGGTATATACTCCTGTTTGAGCAATCGATTATGCAGTGACATATTCGTTACCGCCTGTGACATGCCGCTTATAAAAAAAGATATGGTGGAATTAATCTGCTCTTTTTCACAAAATTATGACGTTGTTGTCCCTCTTTATGGCGGACAATCTCATCCGCTCCTTGGAGTATATAAAAAGAGTATAATTCCGACAGCAAAGATGATGTTAAACGAAGGTATTCGCAGCCTCAGAGCGTTGTTAAGCAGAGTTCATACAAAATTTATTGAGAGTAAGGACCTGCTCGTTATAGAAAATGCCGAAGAGTGTTTCATAAATATAAACACACCTGATGATTTTAAAAAAATATCCAAAAGCTACAATTTGGAATATGAGTAAACATCCATGCCCCTCGGGGTCACTAAAAAAGCATGAAAATTATTCATGATGATGTGTTGGGGAGAACATGTGTGTTCACCACTGTTGGAACAGACACACAGGTCTGCCCCTACTTTTTTTGTGGTTATTTATTTTCGTGATAATATCTATTGATAAGAGATGTTCTTTTACTGTACACTGATCTGAAAGGAGGAACAAATGATAGGCGGCCTGGGAACGTCAGAGTTAATTATCATACTTATGATTGTTATTGTACTATTCGGAGCATCAAGGCTTCCCGAACTTGGCAAGGGTATGGGAGCCTTTATAAAGAATTTTAAAAAGGCGACATCCGAACCTGACGAAATTGACGTTACACCGAAACCTCCATCCGATCCGGAGCCTGAAAAGGAGAAAAAGGACAACTAAAAAATGAACAGGGGAGTAACGATAGAAGTAGATCTGCCTGCATTAAAGAGCAACTTCGAATTCCTAAAAAAGAGAACCTTTGGCGCTAAAGTAATAGCCGTAGTAAAGGCAGACGCCTATGGACACGGATCGTCGGAAGTGGCTGTTTTTCTGGAAAAGCTTGACGTGTACGCCTTTGGCGTTGCATACGTATCCGAAGCGGCAGTTCTGAGAGAGGCAGGTATAAAAAAACCGATCATTGTATTTTTCGATAATTGCAACATAGACGACATTCTTGATTATAATCTCACTCCTGTTGTTTTTAATGAATCCATGGCCTCTGACCTCTCTTCACAAGCACTTTACAGAAACATGAAAATAGACGTCCATATTAATATTGATACAGGAATGGGAAGGGTTGGTTTCCTTCATGAAAAAGCATTGGTCCATATAGATCGACTTCTGAAAATGAAGGGATTGAGAATCAGAGGTGTCATGAGCCATTTCTCCGATGCCGATCTGAACGATATGGACTATGCGTCATTGCAATTGAGAAGATTTATTGACATAAAAAACAATTTTCCCTCACCGGATAAGGATATTATATGGCATATGGCGAACAGCGCAGCTGTGTTGTCCTTTGAAAACTCTTTTCTCAAGGCAGTCAGGCCTGGATTGATGCTTTATGGTTATTCGCCTTTTACAGGGGGCAATACAATTAAAAATTTTTTAAAACCTGTAATGACAGTAAAAAGCGTACTATCCGATATAAGAAAGGTGTCCGCCGGAAAATCTATAAGCTATGGCAGAACTTTTACTACAAAAAGAGACAGCCTAATCGGTGTTTTGCCTTTCGGGTATGCTGACGGATATCCAAGGGGGCTCTCGAACAAAGGCTCCGTAATAATCAATAATGAAACAGCGCCTGTTATTGGCAGGGTATGTATGGATATTGTACTGATTGACTTAACGGACATAAAAGATGCAAGAGTAAACGATGACGTTATACTGATCGGAAACGGCAAAGAATGTAAAATTACTGCAGAGGATATAGCGAAAAAAACGGATACAATCTCCTATGAGGTGCTAACCTCGATTGGAAGGATAAACGAAAAGACTTACATACGGTAAATAATCAAGCAGGATTTAAATTATTCTTCGATTCTGTGAAATAAAGCATTTAGCCGTCAGCTTTTTAATCGGAACAGCTAAAAATTATATTCGCCCTAGGATGATACTTATTTCAAGCATAATGTCGAATATTTCCTCAGCTGAAGGCTGACTGCTGATATCTGACTGCTTTTTGATAATTATTTAAGGCTCTGAACTGTTACCTTCCGACGAAAACTGCTTAGGATACATTTCTTCCATGAAATTTTTATGGTCATATATAAAGAAACATAAACGTTTTCTCTTCCTGGCATTGCTGGCAGCATCGGTGAGCAATGTATTCGCTTTCCTGGATGCTCAGATATTCAGACTGATTGTAGACAACTATGCAGGCAAAATTATGGATTTATCGGCCTCTCAGTTTTTTAAGGGAGTTTCCCTGCTGCTGGTCCTTTATATAGCCGTTGAACTGACTGCCAAAATTTCAAATAATTTAGAGGAGTATTATGGAAGTGTCGTTTCACAACACGTAGGAGCCACTCTTTACGCTGACGGAGTGGAGCACGCATTCTCATTACCTTATCACATCTTTGAAGATCAGCGATCCGGAGAAATACTTCAGAAGCTGGAAAAAGCGCGTACAGATACACAGGAGCTGATAATCAACCTTATAAGGTTGATCTATTATCTGGTAATTGCCGTTACATTTGTTATTATTTACTCCTTTTTTGTTCATCCCCTTTTAGGCATGGTTTTTCTTGTTCTTACTCCTTTTATAGGATTTGTTACGATGATGTTGAGCAGAAAAATAAGGTCTCCTCAGCAAACAATTGTTGCACACCAGTCGTCTCTCGCCGGCTTTACAACTGAGACTCTCAGAAATGTGGAACTTGTAAAGAGTCTGGGATTGGAAGCTCAGGAGATTCACAGGCTGAATCAGGCGAATGACAATATTTTGAGTCTTGAGTTAAAGAAAGTAAAATTAATAAGAACATTCAGATTCTTTCAGGGATCGATTATCAGCTCTATGCGGGTTATTCTTATGATTTTTATGCTGTGGCTGATCTATTCCGGGGAAATTACGATAGGAGAGTTTTTTACTCTTTTTCTCTATTCATTCTATCTTTTCTCCCCAATGACCGATCTTGGAAGAGTGGCTACTCAATACCAGGAGACGCTGGCAAGCCTGGGAATGCTTCAGGAGATATTACAAATAAAGCCTGAGGAGACAAATGGCAAAGTTCATTTAAAAGAGAGGATCAGACGTATAACTTTTGAGGATGCCGGTTTTGCTTACTCTTCATCCAAGAGAGCGGCTGTATGCAGTATTAACCTCCGTTTCAAGGCCGGTCATACCATCGGTATTGTAGGGCCTTCCGGTTCGGGAAAGACAACGATCATAAAACTCCTTGCAGGGCTTTATTCTACTCAAAAGGGAAATATTTTAATTAATGATATTAAAGCATCTGAAATCAACTACAGGGAACTGCGAAACAGAATCGGATTGGTTACTCAGGAGACTCAGTTATTCGCCGGATCGATCAGGTATAATCTTTCGTTCGCCAATCCCGATGCCAATGACAGTGATTGCCTTGCATCCCTTGAGCTGGCCTCTGTAATTGATATTCTGGATCGGGGAGATGAAGGGTTGGATACAAAAATCGGTGAAGGCGGCCTTAAACTCTCCGGTGGCGAGAGGCAGCGCCTCGCCATAGCCAGAGCCCTTCTGCGCGATCCCGATATCATAATATTCGATGAGGCCACCAGCAGCCTTGATGCCATTACGGAAAAGGCTATTACAGACACGATATTCGATATAAAAAGTTTAAGACCCGATGTAATTACAATTATTGTAACACACAGGCTCTCTTCGGTGTCCAAATCGGATCATATTTATGTGCTTGAAAATGGAGTCCTCGTCGAATCAGACAACCATGAAGGATTGCTAAAAGCAGGCGGCCTGTACGCCGCCATGTGGAGACAACAAATGTCCTCCACTACAGAATGTGAAGTTACTTAAAAGTTCGTCGAATCAGCTTTTGAATCCCCTGATTGAATGTGTTTTATTAAGCGGAGCTTAAAAATGTATCCCGCAAACCTGCCAGAAGATGAAGGAGATGGGTGCATTCACTTTTAGTTGTATAAATTGCATGTCCCTTCACACCACCTCTTAAGCATGCTTGACCCAAGCCCTTTTCCCGTCAAAAGTCACTCCCAGTTTAAGAATATCTCTCACCCCCTGATCTCTTAACTCATCTTCATATCTCATATCCTCTATCTGCTTCAGGGCCTTGTTTAGAGAGCTCTCTTTATTCTCTCCCTCAAAATCATCTATGGTTTTCAGCTCCATTATAATGCCTTTACCTCTTTTATCCTTAGGAATCGCCATGATGTCATACCTCCCGAAACCACTCTCCCTGTTTGACTTAACATGGTGAGTGTTCAGGTTTACCAGTAATCCGAGGATAAAGGCCTGATATACAGCCTCTATATTTCTTGAAGTGTTAAAGTAACTAAGCGTGCTTACCACAAAATCCTGCAAGTATCTCTCAAAGATTTTTATCTCCCCTGTTACCAGAGCCTTAAGCATTTCTTGCAGTTTATTGCTTTCATATCCCCTGTTTATCCACTCCGAGACCTTTCTTTCATAAATTAACCGTACTTCTATATTCGGAATTGTCAGGTTATAAACAGCTTCATTTCCAACAGACTTATCATACTCCGCTTTTAAATACCCGCTAAACAATAAAAAGCCGTATATATTGCTCTCATCTTCTCTTAATTCTTCGAACGCTACATTTTCATCGATTTTCGCTTTTATACAATTCCCATGAATCAAAACTTCAAGTTCATACCTGAATGCAGCAGTGCTGTGTCGTATCAAATATTTAATCAAATCATTGGATGAAGTATTAATCCAGTAAGGCCTGCGTTCACAGCCATAATTAATATAATTCAGTACGGACCAGGGGTTATAGATAATCTCCCCTCCGAATAAATATCCGTTATACCACTCTGACAGATCACCAAATTTATGCTCTAACTTAAAATCCTCTAATATGCATTCCGTCTCTTTATCTGTAAAACCAAAGGCGGTATTGTACCTCTTTGATAATATTGTATAGACCGCCAGATTATTTAAGCCGCTGAAAATGGATTCTCTCGCCACTCTGAGTATTCCGGTTAACACACCCTTAAAGAGATAAATATTGTCCTTCAAAGCCGGAGAGAGAACGTTTCTCAAAAACCGTATCATTTCGTCATAATACCCCTCTGAAAAGGCAGTGTGGACAGGGGTATCATATTCATCTATCAATAATACTACTTTTTGATTGTGATGTTCATAAAGAAGTTTCGTTAGTAATAAAATCGACTTTGTATAATCCTGTATCGTTCCGTCAGAATTTTTAATACGTATAAAGCTTTTTCTCTCATCATCTCTCAGATTATCCATTAACAAATAATCGAGCCTGTTGTACTCCGATACAATCAGACCCTTTATATGATCATAAGAATCCTCGAGCTTATTGAAATTGATATCTTTAAAAGTCAAAAAGATGACAGGGTATCTCCCCTGATGAATATGAAACAACTCATCCCTATATATGTTAAGGCCATTAAATAACTCCTTAGAGTCAGGATCGTTAAAAAAATATTTTAACATCGACAGATTAAGACTCTTTCCAAACCTCCTGGGTCTCGGCAAAAGAATTATATCTCCATTATCTTCGATAATCTCCTTTATGAAGAGGCTTTTATCGATATAATAGAGGCCATCCTCTCGTAGTGACTTAAAATCGCTTCTGCCTATCGGTAATCTCATGACTCTATTGTAGAAGTTCGCCTCGTGGTTTATGAAACGGAGAGGATTATTTTTTATCGATATTGTCGGAAAAATTCACTTCAACTTCCGTCTGATAATATCGTTCTCTCTCACGCCGCGGGGAATATTCATTATTATACTCTCTTCGTTTCTGCCGGATTCGACTCTGCCGCCTTCTGTATCGAAGAGTCTCGTAATCTCATAAGGTTCGTTTCGTTGTCCCTGAGAAAGAAACTCTACAAAGTCTCCGGGTTTGATGGTATTTCGTAATGCAACAAGGCCGCTCCCGTTATTAACGGATTCCACGATGCCGACGAGTTCATGTGTCATCCTGTATACGTTCTCTTCATCATGATTATAATCATTCTCAGGCTGATTCCCCAAAAACATACCGGTTGTAAAGCCTCGGCCGGAAAACATCAAGAGTTCCTTCAGCCACTCCTCTTTAACGGCATAGGAATGACTCCCAATGGAATCAATAGCCTCCCTGTAAGTCTTCACTACACCTGCCAGATAATTAATGCCTTTCATTCTGCCTTCGATTTTAAAACTGTCTATGCCGGCATCGACCAGGAGATCTAAATAACCAAGCATACAAAGATCCCTCGAGCTCATAATGTAAGTACCTCTGTCGTCTTCATACAGAGGGAAGTATTCCCCCGGCCTTTTCTCTTCACATAATGTATAACGCCACCTGCATGAGTTCGTACACTCTCCCCTGTTGGCGGATCTGTTTGTAAGAAAACTGCTTATATAACATCTGCCTGAGTAGGAGATACATATGGAGCCGTGTACAAAACATTCGAGCTCAATTGAGAGGTTCTCTCTTATTTCTCTTATTTCATTGATGGAAAGCTCCCTTGAAAGAATAAGTCTTTTAGCACCCAGTCTCTCCCAAAATAAAGCAGACCTGTAGTTGGTAATATTCGCCTGCGTGCTTATATGAATTGGTATATCCGGTGCTCCATCCATTACCATCTCGAAAACACCGGGGTCCGACAAGACGATTCCGTCAGGGGCGATATCTCTTAATAAAGATATATGTTCTTTTACCGGCAGGATATCCCTGTTATGGGGGAAAATGTTGATAGTGACATATACTCTCCCTCCTTTGGCTCGGGTATAATCGACAGCATTGGAGAATTCCGGTATCGTAAAATTACCGGCCTTAGCCCTTAGGCTGAAATCCGACAAGCCCATGTATATCGCATCGGCACCATAATGGAGTGCTGTCTTTAATTTCTCGAAATTACCGGCAGGGGCCAGTAGCTCCGGCTTTTTCACAGAACAACCTCAATGACCTTCTCACGAGACCCTAAAAATAGAAACATCGCTCTTCTGACTTTCACTTTGATCGTGTCCCCTTTACTTTTATAAAAAAGAGCGATCTTAATATCCTCTATTGTATTAATCTCTTCATTGTCTATAGAAAGGATTATGTCGTCTTTGTACATACCCGCCTGTTCCGATATACTGTTCTTTGGAAAGCCCGTTATTTTAACGCCCTCTTCATCCTTACTCAAATAGACCATTAAAAGGGGCGGCTTTTCAGGCTCCGCCTCTTTTGGAAAAAGTACAAAATCGGACTTTCCTCTTTCAATACTTTCGTCATTCAAGATAATTGAATAATCCAGGCCGTTTCTTCTGTGTGCCCTTTTCGGAATACCTGATCCGTACATTAGATGACCCGATCCTGCAAGGACCACCATTTTATAACCGGGATTCTCCTTTAAAAACAGATCCGCCGATTCCGCCATTGTCTCGTCCCACAATACCTGAGCCTGATAGAAATATTCGAAACTCCTTTCGTCTGAATTTGCATGTCCCTGAAAAATCTCCTTTAACCTTTCTTTATACTCATTGTCGCTTAAGTCGATATCTTCGGTAATGGTTTTACTCTCCTCTGTTGTAAGACCGTCAAAACCTCCTCTATATACCTTGCTGACGATTTTTCTTTTTAAATTGAGGGCTACCACAGGGATTCCCTTATCTCTGGCATAACTCAAAATATCTCTGTATAAAAAATAGTTGTAACCCCAGTTTTTAAAATATCCGGACTCTCTCAACATCTCTCGTTCGTCAATAATACCTTCGACATAATCATTCAATGCCTTCTGATTATTTCTCTGAAACATCTCCATTCCGATTGCGACTTTGGGGCTTTTGTTATAAATTGCTTTTATTATTTCAAGCTGCGAAAGATGATGCTCATATCTGTCATGTTTCTCTCCTACATAAATAATGTTTTTTTCAGAAATCTTATTAACAATCTCATCGATTTCCATCATATCGGTCACCTCAATGCCTGCAATTTCGATTTTTTTATCGGATTTACTTTTCACTTTTTGTTCAATTTCCTGAGTGCTTTTATGAGAACTGACATATGAATGAAGGTTGTCGGTTTTAAAAATAAAAAAAAGGATAATCGGCAATGTATGCAGCAGAACATGAAAAGCACGGCTGCCTGGTTTCAACTTATTTCGAATCTTCATTATTTCCTCTCATAATATGGATTTTGTAAAGTTAAGGCTTTAACTTAAAAACAGCATTTAGCTGTCAGTCATCAGCTGTCAGCTCTTTAATTGCAACACTTTATGGTTTAAAACAGCTTCACCCGTAAGGTGAAGTTTATTATTGGCATAACATCAATTCTTTCCCAGGCTGAAGGCTGACCGCTGAGAGCTGACTGCTGACGGCTGTTTTTAGTTTAATTTTTAACAGGCTAACAGAACAATGATAAATTATTAGTTATTTGTCATGATTGTCGTACTGTTAAACCGGTCTGAATATGTTTCAAATGAATGATACTATATTTAGTAAAAGTATAGTAATGAAGAGAGGTAAAAGTCAAACGCGAGACAAAGGCGATATTCTTACTTGTTCTTTGGAAAAAACCTGTATTT
Organism: Candidatus Magnetocorallium paracelense; assembly: GCA_029001845.1. Taxonomy (GTDB): domain Bacteria; phylum Nitrospirota; class Thermodesulfovibrionia; order Thermodesulfovibrionales; family Magnetobacteriaceae; genus Magnetocorallium; species Magnetocorallium paracelense. The sequence goes on along the minus strand of JAREWP010000095.1, from coordinate 45,093 downwards.
CAAATACCTGCCGGTCATTTTTGTAATACACCTCTGTATAGCATCGACTCCCGATGCAGCAGGTGTTTGTCCTGACAATGAAATAAATTGCTGACAAACACCTATTATGCAGCTTTGCGCGGGGGCGTCTGTCATAATGACGTTAGAATTCACATAGATAAAAACTATTGTTTTTTAAACTCTTCTTATATTTTTAGATGTAGTCAACAAGCACCTTTATTACATCGTCAATACGTGGCTCTGCAGGAATGTAGAATTTATAAAGTTTAATTTGTTCTAATGTCGATGCCACATCGAAGACTTCAGGTTTGCATTCAAAAAGTGCTTTATCGAAATACTCTATAGACTCCTCAAAACCGTCGTTAATAAGTTCCGCCTCTGCAATTGTAGAACTTACCCACCAGTCAGAGCCAAAATCTTTTTTCCATGCAGTGATTATGTAATTAGCCAGCCTGCGCCCTTTTCCCCTGTCATCGCCTCCCAAGATAACGTTTAAATAAACAGCATTAATAGCAGGATAATAGTCATCGATATTTCTGCGAAATGCCTCTATATATAAATCTCTGGCTCTGACAAGCATCTCTCTGTGAAACGTTTCCTGTAATTTATTATTCTCATCATACATTGCACTTCGTTTATACTGAGCTGCAAGCATACTAAGAGTATCACTGTCCTCAACCCCACACTTCCATAATGAATAAATAATTTCGGATGCTTCCTGATATTCTCCAATTTTGCTCAGGGCGTTTGCTTTTACTTTATTTATATCCACCCTGTTTCTGTAAGGATACACATTCATGCCAATATCTTCTATTGAGTATTCCTCCAGCTTTTTGATTAACACGATTGCTTCATCATATAAGCCTTTGCTTTTACATATACTTGCCACTTTTAATACATATTCAGCATTGTCATCTGTGACGTTCTGTTGAGCAATCATCTTCTTAAAATCTTGTGGAGACAGGCTTTTATAAGCATCAAGCTGTGATTTCTGACGTTCTTCCATTGGTTTGGCATCGGGAAGCTGAATTTTTAAATCAAGTTTTACGATTTTATCGATAATATTTTTTTCATCGCTACTTCTCCTCATAAGACAGACCTGGTGTTCTCCGAAATTCTTTGCCAGTTTGATATCGCCTATTAGATCAAACTCGATATTATCCGGTTTCGAAGTATCTTTACTGTTTTCAAAGGCGTCGACAAACTCTTTGGTTACAAAGATATCATTAGGTCTTGTTACCGGTTCAATTCGTGCTGTCGTAGTAATGTTTGTACCGATAACACTAAATTCGCCTGTTTGAGGGTCCGTTCTCGATAAAAAATCTCCAAAATGACACCCGATTCGTACTGATAATTGCGGAAGCCCAATATCACCAAAATGTTGATGTCGAAAGTAATCGCGAAAGGCGATTATCTCCTTAGCCACGCCGGAGGAACCAAATACCATGAATATGGCGTCACCCCAGGTGTTGAATATTTTAATATCCGGAACACCTCTAAAAATTTTCAATACATTTGGCCAAACTTCCTCTGCAAAGATCGTCAGCTCATCTTCTGAAAGCTTACTAAAACCTTTAATATCGGAAAACATTATGTATGCATGTGTTCGTTCCATAATCAAAACTCCTTTTAGCAGCAGGATTTCAATCAGTTAGGTATAACCAATTATTAGGTCAGGTAAACAAACGCTGACCTAAATGGGAAATACTTGATACTTTCTTAAAAACTCAAAAATTCTCCTAAATCTTGTTAGACATCTCAGCAAAGTTTCACTTCTATATACCCTTCATAATTATTTATGTAATATCCTCAATACAAAAAGATAAAATATTCAGAGAGATATACACCAAGACCACTTACAAGAAGAAACAGGGCCTTTATGACAGGCTGCTGCATTGTAGGTAGAAATATGCCCTTCTTCAGCTCTTTTATGTTTTTAATAAGACTTTGTTTTTGTTCTGTCAGACCATTTTGAGAATCATTATTGTAGTCGATTCCCGGCAACTCATTATTCAGAGCGTATAATATGTTTTCTTTTATACGGTTCGCTGAATTAGAAAGATGAAAAGTGAATATAACAGGAAATAAAAGTGAGGCTAATATCACTACTTGAAGAGATAAGGGGGTATAGAAGTTGTCGAAGTAATTGCTTCTTGCGAGTATCATTAAAACTACGATAATAACGGGATATTTTATCTGGTGGTTTAGAAGCTCCGTATGCTCTGCTATCAGTTTAATTTTAAACCATTTATTTAATGAGTTATTATCCAGTAATGTATTTTTCAGCTCAGTTTCAGCTTTAAGCTTTATTATAGATGAATCTCGCCACACACTATCATTATAACCAATCAAATTCACCATCCTTGTACTTCTCCGCAAAACATCGATCACGAAAAAAAGCATTAAATTAAAAAGCGCAACATTTAAAGCTAAAACAAACCGCTCGATCCATAATGAAACGTCACCTCTGTATGGAATATTCGGGCTGCCAAAGAGTGCAAACATCGTGGCTGTGAAAATATAATATACCAGCAGCATTAAGCCTACACGGAGAGAAATATTGGCAGTAAAGCTTCTTTGACAATATGCACTCCAGATATCTTCAATAAAATATTTATTTCCATTTCCTTTATTCGGCAATCTCCATTTGTGAACTGTAATATACCGAAGAACAGGAGATTCCTTTATGAGGATAATAAAAAACAAAACGACTGATACCCCTAAAAGATATATCGGTTCGTTTATCACGTAATTACCTTTAAAAAGGTTTGGCGTGAATATTACGACAAAAAACAGAATTATTGGCAGCCAAAACCATTTATTGAATTCCTTCAATCCTGTATGTGTATCAGGATTTTCAGGGTCTCCGTCTAAAAAAAACTCTTTGTCTGTGTTAAAGACATTATCTCTCGTATCAATATAAATTCTTTTTAAGAAATACATTGTAAAAGTAATGGCAATAATTCTTATTATAACTGTCGGCCATAAACTGATACCGTCTGTAAAAGATAAGGGCTCTCCAAGATTATTAGAATTATTGGCATAAAAAATTATAGCATATATTAAAATCCCCGGAATGACAAAAAGCCAAATAATACCTTTTTCTTTTTTATCCGCAGGTCTTAGATTCCTTCTGATAGGATATAAGATAATGATGATAAAGATACCGGAGATGGTTGATAAAACAGATATCCAGATGTTCGTTCTTTCTATTTCATAGCCAGAGTGTTCAGGATGGATATTGTATTCATTTTTTTCATTGCTGTTGTTTCCAATTTTTAGCGGATAAGCGCCATTCCTGCCAATTTCAAAAATTCTTCCTTTTATGATATTACTAATGTTTTTATTAATTTCCTCAATACGATCATTATACTTTTCTGTATCTGTAGCAAAAATAGTAGCAAGGAATATAGAAGTTTGATAATTATCTCTGAATGGCGGAACATAATGCTGCAAATCATTATGCAGGTCTAATCCAAAATTTGAAGCGACAAGGAGATTCCTTGTCCATCTGTATACATCCGGATGGGTAAGGCGCGCATCCAGATCGGTGGTAAAAAATATCGCCTTTGGAAACTTGTTTTTTAATACTTGAAGTATTAGAAGCTTATCATATACATCATTGCCCAATATTCCGATTGCCTTTGTATCACCTTTAATCATATGAATTTTATCTGCAAGGCGACGCAGGTAATCGAATTGGCCGTTTCCTATTGGTGGTCTTATGGTACGAAATCCGTAATTACTTTTTTTGTCTGAGTCTTTTTCTATCTGCTGTTTAACTTTCTTCGTGTAGTACTCAGAGACACCACTGACTGTAATGCCGTCTATGCCACGCATATAACTCACATCATAAATGCCCTTATCTTCAGCTTTTTTCCTATTCTCCTTATCATTATTTACTCTATATTCATATTCTCTTTTAAAAGATTCTAAAAGAGAGCGACTGTATTGGGTGTCACTCTGTGTTATTAGTACAATATCCGATACTTTCTTCATTCGCCTGCCAAGTTCATCTAATAATAAATTGACTAATACACAGTTAGAGTTAATCGTTCGAATGAATCTACTCTCCTTTCCGAATATCCCTTGAAATAAAAGGTCAAGACTTATATCAGCAGTATCGTTTTCATCGATATAAAGCTGATCGTTATCTATAGTAGCCGAAGGTGAAAATACATTGAATTTTTTAAAATCTTTCAATTTATGAATCTTCTTGTCACTCCCTTCCTTTTCCGAAAGCTTTGAAAGTTCCTCTGTCATAACTTTCAAGACACCGGAACTAAAAGGACCGAGAAGTGTGAAGGAAGCGTTTTTAGTCCCTTTAAATGCTTTATAGAATATGCTGTTTAATTTAATGAAAGGTTTCAGTTGAAATGATTCCTCAGGCAACCATAACAAAAGCAATCTTTTTTCATTCTCTGTGTTTGCTTTTGCAAACCATTCATATGGAATTGCTTTTGGAATTTTCAACTGCCTGTTATTTGCTTGATTATAATCGGCCCAACAACCGTCACTGCTGCTGGTATTGCTCAGGGCTCTATTTTTATAAGGCATTAAATACCCTATAAATTCAGATTTATGCGGAACATAATCGGTTACATTCAAAGCTGACAATACAGCGTATCTATATCTGCGTCTCATCTCCATACTTTCAAAGTAAGGGCCCGATGGAACCATTACACCAAGAATTTCCCAATTTTCACTTCTTTTTTGTAAAGTAATTTGGCCGGTAAAATGAAGAGGTTTATTTTGGTTATCTTTTATCTCTCTGTACACAGCCTCAAATGGGTCTTCCCATAAACGCGCACGGGTTCTTTCCTCTCCTTCCAAAGTCTGTTCAACAGGTTTTGTTTCCACAGGTCTGGAGACCTTGAGGGTTGATTGTGCAAAATAAACACTACCCAGAGTCAGCAAAAGGAGAATAACTCCAGTCACTGACATTGTATTGCTTTCTTTTTCAAAAGGTTCCATGTTTTACTTTCAATTCTAATCAGGTAAAGCCGGAAACAAAAAAATTTGTAACTCTTCAGATAGTTTACATATAAAAATTATAATGCGATTATCTCCATTCATTTTGTTCATTGTCTTCTTAATCACTTCACTCGACTTGAGTAGTTAGAAATTACTTGTTCCTCATTCACATTCCTCTAATTTATAATAATTTGACTTATCATCCAATGAATCAGAGCTGTAACAATATACCCCAAAGCGATGAACACTAAAATAAACTTAATAGTCGCGGAAATGGATGCTATTTGTGGAATGGGAGCTCTGATGGAAGCGGAAAGCATTTTTAGTATTGAGATATTTTCAACTGCATCAAGGGGAGCCGCAAGCAATACTGCCCACGAGATCGTTACTCCGAGAAAACCTGCCATTCCTGAAAAATACCTTGCAAGCAATGCACAGGCGATACTAAGGGTAAGCGGGTATAGCAACAAAAATAAAAAGTCCCATAGCACCTGTTTTTTTGCAACCGGTATTAAGCCATCCTTCCAGGATTCTACAATTTCCAACGCCCTCTTCTCGTTCCAAGGCAATTCAATAGATATAATCCCATAAGGCGCCTTTTCATTTATAAGACACTTACCCTGTTTGCCAAGAAGGTAGCTTACAAGAAATGTCGTTGCGGTAAGCACAAAAATAACAATCCAGTCACCGTCGCCATGAAGAAAATTATATGGAGTAGTTGAAAAAAACATCAAGATACAAATTAAAAGCGATCCTCTTGGTAAAAAATCATAGTAAGTATTTCCACTTATATATCTATAAGTATTAAGACTTACTATTACTGCGATACTTTGTTATTTACAGAGAACCTGTTGCTTAAATAGTGATTAATATAAAGAGTTGCTGTAGCATTAAAGTGCAAAAGTTTTAAATAGGATTTCCCAACTTAAAAATCTGTTATTGACTATGTTATGACAAATCAAATAATCATAAAAATATTTAAAACACAAAAAATATATAAGCAATATTATCACATTATGTATTGGAGAGTATCTTTCAAAAATGACATCAAAAAATGAATTAATGTCTTGTAAATTTACTTTATCCCTATAGTTAGTATAAATAAAAAAGCGCCGGAAAGATTATTTGTTGAATGGTCTATATTATAATTGAACATGGTTTAGATGTCAAGAAAAAAATAATGTGAAGCGTGATTCTAAAAAATTAGAAAACTCTTGCAAAAACTGGAGAGGCTTGAGTATTCTTGACCTTGTGGAAGGAGAGGTGTTGACTGTAATTGGTCCAGGTATACAAGTTAAATCAGATATTAATTACGAAAGACGACAGATTGATTTTTAAAATATTTTTTTCGGTATTCTGTAATATCGAAGTACAAACAAGGAGAGTCGGATGCCTTGTTGACAAAACAGATAAGGCAGGAGAAATTTTCATTCTCAGGTGAAACTCTAACAGTTTTCAGACCTATGGGCTTAAAAGCGGGAGGTATTGGACTGTAGTAACAGTAATCAGGAATGATTCGACAGCTAAATACTATCTGACAGACAATTCGGCAAGGAGTCTTCGCATATCTTCTACATGGCGGTTGAACTCCTCCTTGTGCTTTTTAGGCACAGGGGTGGAACTGGGGAGTTTCATTTTCAGGGGGTTGATGGACTTGTTGTTCAGTTTTACTCTGTAATCGAGATGAGGACCTGTAGAGAGGCCGGTTGAGCCGACATAACCTATAATCTGGCCCTGCTTAACTTTTTTACCTTTTTTAATACCCTTAGCATAGCGCGACAGATGGCCGTAATATGTTTTATAGCCGTTTAAGTGCTTTATTACGACAAGTTTGCCGTTTTGGCCTTTATAGGCAGCCCATGTGACAGTTCCGTCTCCTGCTGCGGAAACGGGTGTTCCCTTAGGCGCTGCGTAATCGACTCCAAGATGGGGCCTGTATATTTTGAGTATTGGATGCTTTCTTTTGTGCGTGAAGCTGGAGCTGATATACCTGAATTTTAAAGGGGCTCTTAACAGAGCTTTTCTAAAGGACTTGCCTGACGAAGTAAAGTACTCTCTCTTACCGCTAAGGGCGTACCCGAAAGCCTCGTATTGCTTACCATTGTTGACAAAGCGGGCATAAAGAATGTCTCCATAGCCCAAAAAGATATTGTCCCTGTAAAGCTCTTCGACGATAATCCTGAATTCATCGCCCTTTCTTAAATCGGTACTGAAATCGATATCCCAAGCCAGGATATCTGCAAGATCGAAAGTTACATTCAAATGCTCTCTGTCTGTACCGATGGCTTCTATAAGACTGGTTTTTATAGCTCCCGATATCAGTCCCGGCAGGGATTTGTTTTCCAGCTTAATCTTTTTTGCCACATACTTCTTATCCTCTTTTTTTACAAAAAGATGTGAAGAGCTGTCCATTGCATATTTGAATTCAAGGATATCTTTACTGACGGCATCAGTCAATATTTTATAAGTCATTCCCGGTTTAATAGCGCCAAGATTAAAGATTTTTTTAGAAGCATTCACAATACCGTACAGCTGTTTTATACTCAGATTATGCTTTTCGAAAATATTATATAAAGTCTCACCTTTTTTAACGTATCCTGAAATTCTCTCGTAAGGATCTTTAATCGCTACATTGGCTGTAACGGGCAAGTCCTCGGGAGCATCGACGTCAGAGCGAAGAGAATCCTTTATTTCTCTTGCAGAGTGCCGATCAGTTAAAAGCGGAAAAAGTGAAGGTAGTGTCAGGAGTATTGAAATGAGAGCAATAAGGAAAAGTATTTTATATTTTTTTACTGAGGAGGAGAGTCTGGTCAAAATGTTTTGTGTGCCCGACGTATCTGATGCAGAATAAACAGAGGTGCTTTTTTTCATAATAAAAAATATTGATGAAGCCTTTGCGGCATTCGCAGATTGTTTTCATGTCCTCCATCTGTCTTTGTTGTCAGGCGGAAATAATCAGCTATTTCCGCCTGATTCTCTGCTATCTATACAAATAGTGTGATATCGCCTTCAAGGGCAAAGTCGAGAAATTCTGCAGCACCGGCTACGGTTACGCCTTCAATGAGGTCTTCTTTGGCGACACCTGTCATCTCAAGAGTAGGTGTGCAGGCAATCATTTTAACATCAATATCGAGGCATGCTTCTACCATTTCAGGTATGCTCGGCCAGTTAATTTTCTTGATCATCGAGTTCATCATAGTTGTAGCCATGGAGGTCATACCGGGAAGCACTCCCAGAATATTGGGAAATGGTACGGGAGAAGGCATGGCCGGGTTGGCGATTGGAGCGACCTGAAGGTTTTTATATTTCTTTTTATTTACTATATCCACTCCATATAGTGTAAAAAATATCTGTGTTTCTACATCCATCGCAGCGGCTGTCGATGCAAGGATTAAGGGCGGATAAGCCATATCGAGAGTTCCTTTGCTTGCGATTATCGCCATTCTTTTCTGAGTTTTTCCAGCTTTTTTTTCAGTCAATTTAGATTCCTCCTTAAATTTTAATAAAATATATAAAACATAATGTTTAACCAGAATTCAGATCGAAATTTGGCAAAAAGAATATCATAAAAAACAGAGTTTTGTCAATTGAGAGCATTAAAATTTTATAAACAATGGCGTGTCGTGAAGAGAATGAGTAGTTAAAGAATATCGATAGATTTGAGTATTTGTTTAATTGTCGTTGTGGCGGTTCCCAGTTCGCCAACTACTATGCCTGCCGCATGATTGGCGATTACAGTAGATTGCAGCATATCGGCTCCGGAAACAGCGGCAAGGGTGTATGCCGATATGACAGTGTCTCCGGCGCCTGTTACGTCATAAACATTTCTTGCAACAGTGGGAATATGGTGCGCCTCCTCTCTGGTAAAAAGACTCATTCCCTCGTCGCCCCTTGTTATGAGTACAGAGTCGCATTGAAGTTTATGATAGAGGTCGAAGCCGGCTTTTTCAAGAGAAGCGTCGTCTTTAATGGTTATTCCGGAACCCTCGGAGGCCTCTTTTTTATTTGGAGTTATTAAGGAGACATTTTTATAATAGTGAAAGTGGCCGACCTTCGGATCAACGGCAATGAAGAGGTCAAGGGGCTTTGCCTTTTCAATGATATAATTCATAAGCCTGGGAGTAATAACTCCCTTTTTATAGTCTGAAACGATGATAGCATCAAAAGAAGAGATTCTCTCGGAAATATAAGCCGTTATCGCTTTGAAGGCTTTATTACCGATCACCTCTCTGTTTTCTCTGTCAAACCTCACAACCTGTTGATTATGGGCTATTACCCTTGTCTTTATTGTCGTCGGTCTTTCGTCTTTAACCAGCCCTTCTCTGTTGATATTTTTTTCCCTGAAAAGTTCATCCAACACTTTTGTTCTGTGGTCGCTGCCTGTAACGCCAAGGATAGAAGCTTTGGCGCCAAGGGCCGTAATGTTATTGGCAACGTTTCCTGCACCTCCCAGCAGATAGGTTTCACCTACTACGTCTACGACAGGCACGGGAGCTTCAGGTGATATTCTGTCAACATTTCCCCAGATAAAGTGGTCCAGTATGACGTCACCAATAATAAGAATATGCTTGTTCTTAAAATTATTAAGTATGCTTCCGTAATCAATCATAATGTTTAAGAATATAAAAGAGCCTAAGAGAAAATCAATACATGAAATTAAATTTTTTATTTTTTTACTTTATCGATTACAGATACTGCCATTTCTCCGATGTAAAGAAATGCGATCCATGCTGTGTTGGAAACAGCTAAAGTTATTATGTCTTCCATAGGGCCTCCTATTCTTTATTATTCGATATTGTTCATTATAATTCGTTGCTATTCAATCTGTCAAGAAAAAACGAATATTGCAGAACAATAACGACTATTGACGAACAGAATCGAGTATTGATATGATTGTCGATGACAGAGGGGCTTTTAACAGTTAACGAAACTTTGAATTACCTTAAAATCGGCAGGACCACGCTCTATGCTCTTGTTAAAGAAGGAAGACTGAAAACCGTTAAGATCGGGAAAAGAACTTTATTCGATAAAAGGGATATCGATAAATTTATAGAGGAAAACAAAAGCAGGTGACAGATATAAAGAAGTTCACTGAGGATCAGGGATCGGTTGTCTGTTAAATAGATCATATCTTACAAGAGGGAGTTAGTCTCAGATCGTTGTGAGGATTCAAGAGGGTCAGGGCGCAATGCGCCCTGACCTTCGATATGACGGGGTATGCTATTTGAGGTCCGGCTGTCCAATATCTTTCAAAAGGTCTTTATACCATTGGGAATCGGTATCAAAGGGTTTACCGCCTTTAATTCTGTCGAACTCTATGGCTCTGAGTACGTTACCTCTTCCTTCATCATGCCCGATTATACCGGCATCTCCTTTGACGGCGCACTCTACTGCAAGGTCAGTCATCGATTTAATGAGCATAATATCCTGAAGAATGGGATTCGCCGCTCTTGAGAAGTATCCGCTTTTCTGGACAAGAGACTTGCCTGCGCCTATCTTCTTCGAAAGCACGTCTGCATGCCACTGCCCCACATTCACCTTATCGAGCTTAACATGACCAAAGGCGTCTCTGGGTATTTCTTCTCCCTTTGTCTCGAGCTCATGTACAATACCTGCCGCTCCTGCGCCTTCGGAGATAAAAATTTTGGCGCAGTCGTTTTTCTCAAGGCGTTCTTTAAGGTATGCTGCCAGTTTATCGATATCGAACTCCACTTCAGGCATTAAAACGGCATCGACCGAGTATTGAGCATGGCTGACACCGAAGATGTCAAGAAATCTCCTGTGTTCAATCATCTCCTGGTATACCTGAGCTGTTTTGGCCGTTAAATAACCGCAGCTTCTGCCCATAACCTCATGTACGATAAGCATTTTCGGGTTAGCCGATGTTTCCGCCACAACGTTTTGAAAGAACTGAGCACCGTTTTGGGCGGCAGTGTAAGCGCCAAGGGTCTGGGCAATCGGTTCGACGTCGTTATCGATTGTTTTAGGCAGTCCTACCACAGTGAGGTCATAATTGTTGTCCTTCAGGTATTTCGCCAAATCTGCGGCAGTCAGACTTGTGTCGTCTCCGCCTATTGTGTGGAGCACTTCGACACCCAGTTCTTTGAGATTTTCAGCAGCCACCTTCAGCGGGTCCTCACCCTCTTTGACGAGACCCTTTTTTACACAATCTTTGACATTTGTCAATTTTACGCGGCTGTTTCCCAGAGGGCTGCCGCCAAAATCGTGGAGAACTGAGGCTTGCTTCCTGATTTCAGGAGTAACAGTCATAAAATTTTTACGTAAAAGACCGTCATAACCACTTATAAATCCGATTATCTCAGTATCAGGTAAGGTCTCACTGTAACGTTCGATAAGACCTCCCACTGCGGAACTCAGGCACGGCGCCAGACCGCCTGCCGTTAAAAGAGCAACTTTCTTAGGCATGTACAAATCCTCCTTGTATTAGAAAAATGCGGTAGTTAAGCTACTACCTCTATTATTTATCAGAGAAAATTATTATCACAAAGGCGCTAAAGACAGAGAAAAAGAGGACAATTACGAGAATATTTGTTGAAGCAAAGGTAAAGGGCAAATCGAGTTATTCCTGTCTTTGCGAAATTTCTTATTCATAATGCTGTTATACTAATGATTTTAGTATAAACAACATAGATAATCATGAAAGTATATCAAAAACGATAAGAATTGCGCCAATATTATAATTTTTTGGTAAGTCATACAAGTTTATCGAGGGAATGAGCAAAAGTCAATAATTCTTACTGCGAACTGCCACAAAGCAATGAAAATGTGCAACAGACAGGCCCTTAGGGATTAAGTGAACGATTAGAGGAATAGATATGAATGCAGCTCATTTCAGTGCGTTGTTGCCTGTTTTCGGATTTAAAAATGAATAGAAGAGCTTGTAATAAAAGTTATTATTGTGTTATTTTCTTACCCATTTAAGGGGAAGAGTAAGCAGACGTAATGAATATGCAAGTAAAAAAAAAGGTGAGCGTTCAGTAAAGAGCGCCCAAAATTCAGTATGGGTGGCATGGATAAACAAGTTTGTCCATGCCACCCTCTTAATATAAAGATTTAAGAAAACAACGCCCTTAACTGAACACTCACAAAAAAAGAGACTTAGAGCCTGTAAACCATAACCCTTTTCTGCAGATGAATTTACGATTACGTAAACATTCCCGTCCGATTATAGCCGCAATTCTTATCTCAGTCAACCTTATCTGGTGGATGGCGCCCGGCAAAATAGATTATTTGATCGCCCAACACAGGGAGGTTCTTTTGGGACGTTACTCTGTCGGACGATTCTGCACCATGGTTGCGTTTCTTTTTATTTCGTTACTCTTACTTTATATCTTCAACTGCGAGCATAAAAACAGAAAAAAACGTTGTTTTAAAGTTGTCGCTCTATTGCTCGGACTGATTGTCAGCATAATAATTGTAGATACAGGAGCACGCCTGATTGTTAAGCCGCGCTATGTCAGGACAGACGATATTTACCACAGACCCCCAAACATCCAAACATCAGGAGTTTTCAGAGATATACCGGAAACCAGACATTCCTATACAAACCCTCCAAAGGGGTATCCCGATGTACCCTATACACTGACAGTAGATAAGAGGGGATTTAGAAATCGCAGTGATTTCGATACATACGATGTCCTGGTTTTAGGTGATTCATTCGCTGAAGGGTCTAAAGTCACTGATCAAGACGCCTGGCCGACTCTTTATGAGTCCCTCAGCGGAAAAAAGGTTTATAATCTCGGAATGTCCGGAGGAAATCCGGGTACCTATGTAGAGACTCTTGAGAAATTCGGAGTACAACTCTCCCCTGATATCGTTTTTTTAATGCTCTATGAGGGAAATGATTTTCGCGGTTCAGGAGAACTAATCGACAGAACAGCTAAGGAGTCAGGTTTCAGAGAAAGAATAAGGGCCTATTACAAAAGTTCTCCTCTTCGAAGTGCAGTAAAAAGATTTTTAATTAATACTTTCTCCTTTCAGAGGTCAGGTGTAAAAAGGGAATCAACTCTTTTTGCTGCAAGTAATCCTCTTTCATGGATGCCTGTGTCCGTTTCTGAAGGCAATCGTGTCAGACATTATGATTTTACAGTGAAAAGATTGTTAAAGCACTACGTCAGCAAAGAGAAGTTCATGAGGTCTTCGGGAATGAAAACAGCCTCACTGGCGATTTTAAAGATAAAAGAGATTTGTAAAGAAATCGATGCAAGATTAATTGTTGTCTTTGCGCCCGATAAGCCTCACGTAGTGATGCCCCTTATTCGAGAGAGGGTCTCTGCAGAGAGTATCCGTGAATTTCTTGCTTTAAAAAAGAGAGACCTTCCGGGGCCCAAGGAGACAAAGGCAGCGATTTTTAAAAATCTATCTGCTCAGGAAGAAGCTGTACGGGAATTTTGTGAAAAGGAGGGAATAGAGTTTGTCAGTGTCACCAATCAACTGCGAGAATCTATAAAAAACAGCGAGCAGGCCTATTTTACCTATGATCAGCACTGGACTCCCATAGGGCATAGTGTCGTGGCGGAGGCGCTTTATAATTATTTGGAGGGAGAATAAAATTCATATTTGCTCTAACAATGGACCCGAAGGGATTGAATTTTCATTGTTTTGTGGTGGCTCGGAGGGCCATAGGCGTTTATCCCGAAATAGACCTGAAATGACTTAATTCTATGCTAAGGAATTTCAAAGAAATTCCCTTTTAAGTCTCCTCTCCCCTTGAGGGAAGAGGATTAAGCAAGGTGAGGGGTGACGGTACAGAAGCGTTACTCTATCGAGTACCTTACCGCACCCCCTCACCCCAACCCTCTCCCCCTTCAAAGGGGGAGAGGGAGCAAAAAAAAAGTCGTTGCCAGAGTCAGCTTAACTTAAGTAATGTCGAGGCAGACCTGCGTACCTGCCTCGGCGGTGGTGAACGAACAAACACACCGGAGAAACGGCACGCGGCCGGGGCGAACACACAGGTTCGCCCCTACGAAGCATCACGAATAATTTTCATGCTTTGTGGTCATGGATAAACAAGTTTATCCATATCAATGTATGATATGATAAATCGGATCGTTATATTAATCGGCTTTGCTTAAAGTTGCCCTCAAATCCTTTTCTCTTTGTACGAGTAAATCCGTTAATTTCTTCATGCCCTCCTTATGCTCTCCGCTTATGCTTTCTGCAATGCCAAAGAGCTTTCCCTTCATATCGACAAAGGTGCGAGTGAGCATGACGATTTTCTCTGCTATTTGTTTTAAAATCTCATAGCCTGCCGACCGTTCCGTTCTAAAGAGGTTTCTCACGTCATCAATCTCTTTTATAATGACACTGTCTTTCGCTTTCACTGTTGTCATAGCTTCGCAATTGACCAATGCATATCCCACATTCAGTACCGTTCCCGGTTGAGACACATCGAAGGAGAATGCGCCGTCCTGTCGGGAATGTGTAACTGTACCGCTTTTGAGAGCATAGAACTTCTCAACATTGTCTCCCTCTTTCAGGAGCGTATCACCGGGATTCAAAGTAATTTCCCTATCCTCTCCGATGGCTTTTTCAGTGACAAAGGGAAATTTTCCTGCCGAGCTTTCCTGGATTTTCTCCCACTGAGCCATATAATCCGCCATCTGTGGAATTTTTGTCAGATCCAAACCGGCATGAGAAGCGGCTTCCAAAAACTCCTCTTTCAAGAGTATCAGATTATTCGCTGCTTTGAACAATCTGTCAAATTCCAGTCTGGTTATCTCGAGAGAGGCATCTATACTGGTGTCAAATAAGTTGCTAATATCACTTATTACAAATGCCCGGCACGCCTCTTTAGCCTTAACGGAAGCGGTTCTGGGAATCTCGAGCAAAGCCGATATTTCTCCAACCACAGTTCCGGGTTCGCTCAAATTCGTAATAAAAGTGTCGTTTACCATGACATCGACACTGCCGCTGATTAATATGTATACAATCTTAGAGTGTTCTCCGATTGCTATCATGTCCTGTCCCGCCGAAAAATCCTTTTTGTCAAAATTGCTGCAAAAATCAAGTAACTTAGACATCTTTATTACCTCCGAATTAGTTAGAATAACGTAAAATAGTTCGCCTATGCGCAGAATAAGAGAGGAATTCAGGAGTCCGGAGAGAGGTGACGGGAAAAAGTTACTTTCTCTATTCTGTCTCCCCAAGAGATGTTTCTTGTCAAATAAATCCTGCTCAGGCTAAACGTAAACAAAATAAATATAGTTAAAAACTATATTTTATACCACCCGACACTCTGTCGTTATTTCTAAAACCGTATAGAAGCCCTCTATCTTCATATGAAGTGTAGACGACCAATCCGGCATTTATGCTTATGTTGTCAGTAATATCATATTCAGCTTTTAAGCGTAGTAAGTGTTCATTATTTTGTGGATAATAACTCCACAAAAGCTCTGTATTCAATGTTTCACGGAAAGCATCATAGGTTAATATAATTGTGGAGTAGTAGTTAAATGTATCGTTTAAAAGAATATCTTCATGTCCAAAAATCTTTTCGCTTACAAATTCAAAAATTACATATAAATTGGAAAAGCCATTGTATTCGAATCCGATCATTGACTGTACAACGTCTTTTTCTTTGTATGTCTTTACATCCATAGGATTCAGCATGGTTTGAGATTGCAAATCCGTTCTTGGTATCGGCTTACCCAGTTTCAGAGCCTGTTCCGTTTTGAAAAGCCACGGACCTGTGACGTAGTTTCCATATAAACCAAATACTTGTATACGTTTATGGCGCGGAACCAGTGAAATGGTTCTTCTGTCTTTATATCCCGAAAAGTCAAGATAGGGTCTGTCATCATATACATCGCCAAAGATGATATGAATATCACTGTTTTTTAAAGACCATGATAAGCGCGCCAGAAATTCCATATGCCGTATACTGCTTCCGGGCACCTCTTCGTTTTCAAGATATGTCCTGGTTTTCCTTAATGATTTATAGTAGTCAAACTCCGATCCCTTTGGTCCGATCTTACTTTCCCGTATCTCCGGTATGGCCAAAAGGTTTAGCTCGAATGCCTCTTTAATCAGGGAAAGCTGTACCGTTGTAACGGACAGACGCATATCTTCGACATCCAACAGGCCGGGCTCGAGCATATCCCTGGGAACAACGATATCCGTAATTTGCTCTCCCTCTGTATTCCCCCAGGAGATGATCTGCCTTCCTGCTCCGACATATAACCAGTCGGTTATATACCCTTCGATAAAGCACTCTTCTATTTCATACCGTTCTTCATAGTCATCGAGTATTTCATCGGTAAAATCGCTTCTCCCTCTGGTAATATATGATAAATCATACTGCCCGTACCCCTTAAAGCGGGCCTTCCATTTTTCGCTTATATGGAACTTTGCATTCAGACCTAAACGAGTTATGATTTGGCTGAAATCCGAATCAGAGTGGTCAAAACTATAGGATATTTTTTCTTCAAGAAAACCGCCAAGTTCCAGTTTTTTTTGTTCTACCGGTGCAATATCGAGAGTATCTATATCAATAAATATATCGTCTTCCATAAATATGTCGTCTTCCGGTTCCTGGGCAAAAGAAACCTGAAGGCTTAACAGTATAAGACATAAGAGAGTAATGTGATGTATATGATGGCAAGGAAGCTTCAATTGTAAAAGAGAAAGAAAGTATTCTAAGACCGGCGCAAGGATACTTCTTTTCACATCCCCACTTTCATTCTTTGCTGTGTAAATATAGAGTCTTTTAGCTCTTCATTATATACTATTTTATCGGTTTTCATAACTGTTGAGTGCTCTACACGGCCTTTTTTTGTTGTAATCATCTGCCTTTCCATAACAGTCCAGATGTTATCGATCTTTTTAAGGTTAGATGCCTTATAAAACTTTATACGCTTGCCTTTTTTAATCCAAAACTTGGCTTTCACCTTTACAAAAACGTCCTTACGCACCCAAATATTCACTTTTGTATAACCTGTTTCCTTGAGTACTTTAACCTTTTTGCCCTCTTTCGGCACACCCTCTACAACCCAGCAGTCATGGCCGTCAACCAAATCCGACGATTTTATTACTTTATAGTTCCAAAATTCCCGTTTCGACGACTTCAGGTCAGTATAAGTAAAATCGCTGCCCATAAAAGAGCTCGATTTATCGGAAGAGGCCAGGCGTTTTACCTTTTTAAGAGCCGGCAAATAAAGCCATGAATCATCTTCCTTATTTTCATCGTCATATTCATAGCTGAGATAGGCCGTATTTTTTATATCTTCAGGAGTGATAAAAAAGGAGAGGGATTTTTCATCTTTATTGTTTTCACCGAAGTCTTTTCTGAACATCTTCATCTGACGAACACGTTTATTTTTGCGGGAATCGATCAATATCATCGTTGTGTCGGTTATAACGGTATCGCCATTATAACGTTCTTCGGCTTCATAGATGATATCATAGCCGGAGAGCTTCTCCTCCTCTGCATAAGAAGATATACAGAAAGAAAGGTATAATATAAGTATGAATAGTATAGCCGGTACTCTCTTATTCATTTTTCATCCTCCAATATAAAGATTTTAAGTGTTATGACCATTCTTCCTAAAACGTACTTGATTCCGGCTGTGCCGGATTGCCGGATTGAGGGTAAAGGTTACTTCTTGCTTTTATTGATACGTTCCTCCATCTCTGCTTCAACTATCTGCTTTACTTCCGGGTTACGGTCTATGAGATTGAGAAAATGTTCACGCGCCAGAGAGAGGCAAATGGTATGACTGCGGGTAGTAACCGTCGCTGTTGTCAGTATTTCCCTGATTAAAGATATTTCACCAAAATAATCTCCCGATTCAAGGACAGTAAGAACCTGTTGTTCATCATTGTGATCGGTGAATGTTACAAGCACGGAGCCTTTTACAATAATATAAAAAGCCCTCCCCGGTGATCCCTGATTGATAATATGTTCTCCTTTATCAAACCGAACCGTTATAAAACGATTGGATAAATATTCAAGATACTTCTCCGAAAGTTTTGATAAAACAGGAATACTCTTCAGAGAACCGATATCAACCCAAGCTCTGTCACCGCTTTCATCCAATGTGAGACCATGCTGTTTCTCCCACAGTCCTTTATAGACTCCATTGAATGATAAGAGCGAATTGTGGGTTCCTTCCTCCACTAACTGCCCGTTCTTTAAGACAAAAATATGATCCATGTGCACGACAGTCGAAAGTCTGTGTGTGACAGAAATGATTGTGTAGTTATGACCAAGATTCCCTATGGTTTCATAAATCGCTGCTTCACTTTTCGGATCTAAGGCCGATGTCGCCTCATCTAAAAGTAAAACAGCCGGCTTACGAATCAATGCCCTTGCCAGGGCAATGCGCTGTCTTTGTCCGCCTGACAGGTTTCCTCCGCCTTCGCCGACTATGGTGTCATATCCTTTTGGGAAACTGCGTATTGTATCATGTATTTCCGCCAATATGCCTGCCTGCTCTGTTTCTTCATTGGAGGCGGATAATTTACCATTGCGGATGTTGTCCCCTATGGATGTATTAAACAGAAACGTGTCCTGCATTACAAAACCAATTTGTGAGTTGAGACTTTCCTCTGCAATATTCCATATGTCCTGCCCGTCAAAGGTCAGCCCTCCCCGGGAAGGTCTGTAAAAACGCATCAGCAGGTTTAAGACAGTACTCTTTCCGGAACCACTGGGACCTACGATCGCAACTTTCTGTCCTTTTTTGATTCTAAGGGTTATATTTTTTAAGGCGTAATTTTGGTCCGAATAGACAAAGCTCACATTATCAAAACTGATTTCATTGGAAAAAGGCGATAAAGAGAGTGAAGCTGAAGAGAAATCGTCCGTAACCCTTTGATTTAGAAATTCTTTTACCCTGCGCATCGCTCCGACAGATTGAAATATATGGGGAATTACCATATTCATGCCATTGGAACCGTCCTGAATATTCAGGAGAAGGCTGATAAAAGCCATTAAGGCGCCAATCGTCATAACTCCGATGATCACCAGATAGGCCCCGAACCCGATAATCATAATGACAATAAAGGAAATCCCCAATACTGCTATTCTACCAATTAAAGAATTCAAAAAATTTAACTGAATCATGGACCTGGCCAATTTGACGATAATTTGATTGAACGAGTGTTTCATCACGGCTTGCAAACCAAGGGCTCTGATTGTAATATTACCTTTAATATTTTCACGAACCATCTCGGATATGCCTGCCTCATACTCTTTGCTTTCAATGCTTTTTCGGTTTGCCCGTTGGGCGAAAGGTTTTGAAAGCATCAGCACAAGGGGAGTAAGTATAAAAGTTGTAAGGGCCAGACGCCACTCAATAATAAACAGTAAAAGTGCGTTAGAGAAGATCATGAGGAAAAAAAAGAGCCCCGGAAAGAGCCCCCTCACAATAGCTGTCTCGATTGCTATCAAATCATTGGTGAAATAAGACATAACATCGCCGCTTTGGGTCCTTTGAAAAAAACTCACCGGAAGTTGTTGTTGGTGTTGGAACATCCTTGTACGGAGATATCTTGTAACATGGGCGCCGATTTGGGCAGCGATGTAATCCTGTCCTACTGCGGCTAAGGCTCTGAAAACAAAAGTGAGAGCAAGGGCGCCTATTAAAATAAACAACAACCTGAGATCGCCTTTACTGACGGCGCTGTCGAATATATATTTTAATCCTATGGGAATGATGAGGGTAAAGGCGATTCCTATGAGAATACCAAGCAGGGCAAGGATGCAACTTTTTAAGTAAGTGCGTAACAGGAGAAGAATATCTTTAAAAAACAGACCCATTGGGTAATCCTTTTTGCCGGGCTCTTCTGTTTTATCCAATTTTCACCTCTTCTTGCTTTATCAGGGAACGTAATGTCATTAACTTAAGGAGTAAAGCACCTTCCGCCTTCATCGGTTAAACTCGAAGGCTCCGCTTCTCTCCGCCTTCTCAGACATGACCCGATTCTGTCGGAAGGCGCTTCACCCTTTTAAGTTAATGGTATTGTCAGGGAACGTATAAGTTTGGCATTGGAGCGATAGAATACACCTTTTACAGCCCCACATGTGTGCAAAAAGAGGGGATGGACGTCTCCTCCTGGAGAATGACGGTATATATACATTCAAGAGTATACCACAACCACCGGACGAAGGCAAAATGAATATCTGAAAAACCAAATCCTTCAGAGTTTACTGAGGACATAAAAAGGCTCTTATTTCCCGTCCAGTTTAGCCATTAATTCGGCGTACAGCTTTTTAACATAGGCCCTCTCCTCCTCAGGATCGGTTTCCTCGAATCTGTCGAGCCTCTTGACTACGTTTTCCGGTATTTCCTCTAAAAATCTCGATGGCGCGGAAGGTCTTTTTTTACCGTATTTGGCTCTGAATTCCGTGTATGTAATAAAAAGCTCCTTCATTGCTCTTGTAATGCCTACATAAAAAAGCCTTCTCTCCTCTTCGATGCCTTCGTCACTGTCTGCGGATTTCTTATGGGGCAGCATGTCCTCTTCAACACCGGATATGAATACGACCGGGAACTCAAGCCCCTTGGATGAGTGTAAAGATATCAGAGTAACGCCGCGCCTCTCTTTTTCATCTCTCTCCTCAAGCATGTCGGTAAGGGCCATGGCCTGGAGAAAACCGAGGAGAGAGGGGGATATCTCTTTTTTTTCGTAATCTGTAACGGACTCGATCAAACCTTCGATATTTTCGTTTCTTCTATATGACGCCTCAGGGGTTTTATAGAGACTGATTATATAATCCTTATAATTAATCTCCTCTATAAGTTGTTTGAGAGAGTCTCCCATTTCTCTTCCTTTGTCGAACATTTTCCTGTATTTCCCGATAAGATCAAAAAGAGAATTTGCTGAATCGGCAGCCTTTTTACTCAGGCCTGAAATCTCATTGGCCCTTCCAAAGGTGTTCAGAAGAGTACCTCCCGAAGCGTGTGCATATTCTGAAAGCTGATCGAGTGCAGATGTTCCCAGCCCTCGCCTGGGCGCATTTGCAGCTCTTAAAAGACTCAGATCGTCAGAGGGATTGGCCATGATTTTCAGATAGGCAGTGAGATCCTTGATTTCCCGACGTTCAAAATAACCGGTACCTCCTACAACGGAATAAGGAACCCTCTGTCTTCTCAATGCCTCTTCAAAGGGTCTTGAAAATGTGTTGGCCCTGTAAATAACGGCAATATCATCGAATTGTAAATCCTTTTCGGTTTTAATGGTTATTAATCTGTTAATAACCCAGTCTGCCTCGTCCTCTGTATCGAGTGCTTTGAATATATTGACCTTCGGGCCGTGACCTCGCTTAGTGGTGAGAGTCTTTTCCATTCTCTTTTTATTGTTTTGTATTACTCCGTTTGCAGCTTTTAGTATGTGATCAAAGGATCGATAGTTTTGCTCCAGTCTGACGATTATGGTATCAGGGAAATCTTTCTCGAAATCGAGAATATTATTTATATCGGCCCCGCGCCAACCGTAGATTGACTGGTCATCGTCGCCCACAACACAAATATTGCCCCCTTTACCTGCAAGAAGTCTGATAAAATCATATTGCACTCGGTTTGTATCCTGATATTCGTCAATCATTATGTACCTGAACTCTTCTCTGTATTTTTTCAGAATATCCCTGTGCTCTTTAAAAAGTTTCACTGTCAGCAGTAAGAGATCGTCAAAGTCCAGTACATTTAAGGTTTTCATTGTCCCCAAATATTTGGGATAGATCAATGAAGTTGCCTTTTCAAGTGGATTTATGAAATCGTCGGTCTCTTGTAAGGGAAAGCCGTTTTTTATTTTACTGATTCTTTCCAGTATGTTTTCCGCTTTAAAACTTTCGTCGTGAAATTTTATATCCGAAAGAATGTCCCGTACAAGGGAAACCTGCTCCGATGTATCGTAAATTGTAAAATTCTGTTTGTATCCTATATGCTCGATCTCTTTTCTGAGTATATGAAGACAAAAAGAGTGGAAGGTGGAAACAACAGGAGTATTTCTTTTTTTCCTGATCATTCCTTTAACTCTCTCCTTCATCTCCTTGGCGGCTTTATTCGTAAATGTTACAGCAAGAATAGAGTCAGGTTTAATCCCCCTGTGTATCAGATAGGCCGCCCTCATGGTTATCACTCTCGTTTTCCCGGACCCAGCGCCGGCCAGAATGAGTAAAGGACCGTCCATGTGCATGACTGCTTCTTTTTGTCTTTGATTCAGGCGAGCTATTCTTTCGTATATATCCATAATGAGAACAATTGTATTCAGTCCTCAGGTATTGGCGGACTGTTTTACTTCTTTTCTATAGTTCAATACCATTAACTTAAGGGGTGAAGCACTTTCCGACGGAAGCGGGTCATGTTTGAGAAGGCGCAGCGAAGCGGAGCCTTCGAGTTTAGCCGATGAAGGCGGAAAGTGCTTTGCTCCTTAAGTTAATGACATTGTTATAGTTAAGAAATCGCTGTAGAGATTACGAATACTCTTTTTTAGCAGCGGATGGATAAATTCAGGGGAAAGTTCCATGAAAGGTTGTAAGACAAAATCCCTTTTATGAAGTAAAGGGTGGGGGATTATGAGATCCTCTGTTTTTAGAATTATTGAGTCGTAGAACAGGATATCGATATCGATAATTCTCGGTCCCCACCTGTAAGTTTCCTTTCTGCCCATGTCCTGTTCGATACATTTTATACGCTTTAACAGTTCAACAGGGGAGAGAGAGGTCTCAGCCAGGACGACAATGTTAATGAAATTGTCTTGATGTAACTCTCCCCATGGTTTGGTCTCATACATAGAGGAATTCTTTATTACTGTTATCTCCCCCTTTTGCAGTCGTTTAACAGCGTCGTTGCAGTTGTATTGTCGATCGCCGATATTAGAACCGATTCCAAGAAAAACGCTTTGAATAATCTACACCCGGCTATAATACTTTCTTTATTCTCTCTATACCCTCTTTCAGTCTCTCTGACGATACAGTAAGGGCAAATCTGATATAACCCTCTCCGGGGTCTCCGAAACCATTTCCCGGTGTTGTCAGGACGCCGGTTTTTTCAAGAAGAAAGGAGGTGAAATCAGATGATGTGTAACCATCGGGCGTCGTTGTCCAGAGATAAAATGTAGCCATTGGTTTTAACGATGTAAGTCCTAACTCCACAAGTCCGTTATACAGAACATCCCGCCTGGTCTGATAAATATCTCTAAGTTCCGTAAGCACGGATTCGTCACTTTTAAGAGCTGCAATTCCGGCTTCCTGTATGGCCTGAAATATGCCGGAATCGATATTGGTTTTGATCTTTCCCAGTCCGGCGATAACATCTTTATTCCCGACGGCGAATGCGATCCTCCATCCTGTCATGTTGTACGTTTTAGACAACGAGTGCATTTCTATTCCCACATCCATGGCGCCGTCGGTTTCCAGAAAACTGACAGGCTTTCTGTTGTCATAATACATCTCTGTATATGCTGCGTCGTGGCAAATAATAATTCCGTGCTTAAAAGCAAACTCTATGGCCTCTTTAAAAAAATCTGTCGTTGCAACTGCACTTGTAGGGTTATTGGGATAATTTAAAAACATAAGTTTCGCTTTTTTCGCGATATCCGAGGGAATAGAAGAAAAGTCGGGGAAGTAGGAATTTTCCTCTTTAAGAGGCATGAAATAGGGCGTACCGCCGGCAAACATCGTTCCGATCGGATATACCGGATAGGATGGCGTAGGACAGAGAACAATATCTCCGGGATTAACAAAGGCAAGCGGTATATGACCGATACCCTCTTTAGAACCGATAAGGGAAACCACTTCATTTTCAGGAGCAAGGGAAACATTAAAACGTTTTGAATACCACTCTGCTACAGCCTGCCTGAAAGTGAGCATTCCTGTATAAGAGGGGTAGCGGTGGTGCTCCGGTTTTTCAACTGCAACTTTCATGGCGTCTACGATATGTCCGGGAGTGGGTATATCGGGATCTCCTATACTCAAATCGATAATATCTATACCTTTTTTAACAGCCTCACCCTTAAGCCTGTCGATCTCTGCAAAGAGATAGGGGGGAAGCGTCTTCAGCCTGTCCGCTGTTTCGATAATCATCTCTCTCTTCATTAATCCTCCAAATCAATATATATCTTGCGCCGGTACTGGTTACAAATCAGAATCGGCTGCTCAGGGTAGCAACTATAAATCGATTTTTATCTGTCTTAAGCCTGAGTAAAGCATTCATTATACTTTAAATATCTATGTTCCTGCAATGATTCCTCCTCCCAACACAACATCTTCACTGTAAAATACCGCACTCTGTCCCGGAGCCGGCGCCCATCCCGGGGCATCTAGCGTGACAATTGCACTTTTTGAATCCGGTATATAGACACCGGCATTGACTTCATTCATTGTAGAGCGGAATTTTACAGAGAGCTTGTAAACGGATGGTTCCGGGGCTGAGTTAAAATACACGGAAGGTTGGATAATCCAGTTCAGTTGAGTTACGCGAAATTCCCCGGCCAGGCAGCTCTCTTTCGGCCCGACGATAATCGTATTGTTTTGTGTATCGATTTTCGTGACATAAAGAGGTTGCCCCGCTGCTATTCCGAGCCCCCTTCTCTGACCAACGGTATAAGCATGAATTCCATTGTGATTGCCTATGATATTACTCTTTAAGTCATGTATCGGGCCGGAAGAATCGCCAGGGACGAAAGACTCGATAAACTCCCTGTACTTACCCTTTTCGACAAAACAAATATCCTGGCTCTCCCTCTTTTCCGCACCTGTGAGATTTAATCTGCCGGCAATCTCTCTGACCTTCTCTTTTTTGTATCGACCTAAAGGGAAAATACTCCTCTCTATCTCCTCTTTCGTCATGACATAGAGGAAATAGGATTGATCTTTCTTTTTGTCAATACCTTTCTTAAGACAAACAGGCTCACATTTTTCTATACAGACATAATGGCCCGTTGCAATATAGTCAATTCCTCTTCTATCTGCTTCTTTAAGAAGAAGAGGGAATTTAATGTGTTTGTTACACAGTACACAAGGATTTGGAGTGAATCCCCTTTTGTATCCGTTAATAAAGGGTTCGATGACTTTATCGGCAAATTCTCCCCTGGCGTCAAAAAAATAATGCTCTATGCCGGCTTGCTTTGCTGTAACAGATGCATCGGTAACGGATTTCAACGAACAACATGATTTGCTGTCTCCTTTGTCTCTGACGTCCCATATCATGAAGCTGATACCGTGCACGTCATATCCTTCTTCCTTTAACATAAAGGCCGTCACCGAGGAGTCCACCCCCCCGCTCATTCCGACTAGTACTGATGGCATAATTGTATAAAATTTAAAAGATTCCTTTTAATTCTGTCATAATGATTAAGAGCTAAACAGTTACCAAATTATGAAGAAAACATTATCATATAGGTAATTAGAATGTAAATACCATACGGCAGGTTTGATCGTTACCATCCTCATAAATATACATCACTATTTCGTCCCCCGTGAGTATTGCCTTCAGCCGTATGATATGGTATACTTCTATCGTATACAGTTATCCTTTTCTGAGGGTGCTTTAACCCCGTCAGCCTACACTTACAAGACGTATACAATACGTTTGGCGCGTTATCTCCACCAGCCTAAACGTCCGGCGCGATAATACTTAATATATTTAAATGAAGACATAGAATGAAAATAAAAAAACTTGACATTGAAGGTTTTCGTTCTCTGCGAAAGGCAAGCTGGCTTCCCGGTGACCTCAATGTTATCATTGGCCCTAATGGAACAGGCAAATCAAACTTGCTTCGTTTTATGGAATTAATCTCAATGTCTGCACATGGCAGGCTGGGGAAGTACATTCAGTCATTAGGCGGCATGGACCCCATCGTTTGGGATGGAGCAACGACCTCCATAAGACTGGTTCTTGAATCAACGCCTGAGGGAGGGGAATTGGGCCCTGAACATTACGAGCTGGAACTGGCTCGTCTCGGTGTTGGGAGTTCATATAAAGTCGAAAACGAACTCTTGACAAACTCTCATAAGCTAAGGAGAAGAATTGAAAAAAAACCATTTAAATTTCTGGAACGATTTTCAAAAATTGCGGTTATCTTTGATGAAAAAGAGCACACTTTTACTACTCCCGAAGAGTTTATATCAGACGAGGAGAGTCTTCTTTCAATAGCATCGGGCCCGTTTATTAACAATCACTTCATTCCACCATTCCAAAGGGCATTGGCTTCAATAGCTGTTTATCATGATCTTCACACCAATAAAGATGCCTCTGTTCGTCAACCTGCTATTTCTCGAATGGAAAAGCGAGTCGATCCTGACGGACAAAATCTTATTTCAGTAATGCACACACTTTATACAAGTGATCGTGAATTTAAAAAGGATATTAATTCCGCCATGCAGGCCGCATTTGGAGATGATTTTGAGGAGTTGATTTTTCCACCTGCCTCTGACCAGAGAATTCAAATGCGAATTCGCTGGAAATCATTGAAACGAGAGCAATCGGCTGCTGAACTTTCAGATGGAACGTTACGATTTTTGTTTTTATTAACTGTCCTGGCAAGCCCGTCACCTGCTCCGATCTTAGCAATAGATGAACCTGAAACAGGTCTCCATCCATCAATGCTCCCTCTTGTTGCAGAATATGCTGTTGATGCAGCCAATAGATCTCAAGTCATTCTGACAACACATTCTCCACAATTTCTTGATGCTTTTTCAGGTATTAAACCCACAACGACCGTTGCAAAATGGGAAAATGGTGAGACTATATTACAAACATTAAAAGGGGAAGAACTTGACTACTGGCTGAAGGAATACTCACTTGGGTCTCTTTTTAAATCCGGTGAATTGGAGCAAATGGGATGAGGTTTGTTCTTTTCGTAGAAGGCTATACAGAAGACAAGGCATTGCCTAAGTTTCTCAAAAAATGGCTTGATCCGGTATTAGATTCTCCTGTCGGCATTAAAACTGTACGCTTTGAGGGGTGGGCTGAATTGCTAAAAGATGTCCCCATGAAAGCAAAAATGCACTTAAACGGACCGCAATCAGATAAAATTATTGCTGTTATTTCATTATTGGATTTATATGGTCCGACCTTTTATCCCAATCATCTATCAGGATTAAACAAACGTTATGAATGGGCTAAGAACGATATCGAAAATAAAGTCGATCATCCAAAATTTTTTCAATTTTTCGCAGTCCATGAAGTAGAAGCATGGCTCCTGAGTCAACCGGATATTTTCCCTTCTATTGTTAGAAATGTCTTTCCGAAAAAAATTAGAGAACCTGAAGCGGTAAATTTTAATGAGCCTCCATCAAGCTTACTTGAGCGTCTTTATTCTAAGTGTATGGGACGGTCATATAAAAAAGTTGTAAATGGAAAAGAACTTTTTGGAAAACTGGATCCGAAAATTGCATATCACAAATGTCCGCACTTAAAAGAACTCTTAGATAAAATGTTAGAGTTGGCAAAAAAAACTCTGTAGCAGACACAAACAAACAACATTGATGACTAAATTATAGCTGAATTTTTGTGGATATTTCTCATTCTTCCATCCGCCCCATTGAACTGTTGATATAATATCATCTCACTATCCTCTTTAATTTTCTCTCAATTTTTCAAAATTTTTCTGTGATAATTTGATCTCACCACTCCCATGTTCTAAAGAAGTTTCCATTTAACAGCTTATTCTCATATGAACAGTGATGAATAACACTATATTATCAGAGTAATATCAGATTGCCCGGAAACGCTTTTATGTGCTACTATTAAAATATGAATAATATAATACCGCTTAAATCGCTGCTTTTATTTTTTTTCGTTTTACTTATTATCACTTTTGTTGCCGAAGCAGAAATCGTTCCCGGGGAATTAGCCTGGAGGTTTCCCACAGGCGGTAGAGTCGACTCCTCTCCTGCCATAGACACTGACGGAACCATTTATGTCGGTTCCTGGGACAATCACGTCTATGCCTTCTATTCTGAAATCGTGCCCGAGGACAGTGCGAAAGGGACATTCCCTACAGGCGGGCACATTGACTCCTCTCCTGCGATTTCTCAGGACGGAACGATTTATGTAGGCTCATGGGACAACTATCTCTATGCAATAAATCCCGATGGCACGGAGAAATGGAAATTTCTTACAGACAATCTGATCTCTTCTTCTCCTGCCATAGGAGTTGACGGTACTATCTATATTGGTTCACTTGATGATTACTTTTACGCCATCAACCCTGACGGCACTAAAAAATGGAGTTTTCTTACGGCCGGAGGTATTGATTCATCACCTGCCATAAGCCTTGACGGGACTATTTATATCGGTTCTTTAGATAGTTATTTATATGCAATCAACAGTGACGGAACAGAGAAATGGAGATTCCGTACAGGAGGGCTTATTTTTTCCTCCCCGGCGGAGGACTTGGATGGAAATATCTATATTGCTTCATCTGATAACTATCTCTATTCCTTAAATCCCGACGGTACCGAAAGGTGGAGGTTTCTTACCGGAGGGAGTGTGGAATCTTCCCCTGCCATCGGTATTGACGGAACAATTTATATAGGCTCTCTGGATAACTACTTATATGCCATAAATCCGGATGGTACGGAACAGTGGAAGTTCCTTACCGGCGGTGCCGTAACTTCAACCCCTGCTGTCGGCGCGGACAGGACTGTTTACTTCGGATCATGGGATAAATATCTTTATGCATTAAACAGTGACGGAAGTGAAAAATGGAAGTATCTTACCGAAGACCAGATACACTCCTCTCCTGTAATCGCACCTGACAGTACGATCTATGTCGGCTCAAGGGATAACCATATATACTCTATAAACGGAGACTCCGGAGGGCTGTCCAAATCGGCATGGCCAATGTTCAGACATGACGAATCTCACAGCGGAAGAAGAGAGGAAAATGTTGAAATCTCATGCTCCTATGAAATAGACCCTCTGTCTCAGTCATTTGACAGTGACGGAGGAGAGGGAGTGAGGATAACAATAACCACGACTGACCCCTCGTGCGCCTGGAGTGCTGTCAGCAACGATACATGGATAGAGCTGACATCGGAAACCGAAGGATACGGAGACGGGTATGTCGACTTTCGTGTTACGGAAAATACAGATATCTATTCACGGGCAGGAACAATGACAATAGCAGAAGAAACCTTCGATGTTACCCAGACAGGTATCGCACCGCCGCCTTCTATGCCGATACTCGTTATACCCTATCTCAACAGAGGCGATGATTATAAGAGTTTTATCAAAATCTCCAATACGGGATTTACGACAATCACGCTGGATGTTGAGTTAATGAGCGACTATGGCGAGAGGAAAACAATAGCAGGTATTGCTGAAATTACTCAGGATAAAACACTGATAATCTATTCCGATGTGTTGACTGAAAATGCGGATTTAACAGGCAGCGCCTTTGCCGTGCGACTTTTACTGCGCAACGGCGAGCTCGACGATGTTCATGGCGTAAGTATCATGAATACAACAAGTGGTCAGAGAGTGATACCTGTTTACAGAGCCGATAAAGAGAATACAAGCAAACCGATTAAGTTGATCACTCCATATTTAAATACTTCACCCGATTACAATACATTTATAAAGATTAATAACTGGTCAGAGAGCAGCAACGCCGAAGTGTCCGTAATTGTCAGGACCGATGATGGTCAGGTGTACAGCGGAAGTCTGAAGGATATAGAGAGAAGCTCTACAAATCTTTACCGGGCATCGGATATTGCAGATAGTTTTGGACTGACAGCGACTACATTTTCCGCCGAGTTCGAAATTAATGGTGAGGCCGACGACATCTTTGCCGTTGTATGCCAACAGGCCGAAAACGGTGTCAGAGTAATTCCTGTTTACAAAAATAAATCTACGACAGCGTCTGTTTTTTCATACTACTGATTTTTTCGACTTTGTCTATATTTAAAACACTCTTAACTGTCTTACTGCTTATTTCTCTGCAAGGATAAAAAGGCTGTAGTGCTTCCTGCCTGGAGATGGTTACTTCAGTAAATGGGTGCTGTTACCTTATTACTACAAGTAAATTAGTAATTGCATTTGTCTTATTGAGATATTCCCCTCTTTTTTGGTAATATTTCTTGTATTGACGTGAAGGAGAAAATATGATACAGAGTATGACCGGATTCGGTTCCTGCGAGAAAGAGGGGTGTACAGTGGAGCTGAGATCTTTGAACCATCGTTACCTCAATATAAATATAAAGGGAAACAATATACCCACAGAGCTGGATATGCGTCTCAGAGGTGTATTAAAGCAGCACTTTCACAGAGGTCATATAGACGTTTTGATCTCTATGGCTCAGGAAACAGCGTCCGAAATTTCAGTGAATACCGAATTTATTTCAAGAATTTCAGAACAATTAAAAGAGGCCAGGGAATCCTGTAACCTTGACGGAGATATTACAATAGATACAGTTCTTCAATTTAAGGATTCATTTAGTAAAAGCGAACCGGCCGTTATCGGAGAGGATATAGTGATAGAAGTCTTTGACTGCGCCGTTGAGAAGCTTAAAGAGATGAGAGCAAAAGAAGGAGAAACACTATATGGAGAGATAGCGTCCTATCTCGATTCCATGGATATGACAATAGAAAAGATAGAGTCTTGCAGTGCAGATCTTTCAGAAAAGATGTTGGATAAAGTCCGTACGAAGATAAGAGAACTACTCGGTGACACGGGAACTTTGGAGCCGAGGCTGTTGCAGGAAGCTGCTTTTCTCGCTCAAAGAGGCGATGTTACCGAAGAGATAACGAGGATTAAAAGTCATTTAAGCGAATTCAGAAAAAACTTGTCCAATAGTGATAAAATAGGAAGAAAACTGGATTTTATATTACAGGAGCTCAACAGAGAGTCAAATACAATATCATCCAAAGCTGACGAATATCTGATCAATGCCCTGGTTGTGGATTTTAAAAACCTTGTGGAAAAGCTCAGAGAGCAGATACAAAACATACAATGAGAAAAAACAAAGGTCATCTTTTCATAATTTCGGCGCCCTCCGGAACAGGCAAGTCAACAATATGTTGGAGACTGAAAGAGAAGTTCATCAATCTCGAGGAGTCGGTATCATATACGACAAGAAGCCCCAGGAAGGGTGAAGTCGATCATGTAGATTACTCATTTATCGAAACCGATGAATTCAAAAGTATGATAAAAAGGAATGAATTCCTCGAATGGGCGGAGGTTCACGGCAATTATTACGGTACATCGGCAAAGAGAATTAAGTCACTTCTCGATAAAGGTAAAGACGTACTGCTGGACATTGATACTCAGGGTGCAGGACAGATAAGAGAGAGAATTGAGAAAGAGGGAGGTATGTTTCCGAACACCTCCTTTATTTTTATACTTCCCCCTTCAATAAAGGAGTTGTCGGAACGATTGAACAAAAGAGGAACCGATTCCGGGGAAACAATAAAAAGGAGGCTGGACAAAGCCAAAGACGAGATAAAAGATTATATATTTTACGATTATGTCATAATGAACGATAATCTTAAAAATGCCGTGAGCGAACTTGAAACCATTATCCTGGCGGCAGGCATGAGAAGAGAAAATCTGGACGAGCACTGGATAAAAGAAGCTTTTTTAACAGTTGAGTGTTAATACCATTAACTTAAAGGGTGAAGGACCTTCCGACGGAAGCGGGTCATCTTTGAGAAGGCGCAGCGAAGCGGAGCCTTCGAGTTTAGCCGATGAAGGCGGATGGTGCTTTGCTCCTTAAGTTAAAGACATTGAGTTGAGTGTTTAGATTTTAAGGCTGAAGCAAATAAAGCAATTATGAAAAATCAACATACCTTCTCAAAAGGCCGGGGCTTTATTGAATTATAACCTGCCCCTTTGTCAGATATTGGCTTATCGAGAATTTACAAATTAAAGTTATAAAGGAGGTTAAAATGGATGTTCTTTCTTCACCCATTGAGCTGGAGAAAACGGATATAGACGGACGCTTCAGGCTTATTAATATAGTATCTCAAAGGGCTAAGGAGCTTGTCGGCGACAGTAAACCCAAAATACAGACGAAATCGAAAAAAGTAACCACAATCGCCATAGAGGAAGCCGTTGCCGAAACTCTTGAATACATAACCGGAGAAGAGGCCAAACAGGCTAATGAAAATGCCAGAAAAATGGATTACAAGAGATTTCTCGAAGAGAAAAAGAGAGCTACTGAACAGGAGGATCTCTCCGAGCTTGAAAAGGATCTGAAATTTTATTTAAACGAAAAAGACGACCCCCAGAAGTCTCAAATCGACGATTTATTCGTCATAACCGGCGAGGCCGGTGAAACGTCGGAAGAGAGGACCAGAAGGGAGTCCGAAGTTATTGAATCTGCAATGAAGGAGTATACAGATGAAGAAACATCCGACGACAGCGAAGACTCCGACTACAGAAATGACTTCGATAACAGCGAAGATTCCGAGAACAGTAGCTCTGAAAGCGAAACGTTTGAGGAAGAAACTTCCAACCCTGCAAGTTTTGAAGAGAGTGCAACGGAAGAGAGCAACTACGGAGCATTTGACTCTGAAGTGAGTGAGGATAGAAACGACATGGAAGCAGAGGGTGAAACCGATTAAATTCGAGCAGCTTAATGCTTAAAAATAAAAGGGTGATTGTCGGCATAACAGGAAGCGTGGCAGCTTATAAAGCGCCCGACCTGGTTCGGGAAATTAAGAAAGAAGGTGTCGACGTACGCTCTGTCATTACCGAGGCCGCCGGACGTTTCGTTACACCTCTTTCATTGGAAATTGCTTCCGAGCACCCTGTCTTTTGCAACCTCTTTGATCCTCCATTTGCCCATATCGATCTTGTAAGAGAAGCTGATGCACTATTGATAGCTCCTGCCACAGGTAACACGATATCAAAGATGGCCTCCGGTATTGCCGATAATCTTCTCTTATCCCTTGCTCTTGCCTTTAATAAGATAAAAATCGTTGCTCCTGCCATGAATTGGCGAATGTACTCAAATGAGATATTTACCGATAAACTGCAATATCTGAAATCAAAGGGCTTTATAGAGGTCGCTCCCGAATCGGGTCATCTTGCCTGCGGAGAGGAAGGAATAGGGAGAATGGCCGCTGTAGAGACTATTGTAGATACATTAAAAAAAGCATTACACGAAAAAGATTTACAGGGATTAAAAATTATAGTTACAGCAGGGCCTACAAGGGAATTTATAGACCCAGTACGATTTATTTCCAACCGTTCTTCAGGTAAAATGGGATTCGCCCTTGCCGAAGCCGCTTATATGAGAGGAGCCGATGTCATATTAATCAGCGGACCGAACTGCTTAAAATCCATAAAGGGAATTCAGTATATTGGTATCGAAACATCGGAGCAGATGGAAAGAGCGGTTAATGAAAATTTATCGCAGTGCAATGTAATAATCATGTCTGCAGCAGTTGCAGATTTCAGGTGCAGCAATGTCTCAAATGTTAAGGTGGATAAGTCGGACATCCTCTCCCTTAATCTCGTTAAAAACAGAGATATCATTAAAAATATTGCTATGAAAAAGAAAAACATGACGATTGTCGGTTTTTCTGCAGAAACAGGAAGAGACATCGACAGGGCAAGAGGTAAAATGATAAGTAAGAATCTCGATATGATAGTATTTAATGATGTAACACAGGAAGGCGCCGGTTTCGATGTAGACACAAATATTGTAACGATAATGACGGGAGATAAGGAAGAACATCTGCCTCAAATGACCAAGAAAGAAGTCGCCCATGCCATTTTAGACAGAGTCGTTGCCTTGAGAAGATGAGCGTGTTTTTTTAATAGAGGAGTTTTTTGCTATTGTAATTTAAAAACATGCTTTAGTCGCTTATGAATGAAAATATACACAATATTTTTTAACGCCTGTTGCCTTATGCCCTATAACGTGTTTGGTTCCGGCTATGCCTGTTTAGAATCAATATAAATCTGTGACTAAAAAAAATCAATTAAAGGCGTAAAACCATTTAACTGCACTCAGTATAGCACCCCCTTTTCCTTTTGGTCTTCCGTCTGTATGCCTGAATATCCTATGCGTAGTATTTTCGAAAAGATAAAAAAAAGGTTTTCCAAGCCTTTGGATCCTGTGGAGTTACTTACTCTTGCAGAAAAGTACATAGCAAAAGATATGCCGGAGAAAGCAGTGGAGACTCTTAAAACATGTACATCTCAATATCCGGACAATTTTAATGCAAATATGGCCCTTGGCAAACTTTATCTTGGAATGGGACTTCTCGATAAAGCGATTGATGAATTCGAACGAGTTGTAGAGAGAGTCCCTACGCATCTTCTTGCGCATAAAAAATTGTCCGCTCTGTATAATTCCATTGGAGATATTGAAAAGACCGAGGAGTCTTACAGAAATATACTCTTTATCAATCCCTATGATGAAGTCGCATCCGCTGCATTGAGAACGTTGGTATCGTATGATAGTAAGAGAGGAACTGAATTTAACGAAATCGATGACAACGATGTAGAGAGTATTGATATAGAGAAAATGCGTAACAGCAATGAAAACAGAGAGGGAGAAGAAATCCGGGAAGAAGGCGCACCGGCAGGTGATGACGCCGGTGATCCGGAAGAGGGGTTAACCGGAGAGACGCAGCTTCTTTATAATAAGGAAGAAGAAGTATATACTGAGGAGAAAAGTGACGACAGGGAGTCTGATTGGTTATCTGAAACGCAATATTCCGAAGATGATTCCGTTGAACTTGAAATCGACGTTACCGGCGCAGACAATAATTTTACCGCTACCGGTGAAATGGCTTCGGAATCAGTCGATTATGACGGTGACAATGGAGATATGGATGACTTCAATGAATCAGAGGATTTGAGTGAACCTGAAGAAGCGGACACAGAATCTTCAGAGATTCCCGATACAGAACCGATCGACCACGACTTTGTTGATAATGAAGACGCCATAGAGTGGGACGAACTGGAAGAGTCGACAGATGACGAAATCCCATTTGAGGAGCTTGAGGGAGACAATGATACAAAATCTCTATCCGACGAAATTGCAATATTTGATTCTGCCTCGCCTTTAAATGCAGTTCAGGAGAGTCATGATGGAGAGATTGACGAGATACCTTTTGAGACCCTGGAAACAGAGGCGTTACGTTCATTTCCTGCATCCGATATCACGGAGCCTGATTCGGATGAATCTATACGTACTCAAAGCAGAAATTACGATAACGATATTGATAACACATCATTCGAAACATTGGAGGCAAATGAGTCGGGGGAATCTTATGGCCCCGATATTCCCGCTACCGATACAACCGGGCCTAAAAGTGAATATATTACAGGCAATGAAGAAGATAGAGAGGGTATCGAGAAATACAGGCTTGATGAAGTAGAAACTTTAATAAACAGCGGAAGACTTCTGGACGCGGTAACAGCCTGTGAGAAGCTTCTGGCGGAACATCCGAAAGACAGCCAAATCAAAGGGCTCATAGAGAACATCAAAAAAAAGGTAAACGAGAAAGACAGTCTTGCCATTATAAACAGATATGAGAATTTTCTGTACGGGATATTAAGGAGACGAAATGAATACTTCGAGAGTAGAAAGACTTAAAAGAGATATAATTAAAAATTCGAATGTTGCATTTCTGATAACGAATTTGAAAAATATCCGGTACCTGACAGGTTTTACCGGTTCGTCGGGCTTTTTATTGCTATCCGACAAGAGAGATGCATTTTTTACCGATTTCAGGTATAAAGAGCAGTCCGACCGTGAAGTTTCAGGTTTCGATGTGGTTATTACAAAGGGAGACAGTATCCGGTTTATAAAGAATTACATAAAAAAACTGGGGATTAAAAGAGTTGTTCCGGAAGATACAATTTCGTACAGAACATACAAGGCTCTCTCAACAACCCTTCAACCGGCTCCGATGAAAGAGATTGTGGAAAAGCTGAGGGCCCTTAAAGATAAAGAAGAATTGGCCAATATTGAGGAAGCGGTTAGCAGGGCGGAGAGAGCTTTTCTTGAAACAAAGCCTTATATAAAGGCGGGAAATTCCGAAAGATCCATCGCTCTGAGACTTGAGGAAAATATGAGACAATTGGGAGTTTATAAGCCTGCCTTCGATACGATTGTAGCTTCCGGAAAAAATTCGGCTCTTCCCCATGCCGGACATACTGACAAAAAACTGGAATCAGGGGATTTTGTAATTATAGACTGGGGCGCCGAGTATAACGGGTATTTCTCCGATATGACAAGAACTTTTATCTTACATGGAGAAGAGGTCGGTAAAAAAAAGGATATCTATGAAACAGTGCGCAAAGCCAACAGAGAGGCTGCCGCCGGAGTCACTCAGGGTGTGTCGATGAAGCAGATAGATTCCTTTGCCCGCGATATTATAAAAAAAGCCGGCTATGGCGACTATTTCGGACACGCCACGGGCCACGGAGTCGGAATGGATGTCCATGAAATTCCCCATGTATCGGAAAGGGGAAGTAAAACCTATGCCGAAGTCGGCATGGTTTTTACTATCGAACCGGGTATTTATATCCCTGATGTAGGCGGAGTGAGGATAGAAGATATGGTCATGGTAAAAGAAAAAAAGGCTAAAATATTGACAAGCCTTTCAAGAAAGTTGGAAATATTGTAAAATAGAGTGTATCCGTTAATATAATTATTTAAATAACCGGAGGTTTTTGTGATAACGACCAGCGACTTCAGAAAGGGAGCCAAGATAGAGCACAAAGGAGAGCCATACGAGATAATCGATTTTCAACATGTAAAAATAGGTAGAGGCGGTGCTTTCGTAAGGGTTAAGCTTAAGGGGCTGAAAAGCGGTAAGTCTCTTGAGGAATCTTTTAACGCAGGAGATAAATTTCCAAAACCGGACCTGGTTTCAAAGGAGATGCAATATCTCTATACACAGGATGGTCTATATTATTTCATGGATATGACCAGTTATGAACAGTTTCCTTTAACAGAGGACCAGCTTGGTGCTGCAAAGGATTTTTTAAAAGAGAGCATGAACGTAGAAGTACTATATTATCAGAATGATCCGCTGGCAGTTGACTTGCCGATGTTTGTAGAGCTGGAAGTAGCTGAGACAGAGCCGGGCTTTAAGGGAGACACGGCCTCTGGCGGCAGTAAACCGGCTAAACTTGAAACAGGTGTAACAATTAAAGTACCATTTCATATTAATGAAGGCGATATAATCAAAATCGATACAAGGGATGCGAAATATATCGAAAGGGTAAAATAATGGAATTCGAGGATATAAAAAGATTTATCAAACTTATGGAAGGAACCGACATAACCGAACTTTTTTTCGAAAAGGACGGCTCAAAAATCAGATTAAAACGAGGAATCGTTCATTTCCCACACGAGACACACCCTCCGGGAGTTCCTCCATCTCAACCGGCAGAGGAACGTTATTCCTTTGATGGGGAAGATAGCAGAACCATTACCGTAACTTCTCCGATTGTGGGAACTTTTTACAGATCCCCTTCTCCTGACTCCGAACCTTTTATTGAGGTTGGCGATTATGTAAAAAAAGGTCAGGTGCTTTGCATAGTAGAAGCGATGAAACTTATGAATGAAGTGGAATGTGAAACGGACGGTACGGTTATTAAAGTTCTTTTGGAAAACGGACAAGCCGTGGAATATGGTGAGCCTCTTTTTCTTCTGGAACCCGATACGGTGGCGAGATGAAGTTATTCAGAAAGGTACTGATCGCCAACAGAGGAGAGATCGCAGTCAGGATCATCCGTGCCTGCCGCGAGCTGAATATCGGCACTGTAGCTGTTTTTTCGGATATAGAAAAAGACTCCATGCATGTCAGACTTGCCGACGAAGCAATATGCATAGGGCCTGCAAGCGTAGCTGACAGTTATCTCAACATCCCGGGCATTCTGAGCGCCGCTGAAATAACCGATGCAGAGGCTATTCACCCGGGCTACGGTTTTCTTTCTGAGAATCCGCAATTTGCAGAGGCCTGTAAAAAATCTAAGATTTCCTTTATAGGCCCGACATCTGAAAATATACGTCTTGCCGGAAACAAGTCTAAAGCCAAGCAGATTCTCAGGAAAAAGGGTATTCCCGTAATACCGGGAAGCAGCGGTGCATTACAAGATAAAAAAAGCGCCTCCGCCATAGCACGAAAAATCGGATATCCCGTTATTATCAAGGCTTCCGCCGGCGGCGGAGGCAGAGGTATGAGGATCGTAACGGAAGAGTCAGTTCTCGATCATTCTTTATCTGCCGCAGAAAGCGAATCTCTCACCTCCTTTGGCAACGGAGAACTATATATAGAGAAATACATACCACAGATAAGACATATTGAAGTACAGATTGCTACCGATAATTCCGGGAAAACAGTACATCTCGGTGAAAGAGACTGCTCCATTCAGAGAAGACATCAGAAGCTGATCGAGGAGTCGCCGTCACCTATATCTACTGAAAAACTGAGGAAAAAACTGGGCGATTACGCCATAAAAGCAGCAGAAGCTCTTAAGTTCAGAAACGTCGGAACCATTGAATTTATCGTAGACGGAGACGACAATATCTATTTTATGGAAATTAATACACGTGTACAGGTCGAACATCCGGTGACAGAGATGGTAACAGGTATCGATATTATAAAGGAACAAATAAAACTCGCCTCAGGGCTGCCTATTGCCTTCGAACAGAAAGAGGTTACCGTAAAGGGGCATTCCATAGAATGCCGTATAAATGCAGAAGATCCTTACACTTTTATACCATCTCCCGGAAAGATAACCTTCCTCTATCAGCCGGGAGGCCCTGGAGTGAGAGTGGATACCCATGTTTACAGTGGTTGCACAATACC
This sequence comes from Candidatus Magnetocorallium paracelense, assembly GCA_029001845.1. GTDB lineage: Bacteria > Nitrospirota > Thermodesulfovibrionia > Thermodesulfovibrionales > Magnetobacteriaceae > Magnetocorallium > Magnetocorallium paracelense. The sequence continues at coordinate 6,364 of JAREWP010000095.1, read as the reverse complement.
TCCCTATTACGATTCCATGATTGCAAAACTTATAGTGAGGGGACGGAATCGCATGGAAGCGATCGAAAGAATGCTCAGGGCCTTAAATGAATATGTAATCGAAGGCGTTAAAACCACGATTCCCTTTCACAAGAAAGTGCTTGCTCACCCCGATTTTATCTCAGGCAATTTTAGCACCAGTTTCCTGGAAAGAGTGAAGATTATATAGCGAATGACCTATCTTTATCAAAATGGTCTCTGTTTTATAACCGACAGGAAGACGAGGGGAAAGAATGTATTCGATATCGCTTCCGAGGTTATACATGCAGGCGTAACGTGGATTCAACTGAGAGACAAAGAGGGTACGAGAGCGCAGATTTATAAATCCGCCAGAATATTGAAATCCATTACCTCCGCCAATAGTATAACTCTTATCATAAACGACCATCCTGATATAGCCCTTGCAGTAAATGCCGAAGGGGTTCATTTGGGACAGGATGACCTTCCCCTTAGAGAAGCTAAGAAAATAATGGGAGAGAAAATCATTGGCATATCCACACACAATATGGAACAGGCATTAAAGGCCCAGGAAGACGGCGCCGATTATATTGGTTTTGGCCCCATATTTAAGACAAAAACAAAAGACGCAGGGGATCCCGTGGGTATCGATATGATAAAAGAAATAAAAAAGCATATAACCATACCTGTCGTAGCCATAGGCGGAATAAAAGATGACACCATAGGGGAAGTAATATCGGCAGGCGCAAACGCCGCTGCCATTGCCTCGGGTATTGCAAAAAAGAGAGATATATTTAAGGCTGCCGAAAAATATGTTAATGTCATAAAAAATTTGACTCATAACGAATAGATAATCCAATGCAGGTATCTGTTTTTTAATCATCAGCCTGTTAATCCAAGTAGTTACCACTATATCTCACCATATTTTTTATAAAAACTCACAACTATTTCGATCAACCTTTTCTCGATTATCTCGATATCAGGTGATTTTCTCAGTGTCGAGCTGTCGTATATTCGATCGAAATCCGAGATTTTCCTCTCTACATGCTCGATTAGCTCTTCATATGTAAAGGCCCCTCTTCTTACATCCATACAGAGCCTGCGGTTATCATCGCTCAACCGCGTCGATAATTTCTCTTCTGTCAATATCTCCTCTCCCTGAATAAGCAGTCTGAAAATATGGCTTGCATGCTTGGTGTCGTAACCGAATTTCTTTTCCAGTTCCGCTCTTTGAGGATTCCTGGCTTTTACCCAGTTGTTGTACTGAGCCCAGTATCTTCTTGCGTTTTTATATCTCCTCTCCCGTTCGTATATCTTCATTATATCTTCCGGGAATATAGTTATATCCTCGATTGTGAAGTTGTCTCTGTCAATATCCTCTCTTGTAATTCCCAATTCTGTCTGTAGTACACTGTCTATAGCCCCTATCTGGTCATTCGCCAATTTTTGTTGTTCAGGCAGTCCGAAATCCTCACGGAGGGGTTCTTTGGCCGGAGGGTTCAACAACCAGCCTCTGTGGGTTTTGATTCTCTTAAGTTGAGCAAAGGCGTAACCTGTGTATGTATTTCTGCATCTTTTGGAGAGAAAGAGAGTTCTCTCCTTTATAAGGGAGTCCCAGAATGACGTAGTTTTTTTAATACAATCCTCAGATATGAATAAAAGCTCCAGTATATTTGGATTGTTTTGAACGGCAAGGCTGATAAATTTGTTAATATCAAATATTGTGCGATCCTCTTTTCCCGATTCGAACTGCTCGAATCGCTTCAGTCCGAATTTATATGCAAGCGGAGGAATTGCAACGCCCCTGTAATCCTCATCACTATCCGGTGTATTCATACCATAGGCATGGGAACCGGCGAGACACTCAAAGATAATTCTCTTTTCCAGCCATAATTGTATATTCATTATATACCAACAAATCGCTGCTATACTAGGGTTTTAAGTACTTTCTCCTTATCTCGTCTATACCTCTTGGTAAGGGTTTTCCTGTTTTGGCTTTCTTATAGCCCAGTCTGACTTTTTCAGGTATTTTATGCTTACTGAGGATGTCTTTTTCGGGATCATGATCAAGCAATATTCCCATTGCTTTCCTGTTCTGTGCAAAGGCCTGACCGTTTTCAATTATATTATATCTGTCATTGCCTTTTATGTCCGATAATATACCGATACTTCCTCGTGTGGCGGCGCCCTGAACAAGAGTTTTGCCGTAGTATTGATCGTTGCCTGAAAGGTCTTTAAGAAAGCCAATGCCAAAGTCATGTCCCGTTCCCTGAGACACGCCGTATGATGCATAGTAGAGATCGTCTCCCCCGCTGTCAATTAAAATTCCCGTTGTTGAGTGTATACCGGCGCCTTGTGAATATCTGCCTGAAAGATACCGATCCCTGCCGTTTCTGTCAAAAAGAATCCCTAAACCATAATAGTAAGAGCTCCCTTGTGCAAAATAATCGGCAATGTATATATCGTCGCCATTACCGTCTATCAAAATACCCGTACCTCCCGATACTCCCATACGTTCTCCCGTTGGTCTGAATCCTCTGCCAAAACCCTGGCCCATGCTTACTTTGGATTGGGAGGGGTCCCGAAAGTCCGGTTGAATGCCGGGCATATAATAGAAGTCCGACCCCGTTGTATCGATTAAAACACCTGCACCTCCGAAAAGACCAAGTCCCTGGCCCCACTGGGAGCAGATAAATTTGCTGTCGCCTCCGCTGTTTATTACAAGACCGACACCCAGTTGAGCAACACCCTGGGAAAATGATCGGGTTTCAAATACTGCTTTGTCGCCTCTGTTAATAATTATACCGACACCAAAAAAACCTGCGCCCTGACTCCCCTTGAAAGCGCTAAATGTATTTCTGCCTGCAAAATCGATTAAAAAACCTCCTCCTAAAATTCCCGATCCCTGAGAAAAATTCTCTTTTGTTATGTAACTATCGTTACCGGCAAAATCAATTACCAGGGAAACCGGCATACCCTTTCTGGTACCACCGGCATTGTTAAGGTACATATCGTCACCTCCCATGTCGATTAAGAGGGCCACATCTTCATCATAAATATTCGGTCCCCGGCCACCAACAATAATTTTTCCGAAAAAAGGAGATGACTCATACACTGTGGAAGTTTCAAGATTATCGAAATTATTGCGTATATCTTCGTAGAGATATCTTAAATTGACAGGTTCCATATAGGAAAAAAGAGGGTAAAGCGCCTTTATCGTGCCTCTGATATCCGTCTTTAAAGCGAGTTCAAGTATTAAATTCCACCTCTCTCCCTCCCACGGCTTTAATGCGCTTTTATAAACGAGGTCCCGCTCTTTCTCTGTCAATTGCTTTAAGATCTTTTCCATATCGAGAGACGCCTTTTCGAATGCATCGAGCAATCCTTGAAAGGATATGTCGACCTGAGAAGAAGTACCGGAAATATCTACGCTCATAAGGGGTGTCACAGCTTTCATCAAATTTTCTATGTCCTGTTTTTCAGATATTTCAAGAAGTTCCGACGATATTTCCTCTGCCGTCTCAGGTGCGGCCATTGGATGTCGCATCATATATGTGAGTTCTTTACTTTGAAAAGGGTTGTAAAGCTGCCTGTAGAACCAATTCATATTATGCATGGTGTCACTACGATAATCCAGACCTCTGCGAATGTCATTAAAGAGCGATAAAGCGCCTTTGTCCGACAAAGCCCTCTGAAGGATCGAAATGTCGGCGCCGCATCGGTTCGGCTTTAGATGCACTGCCTCTGTGAGTCTGTAAACAGGTTTTGCAGTAAGCTCCACGTTAAAAGTAAGATGCTCCTCCTCTCTGAAAACCTCTATTTCCGTCATGGCGCCAATGTTAAATCTTTTTATTCTCTCTCTGAATTCAGTCAGAATATCTCCTTCTCCCTCACAGATCGATTGGCCATCGATAAAAAGAATTAAATCTCCGGCTTTTATTCCGGCATTCATTGCAGATGTTCCCTGTATAACATCCATTACTTTTATGACTTCGCTACATTCTGAATCAGGGATCAGACGCTCCGGTTTATGTGGGGCGAATGTGATTCCAAGGAATGGTTCGGGTTTTGGAGGGATGTATTGCAGGGGAGTAACATAATTGAGAGTGCAATAGGAGAGTTCATCGACATACCCCGAGGACTTAAGAAGTAATGTCTCGCCATAAACGGCAGGCGCAAAAAGTAAAATCAGAATGAAAACAGTTGATAATGGCTTTAACGATTTTATGTTAAAAATAAATGTATGTGCAGAAAGTGACATATACGAAACCTCCTTTATTTCTTTGTTTTAGGTCTTCAGTCTTCAGACTGAAGACCTGAGTAAGTACTGTTATATTTATACTTCAATACCATTAACTTAAAGGGTGAAGCACCTTCCGACGGAAGCGGGCATGCTTGGGAAGGCGCAGCGAAGCGGAGCCTTCGAGTATAGCCGGTGAAGGCGGAAGGTGTTTTGCTCCTTAAATTAATGCCATTAATTTATACTTTGCAGGAAAATTTGAAAATAAAAATGAAAACAGTTATATTATACATCAATTAATTACTTAATGGAGGTCTTTTGATGAAAAAAATACTTATTTCAGGCTCTATCGCTTACGACAGGATAATGGATTTTCCCGGTAAATTCAACGAACATATACTTACAGATAAAATAAGTAATATCAATGTTTGCTTCATGATAAGCGATTTGAAAGAAAACTTTGGAGGCACTGCCGGTAATATAGCTTACACACTCTCACTTTTGGGGGAGAGACCCGATATAATCGCAACGGCGGGACGTGATTTTGCATCTTACAGAGAATGGCTTTTAAAACATAATATACCTCTCGATCATATTAAGGTTTTAGATACTGAGCTGACTGCCGGAGCATATATTACTACCGATGACTCAGATAATCAGATAACCGTTTTCAACCCCGGTGCAATGAAGCACAGTGCGGATTACGATTTTGACACTTTAAAACCGGATGAAACAATAGCAATTGTATCTCCCGGGAATCTTGACGATATGCGTAATTTCTCAAAGATTTACAAAGACAAAGGGATCGGTTATATCTTTGACCCCGGCCAGTCTTTGCCTGCCTGGGAGGGTATACAGTTAAAGGATATGATAAACGGGTCCGGTATATTTATAAGCAATGACTATGAATTAAGCCTTACTCTGGAAAAGACAGAGATGTCTTTAGACGATATCCTGGAATTAACCGGCATGCTCATAACGACTAAGGGCGAAAAGGGAGCGACAATCTTATATAACGAAAACGGCGCCAGGGAAACAATAGAAATTCCTCCTGTTAAAATTAAGAAGGTCCTTGACCCCACAGGAGCGGGCGATTCCTTCAGGGGTGGACTGATCAAAGGGTTATTGTTATCGGCCGGTGATATTGCTCATGCAGGAAAGCTGGGAGCACTTGCAGCAGCTTATTCAGTCGAAGCCGACGGCCCGCAGAACTTTGAATTTTCCATGGAATCCTTTAACAAAAGATTTAAATCGGTTTTTGGCGGCGATGCTTTTCCAATATAACAAACTCAATCAGGCAAGTATAAGAGATATTTCCTTTTACTGAATAGATATAACTGCTTCTTCAAAACGCCTAAACTGTGAAGGTTTACATTTTTTTTACTAAAGTCTTTATCTAAGTGTACCGATTATGTTAAAGTTACACTTTAACAATCCGGCAACTGCTCAGGTGTTTGGAAATTACCGGTCAGAGTGCAGAATAAACATTTTTAACAGTCATTTATTTACAACTCTTGTTTTACTTATGATATTTTTATGTAAATTCTGATAATACTTTTACCCTGATTTCTGACTCCCGAGTCGTTACAAAATAAAACTTAAAGGAGGAATTTATAATGCTCAAAAAGGTGTCTATTGTTCTACAGGTATTGATTTTTACCCTTTTTACGACATCGATCGCATCTGTCACGATGGCGTCCGAAGCAGACATCATAATGAAGATGTTGCTTAAAAAGGGAATTATCACTCAGTCGGAGTATGACGAAGTCATGTCCGAATTAAAGGATCAGGACTCTATCGAGGAGAAAGTATCTCAGATAGAGGAAAAGGTCGATAAGCTGGGAAGCGTCATTCCCAATGTCGTGGGGAACGTAGAAATCGGCGGCGGTATTACCATGATCGGCCAGGGTACATCCGGTAACGATGACAATGAGACCGGAGAGGATGTGATCGACGGCAGTTACTCGGCTGACCTTGAAGTTTCGGCTCCAATGGGTGAAAACGGTCAGGCTTTCTTACTTATCGAAGCAGGCACGGGAGACGGGCTGCAGGACGACGAGATCGGGAATTTTTGGGGTGTCAATGACGATTCCGGGGACAACGGAAGCAATATGGAAGTAACGGAAG
>JAREWP010000097.1 GCA_029001845.1 Candidatus Magnetocorallium paracelense | reverse complement strand
CCTTGAGATCAATTCAGTTCTTAATATTAATCAGGATTTAAAATTGTTCTGATTCAGAATTTTCCTGCTCTCTCTGTGCTCCGGGATTACTTTACTGCTTTTCCCGGAGTCTCTGCTCTTTTTATGCTCATCTCTTCTTACTTACCATCTCTTAGCTTTTCTTCTTTTTCTCTCTTCATTAAAATCTGTATGGATTAATTTGTTGTCTCGTTTTTTATGTAATTATTTGATCGGTTTATTGTGGAATTTAACACCGTGGGGGGAAACTCTTTGAAAAAATCCTCTTTGGTATACATTTTTATCACCTCTCCTATATATTTCCCGATCTTTTTTAAATAACCGCTCACACCGGAAATCAGGGTTCCTTCTCTTTTTAATCTATTATAACTCCTCTCTATATTCTCTATCTCTCCCGAAAAAAGTCCCAACAACGGGTTATCCGTCTCCCTGGTTCTTATAAACCTTATCTTCTTAAATGCTCCCGTGTCAAAGTCTGTCACTCCCCTGTCATTCTTGTTCTTCAAAAATCCCGTATCCTTAAAGGGCTTCAAAAACTGCTCCGGATAGTGATGCACTATAGCGTAAAGATTGACAGCCCCTCTGGGGACTCTCTGCTGTTTGCAGTAGTTTATCGAATGTCCATACAACTCCTCTGCCTCAAATGATCCGAAAGTCTCAGCATATGACTTAAAAGATATCAGGTTGTGTTCATTTAAATTGTCAAAGGCGCCCCAATATATTCTGTCCAGTACCTGACTGAAATCCTTTACCTCCACTCTCTTTATTACAACTATATCTATAAGTTGACTCTTTAATGAGAGGTCTGTCTCAAGCCTTGTTTCATAACCCAATTTCTCGAATAAGGGCGTTAGAACCATTCCCAACAGTTTATGCCACTCCGTTCTGTCAGGCATTTCTTATTATACCACAGGGATGCGTCATCTCAAAAAAAGCTGCCGGCAGTCAGGTTTCCGCTAACTGCCGGAACAACTCATGAAAAAGCCGCTCACCCATAAGGTGAACATGAATTATGGAGTTTTTTTAGCTGACAGCTAATATTTAAACCGGTAAAGCCGCTGCCAAACAGCTTTGATTTAACGTTTGAGGAATTTCGAAGAAATTCTCTTCAAGTCTCCTCTCCCCTTGAGGGGAGAGGATTTAGGTGAGGGGTGACGGTGGAGAAGCGTTACCGAATCGAGTACCTTACCGCACCCACTCACCCCAACCCTCTCCCCCTTCAAAGGGGGAGAGGGAGTATTTGAGTTAACAAAAGAGTACGATTTATGCTACCATCAACTCCTTTAATTACATTTAATCTTTGCCAACTAATTATTAAAGATCAAGAATTCCACAAGGAGGATGTAACGTGCTCTTATACTTATTTTTCTCTATAATCGGTTTTATAATGCTTTATTACGGGGCGGACTGGCTCGTGAAAGGTTCCGCAAGTCTCGCCAAAAGCATGGGTATCACGCCAATTGTAATCGGTTTGACAGTCGTGGCCTTTGGCACATCTGCGCCGGAGCTTGTTGTCAGCCTGATTTCATCTCTACAGGGAAAAAGTATGATAGCCATTGGTAATGTGATTGGCAGCAATATTTGTAACATTGCGCTGGTATTGGGAACGGCCTCGGTTTTTCAACCTATTATGAGCAACAGATCGGTTATTAACAGAGACATACCCCTTATGCTGGTTATCTCTCTGTATCTTTTTTTCCTTTCGATGGATTCAATAATTGGCAGAATGGAGGGCGTTACGCTCTTTGTCGGAGTTTTGCTTTATACATATTTTAATTATCGAATGGCCGTCAAGAGTCCGAATGCGTCGGCGGACAATGAAGTGAATGTCGATATTTCGGAAGTGGAAGAGGCCGGCGGCATAACATCCCGGAAGAAGCAGATCATAATGATAATAGCAGGTATTACAGGCGTGGTGGCGGGCGCGCAGCTTGTTGTCGAGTCAGCAGTTAAAATTATGACTATTCTCGGAGTGAGCGAGAAATTTATCGGGCTCACAATTGTAGCCTTCGGTACTTCTCTGCCTGAGCTTGCCACCTCCGTTGTGGCGGCAATAAAAAAGGAGATGGATATCAGCCTTGGTAATCTTGTGGGAAGCAATGTATTCAATATAATGAGCGTTCTCGGTGCGTCAGCCATGGTAAAGGCGATTCCGATTCAAGGCGGGTTTTTTGAAAGCGGACTTATTATAGATTACGCAGTGATGATGTTTATAAGCTTCCTGCCATGGCTGCTGATGAGAAAGAATTTTGTGCTTACGAGAGTGGGGGGCGTAAGCCTTTTGTCTTGCTATGGAGGATATATGATTTATTTGATACAAAAGGGGTAGCGAGGTTCAGATTAATTGACGATTTTCGATTGACGATTTAAAGGATTGCTCATTAATAATTGTAGATGCTTCGTTTGTAACTACTTAGGTGCTTATAAATGAAATTGTGCGCAAAAAAACAACAATATTTCTGAATGTCAAATTTCAAAGCTCAAAGGCCAAATCAATGCCAAAGCTCGAATGTCAAAAAAAGGGAAGTCGGCAAGCTTTGACATTTAGTCATTTGGATTTGATTTGACATTTGGTTTTTGTCATTTGTCATTAATCTGTAGCAGGAAACCTTTTTGGTTCCAGCTTGCCGGGTTAGGCAAAACATACGTTATCGATAATAACTTCAAGCTTTTATATTACCCGTCGCACCCAAATCATATGATTTTTGCTTCAGCCTATAGTCTAAATACCTGAGTGTTTTTAATTGGTATGGGATAGTTTACTATTCCGAAAAATCGAGAATAATATCTTCCAGTCTCAGCTTCGGGACGTAGTGGACTCCCTCTTCGTCTCTCCAGTACTTTATACTTTCGCCTTGTTTTGTATCTACGATTACAACATCTTCGTCAGGCTTTCCAAGTGCAAGGACCAGCAGGATATCGTATTTCTCTGGAATTTGGAGTGTCTTTGCAAGAGATTTTTTGTTAAAAGAGCCGATAATGCAACCTCCAAGCCCGATTTCACGGGCGCCGAGTAAAATACTCTGTGCTGCAATCCCCTGATCGGATATAACATTTTTGCTGACATCACTGTCTCCCAGTATGACGATATACGCGGTCGGTCTCTTACCCTCCTCGGGGCCCGGCCAGTCTTTTAAATAACCTGCCCAGGCAAGAGAGGAGAAAATTTTTCCGTTCATTTCCGATTCATGAGAAATGATATATCTAAGGGGTTGAAGATTCGCCGAGGAGGCCGAACACCTGCCCAGGTTAACAAGATACTTTAATGTATCCCCGGAAACAGGTTCTTCCTGACAAAATTTCCTGAAACTGCGGTTTTCTTTTACAAGATTTTCAATTATCATTTTTACTTCCTAATTGTAAATAAAAAAGTGCTGCCCTCTCCTATAGCGGATTCCACCCATATTTTCCCGCCGTACAGCTCGATTACTTTTTTTACTATTGTAAGCCCTATGCCGGTGCTTTCCACTTCATCTCTGGGCCTCAGGGTCTGAAATATCTGAAATATCTGCTCGAAATTCTTTTCGTCAATTCCGGGCCCGTTATCTGAGACCGAACATTGCCAGAATTCGTCGTTGTCAATACAATTTACCTTTATCAGCCCCTCCTGTTTATCCATATATTTAATCGCATTTCCTATGAGGTTTTGGAATACCTGATTTAAGCGAGTACTTTCGAACCTGACAGTGGGGAGATTATCCTCAGCGATTATTGAGATATGTCCGGGAGGCCCAAGGCTGTCTATAATCTTGGTCAAAAGTTCGTTCAGGTCGATCTCTGTCATCTCTTCTCGAATGCGTCCTATTCTGGAATATTGAAGCACTCCCTCTATGAGTTCGTGCATTCTCCTGACTCTGGACATTAACAACTCCAGTTGTTCCCTGCCGTCGTCATCAAGTACATCTTTATAGTCCGTATATATCCACTCCGATAATGAACCGATCGCTCGCAATGGGGCTTTTAAATCGTGGGAAACAACATAGGCAAAGTCTTTGAGTTCATTATTGACGCTTTCAAGCTCTTTGACCAGTTTTGTCTGTTTACCTTCCTTATCCACTTCCAGAGATTTATAAGAGCCGTTCACAGCTTCTATAAAGTCTTTCCACTTCGGCGGAAGAGACTTTGTATCGCCGAGAAACTCTTTTATCTGATCATGTAACAGCGGATGCAAATTGTCCATTTTACAACTCAAAAAAAGGTGGAATGAAAAGTCCTTATAAACAGGAGAAATAGTAAGTCTATTATAACTTATTCACTCTTTTTTTAGCTCTAATGTTATAATCAGAGTCTGAATAAAAAATTTTTGGAGAGTTTATAGCGTATTATGAAAAATATTACATTACCTGTAAGGGGTATGTCCTGCGCCGCTTGCGTAAGCGCCGTGGAAAGGGCCTTGGGAGAGCTGGAGGGAGTGAACAATGCATCCGTTAATTTTGCTTCCGAAAAGGTCTCTGTAAATGCAGAGGACGATCTCTCCGTGGAAACACTTGCAGGCGTTATAAAAGGGGAGGGTTACGATATCGCTGTTTCGAAAATCGAATTTTCCATTAAGGGTATGTCCTGCGCGGCCTGCTCCGCTGCTGCCGAAACAGCATTAAAGGGACTGGAAGGAGTCCTCTCCGTTAATGTCAATCTTGCCTCTGAAAAGGCCGCTGTCGAATATATACCAACAATTACGGGGTTTGAAAGTTTCGTTAAAACAATAGATGACCAGGGTTACGAGGCGATTCCCCTGACAGAAGAGTTTACGGACAGAGAGCTGTTGGTGAGGGAGAGAGAGCAGGCTTCTCTTTTAAAACATTTCCTGGCGGCGGCAGTATTCTCGGTATTGATTTTTATCGGCACGATGTTTACGGTTCCTCTTTTATCTAACAGTTATTTACTTTTTGCTCTTGCCACTCCGGTACAGTTTATCTCCGGAATGCGCTTTTATAAGGCAGCTTTCCAGGCTTTGAAACACTTCTCAACGAATATGAATACATTGGTTGCTGTGGGCACATCTACGGCCTACTTCTATAGCGCCACGGCGGCGCTTTTGCCGGAGATGTTTATAGAGAGAGGAATTACCCCTCACCTCTACTTCGATACATCGGCCATTATCATAACACTGATACTTTTCGGGAGGCTCCTTGAATCTCGCGCCAAGGGTAAAACTTCGGAAGCCGTGAGAAAGCTGATGGGACTTCAGGCAAAGACGGCCATTGTAGAACGAAATGGAGAGCAAATGAAGATTCCCATAACAGAAGTAACAACAGGCGATATTATCATCGTAAAGCCGGGGGAGAGGATCCCTGTAGATGGTGAGATAACCTCAGGCAACTCTGCTGTAGACGAATCCATGCTTACCGGCGAAAGCCTGCCCGTTGATAAGGTTATGGGAGACAGTGTGTTTGGAGGAACAATAAACAGGGCCGGTTCTTTTAAGCTGAGAGCTATGAAAGTTGGCAAAAACACGGCTCTTTCTCAAATCATTCGATTGGTGGAAGAGGCGCAGGGAAGCAAGGCTCCTGTTCAGAGGCTTGCAGACAAAGTGGCCTCTGTGTTTGTCCCCCTTGTGCTGAGTATTGCCATAATTACTTTTCTATTGTGGTATATATTCGGGCCGGAGCCGACCTTTACCATGGCAATGATGAACTTTATTTCAGTTCTGATAATTGCATGCCCCTGTGCTTTGGGGCTCGCCACTCCTACGGCCATAATGGTAGGCGCCGGCAAAGGCGCTGAAAAGGGAATCCTTATCAGAGACGCGGCAGCCCTTGAAAGGGCTCATAAACTCGATGTCGTCGTAATGGACAAGACAGGTACGATTACAAAGGGAGAACCGGAGTTGACAGATATTATTACTTTCAGAGACGCAGAGGAAAACAGGGTTTTGCAAGCTGCTGCTTCTGTAGAAAGTAAGTCCGAACATCCGATTTCATTTGCTATCGTTAAAAAGGCCGAGTCTCTGGGATTAACTTTCATGGAACCTGACGACTTTACGGCGTTTCCGGGAGGCGGCGTGAGGGGCTATTTAGAAGGAAGGGAAATCGTTATAGGCAATAAATCTCTTGTGGAAAAGAGCTGTACCATAGATGACGATATTATTGAAAAAGCTGCAAGTCTGAACTCAAAAGGCAAAACGTCTGTTCTTGTGTCTTTTGAAGGTGAGGTCATTGCCATATTGGGAGTTGCAGATTCGTTAAAAAGCGGCTCGACCGATGCAGTTGCATCTTTGAAACAGCTCGGAATAGAGGTGGTAATGCTCACCGGGGACAACGCCAATACAGCTTCCAATATTTCAAAAACAGCGGGAATCGATCGCTTTTACGCAGATGTTTTGCCTGAGGGGAAGGTAGAAGTGATAAGGGAGATAATGAGCGAAGGAAAGTGTACTGCCATGGTGGGGGACGGTATAAACGACGCGCCTGCTCTGGCTGAGGCCGATATCGGTATATCGATGGGTGCGGGGACGGATATTGCCATGGAGGCTTCCGATATAACGCTGATAAAGGGAGATATGAGAGGCGTGCATGAGGCGATCTCCCTGAGCAGGATAACATTGAAAACCATTAAGCAGAATCTCTTTTGGGCCTTTTTCTATAATATAATCGGTATTCCCGTTGCCGCAGGCGTTCTCTATCTCTTTGGCGGACCATTAATGAATCCTATGTTTGCAGGCGCTGCAATGGCTTTTAGTTCGGTTTCTGTTGTAAGTAATTCGATTCGCTTGAGAAGGAAGAAGCTTTCGGATTGACGATTGACGATTGATGATTGATGATTGATGATTGATGATTGATGATTGATGATTGGTCGCTGTATTTAAATTAATTGCTTTTGGTTGTGAGAGTCATCTGCCTATAGGTGACTTTAAGTTGGGGGACAGCAGGAGACACTTGTAAGGCTGTGACTCCTGCTGTAATAATTTGTGAAGATTCTTTTAACAGTGTCATGATATTTACCACAAAGACACCAAAGGACTAAGGAAAAAATTTTAAGTTTTCCAGTATTTACTGGAATTGGGCGTTTATTGTCATATCGTTATGCATGATAACCACGCAGTTTGTATCATCGGAACCATCGCATTCACCGCCGGAACCTGACCATTCTACGAATTCGGAACCATCGGAAGGGGTTGCTTTCAATATGACGACTGTACCGTTTAAATAGTTTTCGTCGCAGTCGCTGCCGCAGTTTATGCCGGAAGGAATGCTTGTCACCGTTCCTCTTCCTGTGCCGCTTTTTGTTATTGTAAGCGTTTCCGTGGTTACAGGCTCCTCCTCCTCCTCTTCACTGCCACCGTCATCGCCGCCGCCGTCATCTTCTCCTTCTTCTTCAACGTCCTGATTTTCAAGAGATTTACCGGTAATATTCACGCGAGGGTTACCACCGTTGGAATTGATAATAAAACATTTATTAAAGATACCGACTTCTTCCGGCTCAAAGAGAACCGTTAATACCACCTCGGCCGCCGGTACGAGATCGAGGGTTTCTCCGTCATCCTGCGATTCCAGCTCCAATGGAAGGCTCTCGAATGCAAAGGGGGAAAGAGTCGGATTCGTGGCGCCGTTACAGATGACATTTTCATTAATATAGTCTATGGTTAATGTATCGTCTCCCGTATTTCTGATTCTGAAGGATTGATAGTCCGAAGAACCCACTGAAACGCTGCCGCTTTCCTCAGGATACTCGAATTCGTTTAATAGCGGCGGAACAAGAGCGGACCCGTCGCTGTGCAGGAGAGTCAGCGCAGGCTGACCTAACGAGAAAACCTGGGCGTAAATATCGGAACCGCACGGCTTGGAACCAAGGTCACCGCAGGTATATACGTCTGTTGATGTCGCGTCTTTCCAAACTGCTAGGAAGTAGTTGTTTGCCTGGTTATAAGCGAGAACAGGGCTGTACTGGTTATAAGGCTGCGCCGCAATCGCATTGTTTTCTCCGCGCAACGATCCTTCGGCATCCACTTTTTGACCGTAAATATCGAGGTTTTCAAGAGAGAGTTGACTGTTTCTTCCATCCTGCCATACAACAAAATATCTCTGATTGACGGGATCATAGGAAACAAATGGATTTGTCTGTCTCGAGTCAGCCAGATCGTCCGTTCCGTCGCCGTCAAAATCCTGATTGCTTATAATGAAATTGTTATTATATCGTCCGGACCCGGAGTGTACAAGCTGACCGTGTATTTTTGTGTCGGAACCGGCGGAAATATCTTCCCAGGCTACAAGAAATTTTTTGCTGACATAGTCGAAGTCCACTGAGGGGTTGTATGCATCCGCCGATGTGTCTGACGCAGATATATATAAAGAAATTACTGAAAGATCAATATTTTTTTCAAAGAGACCGAATATGCCTACAAAGCCTGTTTCAGAATCTGACTCCGCCGTAGAAGTGACAACTTCGCCGGAGTCGCATGCGTCGTTATCATTGTCGTCATCACAAGTGTTAGATATAGCTGCCGTGTATCTGACTCCCTCCCAAAGAATCAGACACTCCTGTGTGGTTATATCGCAGGCAATATCCACACTGGAAATTTCTTCAAAAAATTCATACGTGCTATTCTCCGCCAGAGAAGATCTGCCGCGTTCAAATAGTCTGGCCTTGGTTGGCTGGCTTCCGCCTTCATTTTCATTTACAATGATTGTCGGCGAGCTCTCATATGCAAGGGTGTCTCCGTCCAGTGTCGTATATCCGACAAACTGAGTGCCCCCGAAAGTCCATGAAATCGTTTGGCCATTTGAAGCAAACGGAACGTAGCTGATAGTCTTTCTGGTGGTTCTCGATTCCACCCAAACGATAAAGAATCGGTCGCCTACTATATCGTAGTTAATTTTTGGTAAGACTCTTGAACTCGCATAAGATTGTGTTCCTGGTGTCTGTATATCGTCGTCGTCATCAAGGGATAGTGGGCTTTCACTGCCTACAACGGGATTTGAGCACGTAATTGTATCGAGTGAGCTGACGTCTATGCTGCTCGTATAGATAAACCCGCTGACACTGTCGGTATATCGCGTATCCTGCCAAACGACCAAAACATCGTCGTCTCCTGTATCGCCGGTTAAATCTCCGTCTCTGTACGCTGCTCGCGGCGCTGTTTGGTTACCGATGGCGGAAGTTATCACAAACTCGTCGCCGCACAGGGACCCGTCGCTGTTTAAAAACTGTCCGTAGATGTCGGCAAGTGTTGTAAAACTCCTCCAATCCTCCCATATAACGAGATAGACATCTTTGTCAGGCAGGTATATGACAAAGGGGTTTTGCTGGTCATACTCTTTGTCGGAAATGGCAAAAACGTCCCCTTCGAATCCGGCATGGAGTAAACCGGGGGCTAAGAGAATGAAGGCAATGAAAGATAATATTATATTTCTGTAGAAATTTTTTTTGAAGGGTTGTCTATTTATCATAACGAAAGCTCCTCCTTTTGTTGTTTAGTAATCTTTTATCGGTTTATAAACTAACTGAGGTTTTTAAGATTTTAATTTTTTGAAAACCGGCAGCTTAAATTCATTTGCTATCGACAGTGCATCTATTGCATCTATAATATAGCAATTTACATGCCCGATTTACAAACGATAAGAACATCTTCTTGGCAGTATCGATTTCCCACATTTGAGCAGAGCCGATATGCATTGTATTTGCATGGTTTATTTGTCTTTGCCTGTTTTTAAGTCTGTATAAAGCTAAGCAGCCTGCTGTTTTTATCGGTGCCTGAATGAATGGCGGTGTATAATAATTGCACAAACTCTATGTAATCAGTGTCTTATTTTCCACATAAATGATAAAATAATAAATTTCTTCTATAATAATATTTTGGCGGAAATTATTGTTTTCTGACAGAAATTGTCACTCTCTGGCAGCTTTTGTTTTTAGGCAGGATCACAGGATGATCGTGCTATTTGTCAGATTAATAATAATTATCGTCATGATTGTTTTAATTATTTAATTTTTTGTATCTATAAATTCCCTTCAGGTCTCCTCTCCCCTTGAGGGGAGAGGATTAAGGTGAGGGGTGACGGTGGAGAGGCGTAACCGTATCGAGTATTGTATCGTACCCCCTCACCCCAACCCTCTCCCCCTTCAAAGGGGGAGAGGGAGTAAAAGAAAAGTCGTTGCTTACGCAACTTCAGAACCCTTGAACTCACGAAAGATAACTTGAATGCATAGGAATTTTCATTTTTTTGTGAGTATCCAGTTAAAGACGTTGTTTTTTTAATCTATGTATCAAGAAGGTGGCATGGACAAACTTGTTTGTCCGTGTAACGGTCACAAAACAAAAAGCGAGGCAGGCACGGATAAACAAGTTTATCCATGCCACCCACGCAGATACGTCGATTAAAACTCTTCGCTGAATAATTACAACACGAGTTCTAAATATGAAATGAAGAAAATATTGATCATAAAGCCAAGCTCACTTGGCGATGTAGTACACAGCCTGCCTTTTTTGAATGCAATCAGAACGAAATATCCTTTGTCGGAGATACACTGGGTGATAGCCGGAGGACTGAGAGGACTTTTGGAAGGGCATGAGATGATTGACAGGCTTTGGATAATGGAAAAGGATAAGTGGAAAAGAGTTGTTGCACTTCCCAAGACAATTGGCGAGATAAGAGGTCTGTGGAAAGGGCTGAAAGATGAGAGCTTCGATTTGACTGTAGATCTTCAGGGACTGTTAAGAAGCGGACTTTTAACTTTTGCTTCATCCTCTCCTGTGCGGGTCGGCTTTCAGGAGGCAAGAGAGGGGGCTGTTATATTTTATACTCACTCTGTCGCCGGAGGCGAAAAAGCACATGCTGTAAATAAGATAATGAAAATAGCGGAACATCTTGGCTGCGATACAAAAACAATACTCTTTCCCTTACAATATAAATCCGTTGATAATGGATTGAGTTTCAGTAAAATTCACGAATCAATATCTTCCCTCAAGGATTATGCCGTTATTGCACCAGGGGCCAGGTGGGAAACAAAGAGATGGCCCCCTGAGAGATTCGGTGTGGTTGCATCGATGCTGCCGGTAAGATCGGTTGTTATTGGATCGAAATCAGATATTACAGATTCCGAGACCGTTGTCTCATATTCCAAAGGAAAGTCGGTCTCCCTGACCGGTGAAACGACACTGAGGGAAATGATCGAGATAATAAAAAAGGCTGTATTTATGCTGACAAACGATACAGGGCCCATGCACATAGCGGCGGCTCTCGATATACCTGTTTTTGCTGTGTTTGGCCCAACGGACCCTGAAAAGACCGGACCATACGGAGAAGGCCACACAATCATAAAATCGAATGTTGATTGCTCTCCTTGCAGAAAGAGAACGTGCCGCTCCCATGATTGTATGAGTTCTTTGTCTGTTGAAGAGGTTTATGAATCGATAAAGCCTCTTGCAGATAATTTGAAATCTGCCTTGACTTGACTATTTATATTGACTATAATATGTTTGGATATCAAACAATGTTTTTTCATTTATGCCTATTGCCTTGTGCCTTGATCCTTGTTTAGTTCCGGTTTGCCGGGTTAGGAGTAACTATATGAAAACCATGGGAATAAGCCAATTTAAATCACATGCATTAAGAATTTTAGACCAGGTTTCCAAAACACATGAGATTATTGTTATCACAAAACGAGGCAAACCCTTAGCTCAAATAACACCATATTATTCTCCGGATGTAACCCCTCAACCAGGTAAACTTTCCAATACTCTGATTTTTGACGGAGATTTGATTTCTCCTTTAGAGGATGAAATGTGGGATGTCTGTAAATGAAGTATCTCCTTGATACTCATGCGTGGATTTGGTGGAACATGGTTCCGGAAAAATTGTCTCAAAGGGTAATGGAATTAATTTCCAATACAAAGTTGTATAATGAAATCCTTTTATCTGCAATTTCTCCATGGGAGTTTAGTAAGCTCCTTGAAAAAAAAAGAGTGAGAATTTCCTGCGATCCTGAAGCCTGGATAGACTCAGCCCTTGATATGCCAAAACTAAGGTTGGTTGCTCTTTCTCCGGTTTTAGCATATCGTTCAACTGTGCTGCCTCAACCTTTTCATAACGATCCTGCTGATCAGATTATTGTCGCAACTGCACGAGAGGAGAATGCCACTATACTGACTAAAGATGAGAGAATTCTAAATTATAAAAATGCTCGAAGTCTCTGGTAACCTTAATAGGAGTAATCATTTGATTATTTCGGGAGAAGAAGCTGTTACATCAACTCCAAATATTTGAGCAGCTCTTATGCTCTTTATCTTTTCGCCTGCTTTATGAGATAATAAATCCTCTCTCAGGAACTCTATAATTTTTCATACAAGCTCTATTCAGAGTTACATAATAACATTTTAACCAAGGAGGTGTAATAATGAATCTCGGTTTACTTCTCACACGTGACAGTAATAAAGATGACATTGTGGGACTCACGAAATCGGCCGTTAACAAAGGGCATGAGGTCATCATTTTTATGATGGACGACGGTATAAAACACAGCCAGGACAGTGATGTCGTTGCTCTGAAAGACCTTAGCGGCGTTACGATGAGTCTTTGCGATCACAGTTGTAAGCTCAGGGACGTATCGGAAGATATGATACCCGAAGGAATCACGGCAGGCAGCCAGTACCAGAATTCGGTAATGAACCAGGACGCCGACAAGGTTTTGCTGATCTGAATCTATATCTGATATTTAGGAGGTATCAATGGCCAAAAAGATAGCGGTCCTCGTCAGAGACAGACAGGGCGAGGCCCTGAGAATGAGTGTCGGTATAACGGTAATGGATGACATTATCGATGTCTATGTACTGGATAAGACGATAGAAGACAATGAAGAAAACATGATGAACCTTGAGATGATCACGGAAATGGAGATGAGTCTCTTTACGAACAACAAGGATAACGATAACATGGAATATTTATCCACTGAGGAGCTGGCAAAGAAGCTGCTTGAATATGACAACATTCTTGCCTATTAACATCAAATGAGTCTTTTCACGAAAGCCTATATTCAGGAGGTAAAATGAAGGTTTTATATATATTGAAACAGGACCTTGGCGAGACCGGACAAAAGCTTGTCGATGAGCATAAAAAGTCAGCAGAAGTAAATATCATCGATATGAGGTCCAATAAAAATTATGATGAGATAATCGATCAGGTTGCGGCAAGCGATAAAGTAATTACATGGTGAACAACTAAGATTATAACGAGGTGTTTCGGTGTGAGCTGCGATGCCTCGTTATGCTCAATTCTTTTCTTCCAGCATTTTTTCTATCTTCTCCACAAATCCCTCACATAAAAAAACCAGAGATTCGGCATCGAGAAATCTGTCTGCCGACTTATCGAACAGCAGCCTCGATGAAGCCGGAAATTCGTCATCTCCCTTTCGGAAAAGAATGAGCACCGGAATTTTTGGGAAAAGATGTAAGCACCATGCACGGTCCGCCGGTTGGTCAGCTATATCAACGGCGTTTAATGCGCTTAAAACGGCGGACACTCCTTCGGCGTCTCTGTTAAAGAGCTCTGATAGAGGGATTTCACACTCCTTTTTTAATGCTTCCGCCTTTACAATACCGCCTTTTAATTCAGAGAAAGAGACCCATTGGTTGTCCATTCCCCCTGAGCCGCCTGTTTTGAAATATAGTAAAACTAAAATTTTTGACCAGACGTTTTGTTTTACATCGGAAATAACGTGACACTCTTTGTTAACTGTATAGAAGGTGTCGATAAGTTTTACTGTTATACCCTTCTTTGTAATTTCCGCGCCAATCTCTTTGGCAATGCTTTCTAAGTCAGCCTTTTTCAGCTCTTCTCTGATATCTTCGTATATCTTCTCTTTTATATCTATTTTCTTAATTGAACCTGAAAGCGATTTCGCCTTTTCTTTGTCCAGGTGTGGGCAGGAATCAACAGTGGCATCTCCTTTTGAAACCGTTACGGCAAAGGCCATGCAGGTTTTTTGCCCGCATTCTCCACAGTTTGTTTTAGGCAGTTCTTTATAAAGTTCTATAGGATTCATAAGTTTATTTGGAAACGTCGGCATTCGCGAGAGTTTTTATCCGTCCCTGAGTTACCGTGTCAGTAACAGTTCACGGGGATCAGGGATCAGGGATCGGAGTATTTGCTATGATTTCTATATCTTTTATTTGTTTTGTTATCATTTGCTCATACAGACAGCTATTTAGATCAGAATAAGGCTCTGTTATATAACACAAAGCTCTGATCTCCGACCTCAGAGAACTATTACTCGTGTCGATAATATGATCGTAATTCCTGTTAAGATTTAAGGGGATGTCTATTGGTCAGTTCCGGTTTATTCCTGTGTATCCGCAGATGTCTGTGTCTCGGCAGTGCTGCCGGACTTCTGTTGTTCACCGGCGGGTTTCATTCCAGCCTCTCCAACCGGCATGGCGGATTCCGGCAGAGTGGTGGAGCTTACAGGAGGAGTTTTTATGATTGATTTTTTGTTAACTGCAATGATTGTAAGAAGCAGTGACGTTAGCATAAAAACGATAGCCATTGTCGTGGTAAGCTTACTGAGAAAAGTTGCGGCTCCCCTGCTGCCGAATATTGTCTGGCTGGAACCGCCAAAGGCGGCTCCCATTTGCGATCCTTTACTGCTCTGGATAAGCACTACAAATATCAGACCCAGACAAACGATGATATGTATAAAAAGTAAAAATGTACCCATGCTTATTTAAAATTAACGATCTTCGAAAAGCTGTCCGCTTTGAGGCTCGCTCCGCCAACGAGTGCGCCGTCAACATCGGGCTTGGTCATTAATTCCGAAATATTCTCAGGTTTTACGCTCCCACCGTAAAGAATTCTTAAATCATCTGCTTTGTCATTATAAAGAGCCTTTAGTCTTGCTCTTACAAAGGCATGTGTTTCCTGAGCGATCTCAGGTGTCGCCGTCTTGCCGGTGCCGATCGCCCAAATCGGCTCATAGGCGACAACAAGGTTGTCCGGACTTATGTCCTTCAGCCCTCCGTCTACCTCTCTCTTAATAATGTCCTCTGTCTTTCCGCCTTCTCTCTCTTCAATCGTCTCTCCAATGCAAAAAATAACGCCAAGACCTGCTTCTTTTGCAGCTTTGATTTTTTTATTGACTGTTTCGTCGTCCTCGTTGAAATATTGTCTTCTTTCGGAGTGGCCGATTATTACATATTGACAGCCAATGTCTACAAGCATTCCCGATGATATTTCGCCTGTATAGGCGCCCTCTTTTTCGAAATATATATCCTGTGCCGACAAGTTGACATTACTGCCTTTAAGTAAACCGGCAGCCAGGGGTAATGATGTAAACGGCGGCGCCAGTACGATGTCCACATCTGTCGCCGAAGAGACGGCAGGTAAAAAATCTTTGATAAAATCGTTGGTTTCGCCTGTTGTTTTATACATTTTCCAGTTCGCGGCGATAAAAGGTTTTCTCATATTAAATCTCCTTTTGGATAGATAATTAAGCTATGAATGATAAACTATTTAAAAAAAGATTGTCAAGGTATTGGGGATAGTTATTTTTAGCGTTTTTTTAAGTTATAATTATAAGAATACGTTTTTTATATACCGATCTTTTTCTGTTAAATAATAGCGATAAAAGAGGAGGATAATATGGATTTCTGGGAAAAAATCAGGAAGGACGTACAGAAAGGTTACAAAGAGGGGCTTGCGGCAATTAAAGAAGGTTCCATCGTGGTCAGAAAAAAAGCCGACGAACTGGCTGTTGAAGGGAAAAAGCAGTTAAAGTTGTTTGAATTAAAACAGAAAGTTCAGAGCAGATTTACCGATCTTGGCGGTAGGGTCTACGAGTTGATTAAAGCCGGTAACAGCAATCCCGCTGCCGACGAAAAGGTGCAATCTATTATAGAAGCTGTTGATAAGATCGAAGTTCAGATTCATAAACTGGAAGAGGCCGAAGAAGATATCAAAGGGGAGGAACAAAAAAGCAGTGCAAAGAAAGCAACGGTTGAAAGAAAATCTAGGCGTACTGCCCAAAAGCCGGGTGTTAAGCCGGTTAAAAGGACTGCCGGGAAACCTGCCGCCCCAAGAAAAAGAACGGGCGGCGTTGGAGCTGCGGTGAGAAGAAAGAAAAACGTTCATGAAGGGGACGATAAATAAAGGGGCGGCTGAAAAGCAGCCCCTTTATTCAGGTTATTCAAAGATTATAGCTTCAGACGGGCATGTGTCGGCAGCCTCCTGACAGTCGCATGAATCGCACTTATCAGGATTGGTCACGACAGCTAATTCACCCTGCATCTCAAATACGTCAGGACAAAGCGCGACACAAGTCTCGCACCCGGTACATAAATCTGCTTCAATTACAGGTACTGCCATTAAACAATCCTCCTTTCAAAAATTTTTTGATGCTCAATGCATCGAACAAAAAAGGTAAAACAATTTTAACCGATCACCTTGAATATCAGACAGTGAAGTTAGAAACAGCCGATGCAGATATCTCATATTAAAAGGCGTTTCAACGATTCGGTAATAATAATAAATTTCATATTAAATTATCAAGTAGGCGAATTAATCATTTTGATCATCCTCCTGCATGACAGGTTCATTAACGATTCATGAGAAATATTGACAAAAACGAAAAGAGTTGCTTAAAGTACAAAATCTTTCATTCAATGTAACTTGATGGGCCCTCTGTAAGGAGGTGGCTTTCACGCCGTACAGATGGCGGACAGTCGGGGACGTTGATTTCGAATCAAAGGGATATACAGGAGAGTAAATGACTGAACAGAAGAGAGTCCATAAAAGCGGGGATGTCGATGTCGAAAACATAATGGAACAGATCAGATCAGAGGCATCAAAAAGACGAAAAAACAGCTCTGAAGCATACTATACCGAAAAGAGCGGTTCAGCCTTTGATAAACATAACGATATACCGGATATCAATACAAATTATTTAAGAACCGTTATAACTACGGCGGCTTCGAACTCGGATGTCGGCGCCGAGGTGACTCCTATGAGTCACTTCAAAGGAATAACGAGAAAAATAGCGATTTTTTTCGGTAAGATCATCGTTTTTGCATTGAGCTTTATTACAGATAAACAGCGGAGTTTTAATAATGCCGTTATCGCCTCGTTAAGATCGATTGCCGACATGCTGGAAAGAGTCAACAGGAAATCAAGCTCTTCCCTGGAAGAGCTGCGAAACAGTGTATTCCTGGAAATCGAGAAGCATAAATATGAGGTTCACAAAACCGTTGTATCCATGCAACAGTCGCTGGAAGAGATGAGAGGGGAGTTCGACGGGATTACGAAAGCCATTAACGCGATTATTACAAAACAGGAACAGATTGATCCGACTATTTCGGAGTTAAGGAACGGACAAGATCATTTGCTAAACCGGAGCTCGGACCTTTCAAATGCTTTTAATGATTTGCAAAGGAGGTACGAAGATGACAGCTCTGCTTTTCAAGAAAAGATATCGTACTTGGATATGTCAAAGAGAGAAAGGATAGATGACCTGGAAAATACGATTCATTCTCTGAGATCGACAGTCGCCCAGCAGGAAAGACGACTCTATATGCTTCTTGAAGAAGCAAGAAAACGTCTGCCCGAAGCATTTGACAACAGGCAATTGAATGTTTTTGCCGAAGAGAAAAAACATATGCTCGACGCCATGTATGTCTCTTTTGAAGATGTGTTCAGGGGAACGCGGGAGGATATAAAGAAGCGTCTTCATGTCTATCTTCCATTTATGGCAAAAATTTCAGCAAAGGATTCAGCGGTATCCATTCTCGATATCGGATGCGGCAGAGGAGAATGGCTTGAGCTTTTAAAAGAGAAAGGTTATAGCGCCAGGGGACTGGACAGGAACAAGGTGTTGATCGATCAGTGCAGAGAACGTTCCCTTGATGTATTGGAAAGCGATATGTTTGATCATCTGAAAACATTACCGGATGCAGCTCTCGACGTGCTGACATGTTTTCATGTAATAGAGCATTTATATCATAACGATTTGATTCTCCTGGTTGATGAAATCGTACGCGTGCTCAAACCCGGAGGTATGGTTCTTTTTGAAAGCCCGAACGCTCAAAATATAGCTGTGGGAAGCTGCAATTTTTATACTGATCCGACGCATATCAATCCTGTGCCGAGCCGGACAATGAAGTTCATAACGGAGTCGCGCGGGTTATGTCATGTTGAAGTGTTAAATCTCAATCCCAGCCCCGATGGATTTAAAGTGAAAGACAGTGACATGGAGATAGTAAAAAGATTCAACGAACTTTTTTACGGTCCCCAGGATTATGCCGTGATCGGTTACAAAGTCTGATAATGAGGGTATTGGTTGTAGGAGGGGCAGGGTATATCGGTTCTCATACTGCCCGTTTACTTGCTTCACAGGGACATGAGCCCGTTATTTTCGATAATTTGCGCACCGGTCATGCATCGGTCTCACGATTATTGGGTCTGCCTTTCATTCATGAGGATTTGGCGTCCGGGCCGGAGCGGTTGGCTCAGGTGCTTTCAGATCAAAAAATCGATGCTGTCATGCACTTCGCGGCCTTTGCCCT
Organism: Candidatus Magnetocorallium paracelense; assembly: GCA_029001845.1. Classification (GTDB taxonomy): domain Bacteria; phylum Nitrospirota; class Thermodesulfovibrionia; order Thermodesulfovibrionales; family Magnetobacteriaceae; genus Magnetocorallium; species Magnetocorallium paracelense. The sequence goes on along the minus strand of JAREWP010000097.1, from coordinate 27,954 downwards.
TGTGGAAGAATCCGTCCATCATCCGGCCAAATATTATTCAAATAATCTGGTAGCAACTTTTAACCTGCTCGAGGCGATGCGTCAAAGCGGTGTAAACCGCTTTATTTTTTCTTCTACCTGTGCAACATACGGAGACCCGATAGCAACTCCCATGGATGAAAATCATCCGCAATCTCCTGTCAATCCCTATGGTCGATCAAAGTTGATGGTTGAAAGGATGTTAAAAGACTATTCATCTGCTTACGGGCTGCGTTTTGCATCGCTTCGATATTTTAATGCGGCGGGGTCCTCTCCTGATGGTCTTCTCGGAGAACAACACGATCCGGAGACTCACTTAATCCCCCTCTGTTTGCTTGCCCTATTGGGCAGACGCAACAAAATAACGATTTTCGGAACCGATTATGATACTCCTGACGGAACTTGCATAAGAGATTATATTCATGTTGACGATCTGGCTGAAGCCCATATCCTGGCTTTGGAGAAAATAACCGAACGCAGCGAACCTCTAATCCTGAATCTCGGGTCTGAACACGGATATTCGGTTCGTGAAGTAATCACAAGTGTAGAGAGAGTTACGGGACAAAAAGCGCCTATTGTGGAGGGAGCACGCAGGCCGGGAGATCCGCCAAGTCTTGTGGCTTCTGCAGGGCTGGCGCGAGCTGTTTTGAAATGGCGGCCACGCTACAGAGTGCTCGATGAAATCGTCGCTACAGCTTATATATGGTTCAAAAAAGGCGGCAGATATGATGACAGTTTAAGTTAATGGTATTGTATCAAAAATATAGAAATGTTTAGAAAACTCATCTTCTATACAAGAACGTTACTCTCCGATGCAATTAAAGTAATAAAAGGTTTTTTTAGTTTAGCAGGCCATACCTTTTCAAAAGAGTCAATTCCCCTGAGCCTCTCCTTATTCTTGTCGAACACTTTTAAAACGAAAGTCGGAGAGCCCTGCAGTTACAAGCTGGAAGTGGTAAACCATTGCAGTACGCCGCAGTGGGTCAGAATACTTATCAATATTTATCGTCACGGCAGTTGGAATAAGGGATATGGTCATTTTGGTTACTTTGAAAAGAGAGTTTTTTTACAAGCCTTTAACAGTCAAAGAGTTGATGTCATACATAATTGGGAGGAGCTTGCGGTTTTTTTGATAGACAACGTTACTTTCGAACCGGATAATTCATGGAGAGGGCATATTGCCGCTGAAGGTAAATTCACTATAGATGCTGTGCTGTACGATGATAAAGGCGGTTTTATAGAGCAACTGATTTTAATACAGGAGATTATTCCATGAGGATCGTTGGCATTATACAGAGATATCCGCCTGCCGTGGGGGGGTCGGAAACGTGGTGTCAGGAGGTGTTCAGACGTCTCGCCACAGCCGGCCATAATGTCAGTATACTTACAATGAATATTAATAAAGAGGAAGAGTTCTGGAGAGAGCCCCTTGATGAAGATCGTAAAACAGCTTTTGGCCGCATGGCATTGGATCAGGGCATATCTGTACGAAGATATAAAAGATCGCTTCCCATCCATTCGGTTTATCACGGCATATTGAGATTATTTCTTGATAAGCTGTTAAAAATATATTTCTACGGCCCCCACTCGGCGGAAATGTACGGAAAAATGTGGCGTGAAATTAAGAGGGCCGATATCGTTTTTTTAAACACCGTACCATATCCTCACAATTTCATCGCCTATGCCTTTGCACGTCTTATGAAAAAGAAAACAATTATTGTACCCCACTTTCACCCCGGACATCCTTATCATGAGAGACGAACTCACTACTCTCTGCTTAAAAACTGTGACGGCCTGATTACGGTGACTCCCTTTGAAAAAGAATTTTTTGAATCGAAATCCATGTGCAGCGAAAAAATATTTGTCACAGGTAACGGGATCAACCCTGACCTCTATCTCCCTGTTGATCTCGACTCTTTCAGGGAGAATACGATTAAGAAATTTAAAATTAAAAACAACGATAATCTGGTGATTTATCTCGGCAGAAAAATGCCTGAAAAAGGTATTGCCTTTCTTATTGATGCCGTCAAATCGCTTGCCTCGGAAATGGCTGTCAAACTTTTTCTCGCAGGTCCTTCCTTTGAATGGTTTAACGAGTTATACGGAGGTTTAACTGAATCCGAAAAAGAGTGTATAATAGATATGGGGTTACTCTCTCACAGCGATAAAGTTAATATGCTCCATATGGCGGATTTGCTGGTTCTTCCTTCGAAGTTTGAGGCCTTTGGAATTGTATTTCTGGAAGCATGGATTTGCGGAACACCTGTTTTGGGAACCTATGAAGGGGCAATGCCCGGTGTTGTAGGCGATGAAGGTTTTCTGTGCAAATACGGCGACACCGATGACCTCAGGTCCGTACTATCCCTTGCGCTGTCAGATATGGATACGTTAAAGGAAAAGGGGGCCAGGGGCAGAGAAAAGGTGCTTACGCACTATACATGGGATAAAATCGGACAAAAAGCGGAAGAGGCTGTGAATAGAACAGCAGGCAGGAAAAAAATTATTTTCTGTTGCAACTCCTATCCTCCCTATTTTATCGGAGGTGCGGAACTGATCGCCCATACGCAGGCAAAGACGTTAAAAAAGCTCGGCTATGAGGTAACCATATTCGCCGGTGAAATAAACAACAACAGAGAGCGTTATTCCCTTAGGCATGACACCTTTGAGGAGTTGTCTGTTACACGCCTATGTCTTCATGACCGTGACTTTAGTGCAGGGAATTTCAATTTTACTCATAAAGAGGTAGAGAGTCGTTTTAACGATCTCCTTGATGAATTCTCTCCCGATATTGTCCATTTCCACAATATTGTTGCTTTATCTGTCGGGCTGATTCAGACTGCCGCCAAAAGGAATATCCCGACTCTGCTGACGCTTCACGATTACTGGGGGATATGTCATAAAAACACACTTATGAAGAATGAAAGCGATATCTGTGAAGAGGAATGCCCCTGCACCGAATGCCAGCCTTTCATATCGGGTGAAAGATGGGGCGGCGTACCATCGATAATGAGGAGAGATTTTATTGCCTGTCAATTCGATTTGCTTGACAATCTGGTTTCTCCGAGTAAATATTTGGCGAAAAGATATGTAAAGGAGGGCATTGGAGAGGGGAAGATGAATGTAATCCCCTATGGCATTGATGTAGAACGTTTTTCCAAAATAAAAAAGAGCTGTGGAGACGGCAGGATCAGATTCAGTTTTATTGGTTACATCGGACGGCACAAGGGGGTGTTTACAATTCTCGATGCTCTCTCTTATATCGACAACAGGGAGGAAATCGTAATCAATTTTTTTGGTGACGGAGAGCAAAAGGAAGAGCTAATGAGGCTCGTACAGACAAAGGGATTTGATGATTTTGTCAGATTTCCCGGGAAAGTAGACAACAGCCGCATAGAGGAAGTTTATTGTGATACGGATATCATGTTGCTGCCATCTGTTTGGCCCGACAACCACCCTGTAAGCATTTATGAGGCAATGGCCTCGTCCATTCCCGTTGTTGCGTCCAGAATGGGCGGCATCCCCGAGCTTGTGGAAGAGGGTAAAACGGGGTATCTCTTTGATGCAGGCAATGCCATGGCGCTTGCAGAAAAAATGTCGATGTTTATACGGGACAGAAGCAGGATTAAGGAATTTGGAGAGAGGGGATTCGAAAAGATTTCCAAATACACGATTGTGAACCTTGTCAAAGAAGTCTCTAACCTCTACAGAGTGGACCATATGACAGGGAACAAACCTTCATTGGACAAAACACTGATTCTCTGCTGCGGCGGCAACGTTTCATCTGACGGAGCAAGTGCAATGGAACTCTTTTCAAGGCAAAGCGATATGGATTGTCGTTTTATAATGGCGGACTGGCTGGACGATAAATATGTTGAAGATGCCAATGTGTTGTGGGTATCGGACGATGACTTACGACCTGAAGATTTAATGAAGTGGCTCTCCTTCGGACTTCCCCTTCTTGTTCCCGGTAAAAATGATGCTTTGCGAAGACTTTGTATAGACGGTAATTGCGGATTATACTACGGTGACCCCATAGAGGCTTCCCTATGTCTGGAATATCTGATTCAAAACGAATCGATTGCGTATCAAATGGGACGGAACAGTTTCAGATACTTTTATAAAGTTGCTCAGGGACAGGCGACGGTGTAGAATGGAAGTGTTAAAGGATATCGTCTCTAAAATTTTCAATATAACAAAGGATCGTATTTCAGACGATCTTTCCAGGGAGAATACCGAAGAGTGGGATTCCTTTAATCATCTTCTGTTGATAAATGCCGTTGAAAGCGAGTTGCAGATAAAATTTTCTATGGCTGAAGTGGAAGCTGTTAAAAATTTTAAACTTTTAAGGGAGATTACGGAGAGAGTATCTGTTCACAGCAGTCAGAGGTCAGGGATCGGTTGAGTCGGGTTCCGCAGGCTAAAGCCTGTGGAAGCTTAACTTAAGGGTCTGCGCAAAAATAAATTACCCTCTTTGCATTTCATACTCATATCATCTTCGACTGAATTTCAATCGCAAAATGCTCAAAAGAGCTCTGCTATTCCTCCGCTTTTGCTCAATCAGTTCAGCCGAATATGATACAATTATGAACGCCAACAGACCAATTTATTTTTGCGCAGACCCTTAAGAGGAAAATTATATGAAAATTCGTAAAATGCTTTTAATCTTGTCCCTTGTATCGAGCGTTCCTATCGTTCTTATCGGCATTCTGGTTTCATTATCCATCAGCGAGTTGGAAGAGGATATGGAATGGATGGTTCAGATTAATATCAGAGAATTTGGGGCCGCTGCAGATGTTGCATACTGGCTCCAGAGAGTAAAGTCCAATGTTCGAGAGTCGATTCTGGAGTCTTTGCATCATTCCGAGGACAAAGAGGGGCTTATTTATGCAAAGGGAGTTGTTTACGATGGATTGAAAAAATTAAAGGAGAGTAGTCGTCTTTGGGAACAGGCAGTATCGGACGATCTGAATAAAGCGGAAGAAGAAGAAGAAGAAGAAGAAGAAGAAGAAGAAGACATGGACGAGTTGGAGGAGTTGGAATTAATTCGTGATATTGTTTTAAAGATTGACAGGTTCGAAGATGTGGTGCTTGAGATGATGGGCAGGATCGAAGGAAAGGAGTTTACTCATCTTTCTTATCATAACGATTATCATAGGGATTTTATTGAACTCTCAAGAGAGCTCCAGGAAGAGGTTAACAGATTAAAAGCCGATGCAGCAGCAGAAAGTATTGAAGAGGCGAAGGGTTTCAGAAAGCATGTTATTCAAACGGTTATTTTAACGATTGTCCTGTCAATTCTCTCTATAGTACTTGTCATTTTCACAGGCAGAGTGTTCTCCAGGCTTATACTCAGGCCACTCGATCGTTTGACTTTTAATATGGCGAATGTGAGAAAGGGAGATTACGAGATACATGAAGATGTAAGAAATTTAAGCAGTTCTCGGAGCGAACTCGGGCTGATGTCGGACACATTTATATTGATGATAGAGGAACTCCTAAGGGCTTTGAAATCAGCGGAACAGGCCAGTATTGCAAAGGGACAGTTTGTCGCCAACATGAGCCATGAAGTGCGGACGCCTTTGAATGCCGTTATCAGTCTCACGGATTTAGCCCTGAAGGCCGATCCCCCTCTTCATATACAGAGATATTTATCAAGGATTCGGATATCTTCGGGATCGCTCCTGAGTATTATTAATGATATACTCGATTTTTCGAAGATAGAGGCAGGAAAACTCGATCTGGAGTCAACCGATTTTCAGCTGCGAGAGATATTTAATCATCTGGCGGATATTTTCGGACGTGACGCCGCAGCAAAGGATTTGGAGTTGGTTCTATTTGTTCCTGCAGACCTGCCTGCGGCGCTTACAGGTGATCCGCTGCGGTTGGAGCAGGTTTTTTCCAATTTGCTGGGAAATGCCGTAAAGTTTACGGAGCAGGGAGAAATCGTTATGAAAGCGAGGCTTGTGGAAAAAGAGGATGATAATGTGGTTTTGGAGTTTTCCATAAAAGATACAGGGCCGGGAATTGAAGAGTCCAAGATACCTAAGCTATTTGATTCCTTTACACAAGTTGACGGTTCTATGACGCGAAAGTATGGCGGCACCGGTCTCGGACTCGCTATATCAAAGCATATCGTTGAGATGATGGACGGTCGTATATGGATCGAGAGCACACCCGGAGAGGGAAGCACATTCTTTTTTACTGCCAGATTCGGACATCGTTTTTCAGAGGGGAGTCGTAACTTTCATTGCGGTAAATTGCGCGGAATGAAGGTCCTGGTAGTGGACGATAACGATTCCAACAGAGAGGCCTTAACGGAGCTTCTCCGATCCCTTCAGTTCGACCCCGTTTCTGTCAGCACCGGAGAGGAGGCTTTAAAGGTGTTGGGTAACTCCGTTGCCGATGACAACCCCTACGGCATTGTGCTGATGGATTGGGATATGCCGGGCAAAAACGGGCTTGAGACAACGGCTGAGATACTCAATAAAGATGAATTTTTTGGAAACTGTCACAGAGTAGACCCCCCTGTGAGAATTCCTAAAATCCTTCTCCTGCTCTCCCTTGGAAACGAAGCGGTCATGGATGAGGCGGCGAATATGGGATTGGATGGTTTTTTAATAAAGCCTGTCACCCAATCCGTGCTATTCGATACTATTATGAGAGTGTTCGGGCAGCCGGGAATAACAGCACTTGTCCGGAAGGATGAGGTTGAAGACGAGGTAGAGATAAAATCTGCAGCAGGCGGCGCCAGAGTGCTTGTTGTAGAGGATAACAGTATTAATCGCCAGGTGGCTGAGGAGTATCTTGAGAGGGTCGGGATTGTTGTACATACAGCTTCAAACGGTCTTGAGGCGATTCGTTTTATTGAGGAAAACGATTATGATGCCGTACTTATGGATATTCAGATGCCTGAGATGGACGGCTTTCAGGCCACTGCCAGGATTCGCAGTAATGAAAAATACCGGGATCTTCCTGTTATCGCAATGACTGCCCATGCCATGAAAGGTGATCAGGAGAAGTGTTTCTCTGCCGGTATGGATGATTATGTAACAAAACCGATAGAGCCTGAAATGTTATATTCCAGGCTTGTAAAATGGATCAAAAAATCTGGGAAATTCTCTTTCCCCGGCGGCAGTATCGATGCTTTATCATCTGTTACCAAAGATGACGGTGAATTCGATCTCCCCGATTCCATTGCCGGCATTGACAGAGAGACGATCGTAAAAAGATTTCGTGGTAACATGAAAAAAATAGAGGGTCTGCTTTATGACTTTCACAGTGATTTTAAGGGCATTTTGCCTGAAATCACTGAGTCTCTGGACAAAGAAGACTTTGACAAAGCAGGAAGCGCAATTCATTTGATTAAAGGTGTTGCCGGCAATATAGCTGCCGACGATTTATATAATGTCATTGTGGATATCGAGAATGAGATCAAAGAGGGAAAAAGAGATCGTTTGAAGTCATTGACAGAGAGATTTGAAGACGCATTATCCACCGTATTGAAGAGTTGTCAGGAGATAGCGGAAATCCGTGAAAAGAGGAGAGCTGAGAAAGGGGTTTTAAATGAAAAGGAGATATCGCAGGCTTTGGAAATGGACAAAATTACACCTCTTTTCATTGAGTTACACTCTCTTTTAAAAGGTCAGAACATTAAGTCCGCCAAATGCCTTGAGGAGATAAGTCAATATCTGAGCAATAGTGTATATGAAAAGGAATTGGAGAGATTGGAAGAGATGGTAAGGCGTTTCGACTTTCAGGCCTCTTTGGATCTTCTTAAGAAAATTACCGGAGATATGGGTGTTTCGTTGAAATAAGAGCTTTTTTTGATTTTATTAAACAAAGTTATATAATAATTATAAGAGGTGAAATTCAAATGAATACTCTTGATGTAAGATTTGAGTTGCCAAGAACCGTTGCATCTCAAGCAGGATTGGATATTGATAACATAAGTCAGGATGTAAAGCGTATGTTTGCAATATTCTTATATGAACGAAAGCGAATATCTTTAAGTAAATCATGTGAAATAGCTAACATGAATCAATGGGAATTCTTTGAAGTAAACAAACAGCTTGGGATTCCAATTCATTACACACAAGATGACTTAAATAAGGACATGGAAAAATTATCCTTTTAAAGTAGAATCCTGAGAATTTCAAGATTCAAGATGCTTTCTTTTGTACAAGGCAGAAAAAATATTGAAAGAAAAAAACAACTCCCATATCCTGATTGTAGACGATGCACCTGCCAATATTCAGGCCCTTGCCGAGGTGTTGCACGAGGAATATGATATCTCGGTAGCCTTAAACGGGCAGGACGCCATCAAACTTACAGATACAAACCATCCGGACATGATCCTTCTTGATATCCGAATGCCCGGCATGGATGGCTATGAAGTGTGTCGAATTCTGAAGTCCTTGGACAATACCAAGCATATTCCCGTAATATTCGTTACATCTTTGGATGAGGAACAGGATGAAGAAAAGGGGTTGGCCCTGGGGGCTGTGGATTACATTACCAAACCTTTTAAAACAGCAATCGTCACGACGCGCATTAAAAACCATCTGGAACGATACAGAATCGAGAGAGAACTCAGAAAGGAGATCGAGTTTAGAGAGAGGGCTCAGAAACAGATGGTCCAGTCTGAAAAGCTGGCTTCTCTGGGAAGACTGGTGGCCGGGGTTGCCCATGAAGTTAACACTCCTGTAGGTATTGGAATCACAAGTGCTTCTCATTTGAAAAAAATAACTCAAAAAGTAAAAAACTTATTTGAAAACAGCGAGATGAGTAAATCCGACCTTGAGGAGTATTTCTCTGACGCCGATAAACTGAGCGAACTGCTGCTCACTCACCTCAATAAAACGTCCGATCTGATTGAAAGCTTTAAAAAAGTATCTACCGATCAAACCTCTCACACTCGAAGGCTGTTTAACCTTCAATCGTATCTGAAAGATATCCTCAAAAGTATTGGCTCTCTTCTTAAAGACACTTCCTTTAAAGTAGAGATTAATTGTCCTGACGATATTGTTTTGGACAGCTATCCCGGCGCTTTTGCTCATGTTATTACGAATCTGACCTTAAATTCGCTGATACACGCATTTGAAGGAACAGATAGCGGAAATATTAAAATCGATGTGTTCAGAGAAAATGGTTATATCATGATCGAATACAAAGACACCGGTAGTGGTATCGCCAAAAAGGATATGGAGAAGATATTCGATCCTTTTTATACGACAAAACGGGGAAAAGGATGCACCGGATTGGGTCTCCATATTGTGTATAACTCCGTTAATCATGCTCTTGGGGGTGAAATCGAGTGTACGTCCAAAGAGGGGGAGGGCGCCTGTTTTCTTATCAGGTTGCCTGAAAAAATTTAGTGGTTATGAGGTTTTTTTAATCCTGACATTCAACTTATGGAATATCCGATGGCGGGCGAATCTATTCTGATTGTTGAAGACGAGGAGATCATCAAAGAGATGATAACGGAGACTCTGGAGGATTTCGACTATAAATTGATTACTGCTGCAAATGGAGAGAAGGGGCTGGAGTTATTTAAAAGTCATCGTCCCATATTAGTGATTCTTGATCTCAAAATGCCTGTCATCGATGGTATCGAGTTTCTTAGAAAGATAAAACTTTCTCCTGCCGCGCCTTTTTCTGCAATCATTTTAACAGGGCACGGTGATGATCAGGATGTGAAAACATGCTTTCATCTGGGAGTATACGCCTTTCTGAGAAAACCTTTCAATGTATATGAATTTAAAGGATTGGTTAAACACTCTATCTCTTTAAAGATGGTGCAATTGGATTTTGAAAAGAGTGTAAAAGAGAGAACTCTGGAATTGGAGGCCGCCAACAGACAACTGACAGATGAGATTTCGGTTCGTAAAGAGGTGGAAAAAGAGTTGAAAAAGGCCAAAGCAGAGTCCGAGGCAAAGTACCTTTCCGTAATGGACGACGCCAGTGACGCCATACTTTTAAGTAACCTCAATGGCGACATACTGGATGCCAATAAAAGGGCTTTACTGCTTTTCGGATATGCAAAAGAGGAGATAATCGGGATGAACTACAAAGAGTTTCATCCTGAAGACGAGCTTGGCAGATGCGTTAAAATTTTTACCAAAATCGTGCTTCAGGGAGAAGGTTCGATTACTCATACGGCAATTGTGAGAAAAGACGGGAAAAGAGTGCCGGTCGATATTACAGGCAGTAAGATCGTATACGGCGACAAGGAGATTCTGCTTGGAAGTTTCAGGGACATAACGGACCGGCTCCGTTTGCAGACGGAAGCCATTCATGTAAGCAAGCTGTCAACTCTTGGGGAACTGGCAGCAGGTGTGGCTCATGAAATTAACAATCCCGTATATGGCATTATGAATTGCGCTCAACTGGTTATGGATAAGAGCGATCAGTCAGATTTAGTCAATAAACTCGGTAAAGATATTATGCACCTAAGTGAAAGAATTGGCAACATTGTCAATAATCTGCTCTCCTTTGCAAGAAGTAAGGGACAGGAGAAATGCGTCGTCACGGTAATGGATATCATACTGGATTCTTTAAAACTGACGGAAACACAGATTAAGAAGGACGGGATCGATATAGAAATCGGTTGTTCACAGAGACTGCCCGATATCGAAGTGTTTGCCCAGGAAATCCAGCAGGTTCTTATTAATGTTATGCAAAATGCAAGATATGCGTTAAACGCCAAATATCCTGAATTCCACAAAGAAAAAAAGCTTATCATATCTTGCAAAGAGCCAATGATAAACAGCAGTCCTTTTATAAGTATCGAGGTTTATGATCGGGGAATCGGTATTCCCGGCGATATTCTTGACAGAGTAATGGATCCCTTTTTTACGACAAAGCCGCCTAAAAAGGGCACCGGTTTGGGCCTGAGTATATGTAACCGCATAATAAACGACCATGGAGGCAGGCTGACAATAGAGAGTGAAGATGGGGAGTATACAAAGGTTATAATTATGCTGCCTGTAAAATAAACAGTGATAATCAAAAATATTGTTGCTTTTTGCGCGCAATTTCATTTATAAGCGACTAAGACTTTGGAAAGACGATTCTAAAGATCGTTCCATTATCTCTTTGAACATCAAGAGCACCTTTGAGTTTCCTTGTGGCCAGGAGATTCACAAGTCTCAGGCCGAGGGACTCGGTTTTGTTTATATCTATGGAGGGAGATATGCCGATTCCGTTGTCGCCTACAACCATTACGACTCCTTTACCGTTCTCAGCATGTATCTTAACAATGATTTTCCCTTCTCTTCCGTCTTTAAAGGCATATTTCAGGGAGTTACTTACCAATTCATTGACAATAAGGCCGCATGAGTTCGCCTGATCAATAGGCAGAAAAATCTCTTCCACTCTGATATCCGTATGAACGGGACTTGAATCGAGATGGTATGTTGAGAAGAGGTTTTCCACAAGAGCCGAGATATATACGCCAATATCGATCCTGTCCAGATCCTTTGATTTATACAGCTCTTCATGTATTAACGCCATGGCTCGTATTCGACTTTGACTGTCATTAAATATCTCCAGTACGGCCCGATCCTCGACATATTCGGATTGGAGGTCTAAAAGGCTTGTGATGATTTGGAGGTTATTCTTTACACGGTGGTGGATTTCCCGGAGCAGTATCTCCTTTTCCTTAAGCGACGCCTCTATCTCCTCCCTTGATCGGACCAATTCGCCTGTCCGTTGTTCCACCAGTACTTCCAGGTTATCCATATGCTCTTTCATGGCTTTACGGGAATCCATTACTTCTTCCATCATATGTTGAAAACGGTCTTCCAGTACATGCAGTTGGTCGCCTCTCATATAGCCCTCGTCTTTCACTCCGAGGATGTTTTTTGAAAAGTCCGTAAGCCTGAGGCTCAGCCTGTTAATCCTGTTGGTGATAAAGGTGATCAGCAGTGTAAAGGATATTACAAATATGGCGGCTGTGATCCCTCGAAGGAATCGCTCCCTGGAAAGGACGGAGTTTGTCATTTGCTCTAATTTTGATTTCGGGATCAGGGAGGTGAATGTCAATAATACATCAGAGTTTCCGTAGTCGAATGTGGCCTGTCCTATAACGATATAGTCTTTTTCAAGACTCTCGATCGTTGTCCCCGGCGGAATGATTTCTGTATTCGTACTGACAATGATGTGAGGTTTTGCTCCTCCAACCAGTGCAAGTAAGTGATCATAACCATAATGCGCCTGAGAAGAAAGAAGGAATTTATCGTCTATCGGGGTGGCGAGTAACAAGGTGGCTGTGCTGTTTGTCTCTTCGATCCGTACAGAATCCGAAGAGATCAGAAAGAATCCTTCCTCAATAGAGGTTATAAAGTTTTCACTGTAACTGAGTTGAATCAAATGTTTTGTCGGGGCCATGAGAAATTCGGGAAGCCCCCCCTTACTCCGGGTATAGACTTCCCGGACATGACCTTCATTGTCCAGTAAAAGGAAGTATCTGGCTTTAATAAGGGAACGTAATGCAGAGATTTTCGGGAACCAGGGCGGAGGTCTGGTATAGTACTTTGGTCGATTTTCCTCCCCTTCGGGCCAACTGCCGGGCAACGTGTCTCTAAAATAGTCGTACAGGCTTTTTTGAGTGATGATCAGCTTAACAAGCTGATAGTGAGCTCTTACGTAGTTGTCAAAGCGGATACGTCCTTGTATAACATCCTGTTTTAGGCTCTCGTTCAACTGTTCCTGAAAGATGTTCCTGAGTTTTGATGTCAAAATTGTATCGCTGATAAACCATAAAAACAGACCAACGAATCCTGTCAGAAAAATCATCTTTAGTGTAATGGAGGTATTTCTAAGGTTTTTTTCCATATGGGAAACTTATCTCTCCAATAAGTTCGTTACCTGCAAATCTCCATCCTGCCTGCCTCAATTTTTTGGAGGGAACAATATAGAAATCGTTATCCAGTCCTTCGATTTTTTTTAAAATGAAATTGACTAATGTCGTTGCATGAGGATTTTTGATTCCTTTATCCTCCCATGTTGTCACGCTTAAGGTCTTGTACAGCGGATACCTACCTGTAATCAGATTTTCCTGTACATGGGGAACATGCCCGTCTATTTTCAGTACCTTGACCTTTCCCCTGTTTTTATAAAATTTTTCTGCAAACCAGAGCGCGACATGACCGATCGCGCCTTTGTTGGAAGCTACAATGGATATCATGTCCGGAATCGTTCCCACTTCCAGGAGATCGGGGCTGAAAAATTCATCATTGTCCAGGAGCAGGCGCCAATGGCCCGGTCTTTTCTTGCAGTGCAATCTGGCGACAGGTTGCACCGGTATATTGTAGCCCTTTTTTTCATCAGATCCGATGAGCTCGGACCATCTGCCAATCTCTCCCGTGAAAAGATCTCTCGTTTCCTTGAGCGTGATATTCTCTATCGGATTGTCAGGGTGTACAATGATTGCGATTGGTGTAACGCCCAGAGTGTGGAACGTAAGGCCCGGGAGTCGATCCGTTCTGTCCGGAGGGCAGCAGAATCCCCCGATATCCACTTTCTTACGGTAGAGTAAACCTGCAGAATTACCGCAGGTGCCATCATAGCTGACGATCGTAAGAGCAAATTTTTCAGCAAATTTTTTTATCTCATCCTTGATTACCCGACCTGTCTGTTGATCGAGATTGAGTACGATATCTGCGTTTCTGTTGTTTGAGTCATAGGTAACAGGCCGGCTGCGCCATTCAGGCGTCATTTCTATCGTCTCTGCAGGATTATAAGAAAAGGGCTTTCCACCGGCAGGATCATTGTCAGCATGAAGTAACTCTTCCCTGGTCAATAAAAAGGCTATCGTGAATAAGACTATTAGAAAAACTCTATACGATTTTATCATGCAAAACCTCCATAATCTGCATTAAGGGCTTGTTATGAAATAAATTAACCTAAAAACAGCAGTCAGCTATCAGCGGTCAGCCTTCAGCTCCTGAAACTTTCTTTCTACTTAAATACAAATTTCTTCTCTTTAATCAGATTGATACAAACATCTACTACTTTAGAGTCATACAATTTGTCTCTGCCTTTGGAAATCTCTTCCAGCGCTTTGTCCATTCCAAGGGCCGGACGATATGGTCTGTGAGAGGCGATTGCTTCCACAATATCTGCTACACATAAAACTCTGCCCTCTATCGATATTTCCTCTCCAGACAGACCCAGGGGATAACCGGAACCATCCATTTTTTCATGGTGCTGTCGAACAATGTCTGCTATCGGCCAGGGAAAGTCTATTTTTTTTAGTATTTCATACCCGCTTTGTACATGCTGTTTAATGATATCAAATTCTACTTTATGTAATTTTACCGGTTTTGTTAAGATTTCCGATGGTATCCATATCTTTCCAAGGTCGTGCATGATCCCTGCTACGCGTATGCTTTCTATTTGATCTTTTGATAGTCCCATCTCTTTTGCTATCGCTCCGGCTAAGTCGGAAACCCTTTGCTGATGTCCGGCAGTATAAGGGTCTTTGATCTCCAGAGTCGCTGTCAGCGCCTGAATTACGCTATTCAATGTTTGCCTTAACTCGGATAATGTTTCCTGAAGTGCTTTTTCGGAGCTTTTTCTCACTAAGGCATTGGTGAATATTTCCCCGATTACTCTAAGTTGTTCAATATATTCTTCCCGCCATGTGTCAGGGCTTTCAATATAGTCGAATCTCAGGAACCCAAAGAGAGAGTTTTTGTATTTCATCGGCAGTATGATTAGAAAAAGACTATTGCCGGCCTGTAAAATTTCTTTCTCCTTTTCGGCTTCTGTCGTAAGACTGACATGTTGATGTATATATGTGACCTCAAATCTGTTCAGTCTGCCCATTAACCACGGAATTTCCCCGGTCTTCAGAAAGATCAGATTATTCCCGCAATCTTTTATGTTCCGTCCATGCCAATTATAAGCTCTGTCGATCGTCTTTTCATTGTCGGACTTTATAAAAAGGCAACTTCCGTCCATATCGAAGAATTTACAAACCAATTCCAATGATTTCCCGATTTCGCTGTCTATCTCATCAGTTTCAATATTAATAAACCCCGTTGATACTTCTGAGATGAGTTTTTCAGCCATTGCCTTATATACCAGTTGTTCATTTGCTTTTTCCAGTTCCAGGAGAAGACGGGCTTCTTTTTCATGTATTTGCTTTTTATATAGAGCCATTTCAATCGTGGTATGTACTTCTTTTATATTTAGTGGTTTCAAAAGATAACCATAAGGTTCGGTTACTCTTGCTCGTTTCAACATGCTGTCGTCCTGATAGGCCGAAAGATAAACAACATGAATATTATATCGTTTTCTAATTTGATCGGCAGCTGTAATTCCGTCCATTTCTCCATCGAGCTTAATATCCATCAAAATCAGATCAGGTTGATTACCGCTTACTTCATCGATGGCCTCCTTTCCTGACGAAACGATATTCGTAACAGAATATCCGAGTCTCTCTAACTGCCGTTGGATTCCGGTAGCGATTATCGGCTCATCTTCAACGATTAATATCTTTGCTTTTGAAATCTCTTGCATCAATTGTTATGGTCTCCATATAAGCGATTTTGACAAAAACATAATGATTTTAAAGCCTGTCGGACGATCCTTTCCCTTAAATGATCAAATGGGAAGGCTCGTGGGTGCTGTCATGCTTATAAGCGACGAAACAAAACTCACCTGTCTTGAACAGGCTGTAAAGGAGCGATTTTGTGTTTTATATTGAAAGTATATACATAGTGTTTTAACGGTACTGACCGGTTTCGTCTTTTTCATAAAAAACAGATGTTCAGCTTGCCGGCAATTCTATGGTAAACCTGACGCCATCGCTTACATTAGTGGCGAATAACCTGCCACCCATATTGTTTTCAATGATCACCTTTGACATATATAACCCGATGCCGGTTCCTTCATTTAGTTTCTTGGTCGTAAAATAGGGTTCAAATATTCTGTTCATAATCTCTGCAGGGATATTCTTTCCTTTATTTTCGGTAATTATGGTTATTGTCTCTTCTTCCAGGGAAATATCTATTGATATCTCACTTTCTCCTTCGATTAATGTTCTCTCTTCCCTTGCTTCTATAATGGCGTCTCTCCCGTTATTTATTATATTAATGACGACCTGTTGAAATTCATTCGGATGACCGGTGACTGTCAGAGCTCCTGTTGATTTCGAATCAATTACAACATTAATACGATTATGTTTTAGTTGGGCGTCCTGAAGAGAAACAACCGACTTTATTGCTTTTATAACACTGAAAGTCTCTTTGTCTTTAGAGGCTCTGTAAAAGTTTCTGAAATCATCGATAGTCTTTGACATAAACTGAATCTGATCTCCTGAGTCTTTTACCATCTCATCGATATATTTCTTGTCCAGCTCCCCAAATTCATAGGCATCCTGAATGTCCTGTATCATTACTCCAAGAGCATTCAGAGGCTGCCTCCACTGATGTGCTATTGCTCCGATCATATCACCCATGGCGGCCAACTTAGACTGCTGGATTAAGAGCTGCTCCTTTTGCATCCTGTTTTCTATCTCTTCTTTAACCTTTTTCTCCAGGTTTCTGTTTAACTCATGAAGATTATCTTCCATTTTTTTGCGTACCGTATCATCAACGATAACACCGTCAAGACAGCATACTTCACCGTTCTTATTAAAAAAAGCCTGTCCCCTTTCGTAAACCCACTTAATAGTGCCGTCCAAATGAATTACTCTGTACTGTATCTCAAAAGGCTTTTTTATGTTAACAGCCTTTAATACAGTATTTTCGACCATTTCCGTGTCATCAGGATGTATTATACCTGCATAACTTCGAACTTTGTTGTTTATGAAATCCGAAGAAGGATAGCCGCTCAGGATGTAAATGGCGTCACTGATAAATTCCATTGTCCAGTCTTTATCAAGGGCGCACCTGTAAGATACTCCGGGAATGTTGGAAATCAGGGCGCGAAGTCTCTCTTCACTTGCCATTAATTTTTGTTTATCAGCTCGACGATCAATGTTAAACTGAATGCTTCGTTCCAGCAAACCGGGAGACAAATCGGATTTCGGAAAACAGTCATCAGCCCCTTTTTGTATGATATCAAGGATTGTTTTTGTGTCATCCAGTGAAGTCAGTACGACAACGGGACAGAATTCCGTCAAATCCTTAATTTTCTCCAATGTGTTGAAAATATTGCTGTCAATAAGTGTCAGATCAAGGAAGAGCAGGTCATATTTTTTTTTGTTCAGGAGTTTAACTCCCTCTTCAAGTGAATCAGTTATGTCGGGAGATACATTATGGAATGATGTCATTTCCAGATGGGCATTGAACAGATCCAGATGATCCGGATTATCTTCCAATAGTAGTATTTTGATATGGTTATTCATTATGCATATTATACATCAGACGGGTATGCCGTTGATCAGCCATTGATACAACTTTATGAAGAGATTTACACCAATGACAACCGGTCCTAAACTTTAAACATTATCTTATCAATTTTATAATAGATATTGTTAACAGTATTGTAGCACGATTACAAAATAGAAAAAAAGCTTGTCCTTATATTGTAAAACCACAGCTTTTATAATAACGACTTCAATACCGGCGTCTTCTTTTTTAATACATGTCTTGAAAAAGAAGACACTGATTTGGAAAAAAGTATTCCTCAGTATAAGAAAAAACAACATTTATAATTGGCATGATTCTTGATTAATGAGCTTGGTTTCGCATCTCACCTAAGAGGAGTATTGAAAAGAAGACGCTTTGTTTTTATCTCTTTATAAAATTTTAATCTCTTGGGGAGAGTACAGAAATAAATTGGTCTGTCACTGTCCATCTACATGAAATAGAATGATGAATAACAAAGAAACAAACGATTATAGTTGTAATATAAGTTTAATTATAGATTTACCAAAATTAATAAAGCGTTTAGATGGCGATAAAAAACTTGTAAGAAAAATGTTAACTGCCTATTGTATGGATATGCCGAAAAAACTGGACACTTTACGGCAAGCCATTGAGGAAGGCGATATTCGTCAAATCAGGATGCGCGCCGATAACATCAGGGGCGCTTCTGTTAACATTAATGCAAACCTTATCGCTAAAACCTCATTAAAAGTCGAACAAGCCATATTAAAGGGAAATCTTCAGGAAGCAACTACACTATTTAACAGAGTTGAAGCAGAGTTTAAAAGATTGCACGAAATAGTAACCAATCTGTTTGTTCTTTCTGCTCTTTAAGACGCTGAGCGTAACTGTTTGCAGAGTTCAGGGATCGGAGGTCTGTTTAAAGAGATTTGCCTTCCTGGGGCGAAGCATAGAACGGGAGTATTTATATATGGAAAATCACATAATTTTAAGTCAAATGAAAGTTTTGTATACGGAAGACGATGATTTGACGCGACATAAAGTGTCAAGATCATTAAAGAGGAGATGTAAAGAGGTCTATGAGGCGGAAAATGGAAAGAAAGGACTTGAGTTGTATAAACAATTTATGCCGGATATTGTTGTAACTGATATATCAATGCCGGAGATGGACGGTGTACAACTGATCACTGAGATCAAAAAAATCAATTCTGACACACCGGTTATCGTTACAACCGCATTTAATGAGACCTCACAGCTCATCCAATTGATTTCACTAAATATAGACGAATACCTGCATAAACCCATAAAAGCGAACGAGCTGATAACAGCTCTTGAAAAGAGGGCCTCCTATCTTATGCAAACAGAATCAGTCAGAAAGCTGTCCCAGGCGGTTGAACAGAGCCCGGCCAGTGTCGTAATTACAGACAGGAAAGGAAAGATAGAGTATGTCAATACCAAATTCACAAAATCAACGGGATATTCATTGGAAGAAGCCATTGGAAAAAATCCGCGTATCCTTAAGTCAGGCGTACAGGGAAGGGAGTTCTATAAAGATCTCTGGGTAACTATAACATCCGGGAAGGAGTGGCAGGGTGAGTTTCACAATAAGAAAAAGAACGGCGAATTGTTTTGGGAATACGCAACCATTGCGCCGGTAAAGGACAAAAAGGGCGCCATTACTCACTTTATTGCGTTAAAAGAAGACATTACCATGCGGAAAGAGGTTGAAGAGCGTTTAGAGAAATCGGAAAGTCAGTTTCGTTCGGTAGCGGAGTCTGCAAAGGATGGTATTGTCCTGACAAATAGTGAGGGTAAAATCATTTACCACAACAGAGAAGCAGAAGAGATATTCGGTTATGGCAATGAGGAGCTATTGAACAGGCAGGTAACAACTCTCATGCCGGAAAGATTCAGAGAGTCCCATGTTAAAGTATTCGAAAATTTAAAAAATGCCGAATTATCGGAATTAACGGAGGGTAAGACAGTAGAAGTCATCGGGCTGAGAAAAAACGGAACAGAGATGGAACTGGAGATTTCCCTCTCTCATTGGGAAACAGGAGGCATGCGTTTTTTTAGTGGCATCATAAGAGATATTACAGAACGTAAAGAGCTGGAACGTCAACTTCATGAGGCCAGAGAGAGAGCCGAAGAGGCGACAAGGGCGAAAAGTGATTTTTTGGCGAAGATGAGTCATGAAATCCGCACACCCATGAACGGCATTATCGGCACGACCGATCTTGTTCTGCAAACAGAGCTGACAGAGCAGCAGCGGGAGTATATAGAGATGACAAAACTCTCCGCCAACAACCTCCTGACCATCATCAACGATATACTGGATTTTTCGAAGATCGAAGCCGGTAAGATGGACCTGGAGGATGTAGACTTTGACTTAATCTATACAGTTGAAGGCGTATGCGAAACCTTTGTGGTTAGCGCCGGGAAAAAAGGAATAAATCTTTACACTCATATCAGACCATCCATCCCAATAATGGTGAAAGGTGATCAGGTTCGACTGAGACAGATATTGACAAATCTTGTAGGTAATGCGATGAAGTTCACGGAAAAGGGAGAGATTGTCATATTGGCAGAGCATGGTGTTGAAGAGGGAGGTAAAGAAAGAATCGATATCGGAAAAGAGTCTCATTTCCTGCATTTTTCAGTGACAGATACAGGTACAGGGATACCGGAAGAGAGGTTGGACAGGATATTCGAGAGTTTTTCCCAGGCGGACGGAACGATAGCCCGAAAATTCGGAGGAACGGGCTTGGGATTAACCATATCCAGACAGCTTGTGAGCATGATGAAGGGAGAGATGTGGGTGGAAAGTGATGAGGGGCTGGGAAGCACATTTCATTTTACTGTCAGGCCGGGCGTGGCAGACGAGGGCACAGAGCACCCCCTTTTAATGGAGGGAATAAAGAGTGATGATACGAATATTTTGATAGTGGAAAGCGACATGACGAGCCGTTTGGTTTTAAAGGATATATTGGAAGAATGGCGTTTTACGCACCGCGAGGCGTTGAGCGGAAGAGAGGGACTTCGTGCAATGATTGAGGCGACCAAAAAAAACACTCCCTTTCAGATAGTTCTGGTAAGTTCTCACTTGCCTGATATGGATGGCTATGAGTTTGCTTCAAAAGCAAAAAGCAATACAAAAACAGGGGAAGCAAAGCTGATTCTGCTGGCAGGTTTCAAGGAAGGAGAGGAGCTTATAAAATCCGGGCGAGTTTTGGATGATATCGGACTGTCAGGTTATTTGATGAAGCCTTACAAGCAGGCCAAAGTGCTAAGCCTCATAACAGGAAAGAAATTGGAGCAACTTGTAGACGGAGCGCTTGATATGTATGAAACCTTGAAATCTCCTGATTATTCGGTTCAAATACTGCTTGCAGAGGACAACCCCGTAAACCAGGCAGTGGCGACAGGAGTATTGGAGAACCTGGGCCATAAGGTTGTAATAGCGGAGAACGGCAAAGAGGTTATAGAGAAACTTAGAATTGAAAAACCGGATATGATATTTATGGATATTGAAATGCCTGAGATGGACGGAATAGAAGCGACAAAAGTGATCAGAGCGACAAAGGACGCCCCCTTTGACACTGACATACCCATCGTTGCCATGACGGCGCACGCCATGCAGAGCGATAAGGAGAGGTGTATAGATGCGGGAATGAACGATTATATCTCAAAACCTTTTAAGCCAAATGAGATATCCGATATTATCAGGAAGTTTGCCCCTTCAGGAAAAAGGTTGGACGCAGAGCTCTCCGAACCTGAACCAAGAGTGACAGATACTTCAACGGAAGAGCATGTAGTGGATTGGAAGGTCGCCCTTGAAGCGCTGGGTGGAGATGAAAAGCTTCTCAAAAGAATCGCCGGAGTTTACTATGATGATATGCCCAAACAGCTAAGAAAACTAAAAGAGGCATTGGAAGAGGAAGACGCCGTTGTGGTTCGGAGACAGGCCCACTCCATCAAAGGGGCCTCGTCCAATATAAAGGCCGGTTTTGTACAAGAGGTCGCTCGTAAAATAGAGAAAGCCGCCGGAGGAGGTGACTTGGAGACATCGCGTGAGCTGATTCCGACTCTGGAGTGTGAGTTTGAAAGAGTACATAAAACCCTGGAGGGATTTTTATCTTAAAATCTGTGAATTGAAGCAGTTTAACAAATGAAAAAAGAAAAGATTCTGGTTATTGACGACGAAGAGATTATTTTGAATACCCTGGAGATCATGCTTTCCGATTTGGGGTATGTCATATTTACGGCCTGCGATTTTGACAGTGCTATAAAAATAATCGACTCCGAAGAGATCGACTTACTCTTAAGCGATATCGTTTTGGGCGGCAAGTCGGGTATAGACATTTTATATGGGATTAAGGAAAGAGAATTAAGTTGTCCTGTCGTTCTTTTTACAGGTTACCCGGGCCTTGAAACGGCGACAGAGGCGGTCCGACTGGGCGCTTATGATTATATAGTGAAACCCGTTAAAAAGGAGATGCTGATACGTGTTACGAAAATGGCCCTCAGGCACAAGTATGTTATTGACGAAAGAAACAGGTACAGAAAGAATCTTGAAGCCATATTCAACAGTGTGGAAGACGGAATCGTAACGGTGGATAAAGATTATAAAGTCATCGAGATCAACGCTGCTGCTGAGAAACTTTGTCTGCCAATAGAAAAAAATAGTGTAGGGAAATCTCTTGCATCTATAATTAAGGGATGTAGCAGCGGTTGTTTCGATATGTTAAAAAGGACAATAGATGAACATGTAACGGTAAAAAAAGCTCGAATAGAGTGCCAATGCAAAGACAATGTAAAACAGGTTCTATCAATGAAGATATCTCCTCTGAGCGATCGAGGTGGAAAGCTTAAAGGCGCTGTCATGCTCATAAGCGACGAAACGAAACTCTCCTATCTCGAACAGGCTGTGAACGAACGATATTGTTTTTTTAATATAATAGGGAAAAACGAAAAAATGCAGGAGATGTATTCCCTTATACAGAATCTCGCGAATGTGGATTCTACTGTTCTGATAAAAGGAGAAAGCGGGACGGGAAAGGAACTTATCGCAGAGGCGTTGCACTGTAAGGGAAACCGCGGGAAGGGGCCTTATGTTAAAGTGAACTGTTCGGCCTTTTCTGAAAGTCTGCTTGAAAGCGAGATTTTCGGGCATGTAAAAGGGGCTTTTACCGGTGCTTTGAGCGATAAACAGGGCAGATTCCACCTTGCCGACGGCGGGACGATTCTACTCGATGAAATCGGAGATATATCTCAAGCCATACAGGTGAAACTTCTGCGTGTTCTTCAGGAAAAGGAGATTGAAAGAGTAGGAGACTCTAAACCGATAAAGGTGGATGTTCGTATTGTTGCAGCTACTAATCAGGATTTAAAGAAAAAAATAGAGGAAGGAAGTTTCAGAGAGGATCTTTATTACAGGCTTAAAGTTGTGGAAATCGACATACCGCCTCTGAGAGAGAGAAAAGACGATATCCCGCTGCTAACCGAGCATTTTGTAACGAAATTCAACCAGAAATTCAATAAGGACATTATCGGCGTGTCTGATGAGGTGTACGATATATTTATGATTTATCGATGGAGCGGTAATGTGAGAGAGCTGGAGCATACATTGGAGCACGCTTTCATAACCTGCCGTCAATCTACGATAACCGTTAACGATCTCCCTGCTGAATTCAGGAAAGAAAGGGGGGGCAATATCTCGATGAGCAAAGATGATGAATTCACGGCAATAATGGAATCCCTGGAAAAAACGCACTGGAACAAATCAGAAGCCGCCCGTCTGCTCGGTATGACACGAACCACTTTTTATAATAAACTCAGGAAATATGATATCAGGTAACAAATAAACCACATTACATTATAATTCCCCCCGATAAATTTCCCGGGTTATAAGATTCAATGTCTGAAGGGCGCTCTTATAATCGTATTCGGATAATTGCATTTCAAGTTGACAGTACTCTTTCTCTTTGCCATAAGTACCTGTCAAATGCTCCTTAATCTCTTTTAAATATTGTTCGGAATCTGTATCGCTTTCTTGTATCAACCAAGTAAGTTCTTTTAAGTGTTGAATGATTTTTTCCTGATCGCCATCATCGATTTCCTGTGCAGGAGAAGCTTCCTTTTCAATGGTTTCGTTTTCATTTTCTTTCAGTGATGATATCGATGTGAGCACCTGATTCAGGGATTCTTCGATATCCTTTACATAGTTCATTGCATTATCCTTTCGGTCTTTTTTTATTTCCTTTTCCATATCCGCCGCCATCTGATGAACTCTCTCTGCACTGACATTACCTGACACTCCTTTTAATGTATGAATAATAGCCTTTGCCTCCTTCATATCGTTCTTTTCCAGTGCGTCCTTTAACTTTTTAATCGTTCCTGTCTGATTCTCTCCAAATTTTAAAAGCAGCTTCCTGTAAGCTTCAGGGTTCCCGCCAATCCTTTTTAAGCCCTTTTCTACTGACAGACCCGGAAGAGACGGAAAAGAGAAATCCTTGTCAGTGTTTTTTTTATTCGCTTCCTCTATCAGGCTCGTAAATGGTTGCTCACTTTTACCGGGCGCAATCCATTTCATCAATGTCTCATACAGTTCATCAGGGTCTATTGGTTTGGATATATGGTCGTTCATACCCATTTCCAAAGATTTTGCTTTGTCACTTACCATGGCATTGGCAGTCATGGCGACGATGGGGATCGTTTTCATTCGCTCCTCTTCGATGCTTCTGATGCGCCTTGTTGCTTCCAATCCGTCCATCTCCGGCATCTGGATATCCATTAAAACTAAATCATAGTCACCCTCTGTCACTGCAATGACTCCCTCTCTGCCGTTATTGGCAGTTTCCACCTCTAATCCAACCTTCTTTAGAAGCTCGATCGCCAGTTGTTGGTTTACTTCATTGTCTTCCACTAAAAGTACTTTTGAACCGGACAGATGTCTGATAATTATTGTTATATCTGTTCTCTCACTTTTGTGTCTCTCCTTTGGACGATCAATGCCAAAGACCGTTATTATAGTATCGAAGAGATCGGACTGAATGACAGGCTTTGTCACCACTCCGTCGATACCATTGTTCCCTGCGAAATCGATTGTTTTTTCTCTTCCCAAAGCAGTTAGAACAATGACCTTCAGTTGATGAGAGAGGGCCATGTTGTCCTTAATGTCCCGAATGGTCTCTTTTCCTTTTTGCTCCCATATCTCCAATTCCATTACTACCAGTTTGTATGGTGTCGCCTTTTCTGCATTTCTTAATTCAGCCAATACATCTTGCGGGGAATAAACAATGTTAACCTTAAAAGAAAGCGCTTCTAATGCAGCTTTTATTACCTCTGCCGAAATTCTGTTGTTATCGACTAATAACACCTGGAGATTGCGTAAATCCGGGAACAGCAATTCAAGCCTTTTTTTCTCATGATAATGGCGATCAAACTTTGAGGTAAAGGAAAAGGTGCTCCCCCTTCCTGCTTCACTCTCTACATTCAGTTTACCGTTCATCATCTGGACCAGCCTTTTACTAATGGCCAGTCCCAGCCCTGTGCCGCCAAATTTCCTTGTTGTAGAACTGTCTGCCTGACTGAAGAGGTCGAATAATTTTTCTTGTTGTTCTTTTGTTAAACCAATCCCTGTATCTTTGACCGAAAAAAGGAGAAGTGTCTCGTCCCAATGTTTTTCAATGACTTCCACCTTTAAAAGAACTTCTCCGGATTCAGTAAATTTTACTGCATTGCTTGTTAGATTCAGCAATATCTGACCCAATCGCAGCGGGTCCCCTGTAAGCGACCGCGGAACGTCGTTGTTTACGGAGAAAAGGAACTCAATTGCCTTTTCGCGGGCCCTTAATGTAATAATGTCGGATAAATCCCTTAAAACATCGTCAAGGCAAAACTCAATAGATTCCAGTTCCAGTTTTCCGGCCTCTATCTTTGAAATGTCCAGAATATCATTGATTATGCAAAGAAGTGATTGAGAGGCTGAATATACTTTTTCAAGGTAATCTCTCTGCCTGGAGGTCATCTCGGTCTCAAGACAAAGGCGCGTCATGCCGATAACGGCGTTCATGGGAGTTCTGATCTCGTGACTCATTGTCGCAAGAAAGCCGCTTTTGATTCTTTCGTTCTCCTCGGCTCTTTCTTTTAGCTCCAAAAGAGGTTTATAAACGAAAATCCTGGTTACGACAATAGCGGTAAGAGCCACAACAAAGCATATCAGGGCGCCAATCGATCCTGTAACCAGAAAATTTTGATATAGTTTCGATAGTATCGTATTTCTGGACATGATTAATTCGACATGACCGATCTTTTCATCTTTATAGATGATTTGTGAGAGAAAAACGATGTATTTGTCGTTATCCTTAAATGTGGAGGGGGCCTTTCCCTCATAATCGACTGCCCGATTTTCCGCGAAAATGTCCGGGCCGTTGTAAATCCTGGTTAAGACAATATCTCTGTTTGCCATGCCTGAGGCGAGCAGCTCATTAACTGCATTGAGGTTATAATTCCATAAATGAGAAGAAATGGTTTTCGCCAGAAAAGAAGCATATTGCTCGCCTTGCTTTTTGGCCTTGCTCTCTATTTTGGGGATATAGAAAAAGGCCATAATGGAAAGAAAAGCAGCGGCAGTTACGATAACGACAATGACCAGAGAGATGACATATCGCAGAGTCAGATTGGTTTGCCTGGAATCGTATGATTTGTTATCCTTTGATTTTTTCATGACTTCGAAACAGAGTACAGGTTTTGACTTTTACTCAACCATTTCCGTGGAAAAGGCGATTATTTTTCCATTGTTGTCGCAGCTCAGGGGGTGAATATTTCCGCCCATATATTGATGGAATAAGACCTTGCCGGGGTGAGAAAATATCAGGAGAAGTGTTAATGTTATTTTTTCCATGGATAAGTATGGAATGGTTGTCCGAACAGGAACGTTGTTGAATTTATCTTAATCCTTTATAACAGGTTAAGTCAAACGCTTTGATTGTTCCGGGTAAGTATCTGTTATTTTATATTCGCAATACATCACCTTTACACTTCACTGTCATTAACTTAAGGAGCAAAGCACCTTCCGCCTTCATCGGCTAAACTCGAAGGCTCCGCTTCCGTCGGAAGGTGCTTCACCCCTTATGTTAATGGTATTGCTTTACACTTTGTAAAGTTTACAATCTGTCAGGGTTTACACTTTACAGATACTTTTTATGTTCACCTATTCACCTAATCCGCTATTTCGTTGGAAACTTCGTTTTATTCTCCTTTGCTCAATCAGTTTGTTCAAATCCAATCTAAATTTAAGCGCAAATTATACAACTTATTTTGACTCAGACCCTTAAAAAACAAAACCGTAAACCATTGTCATTCCGGCGAAAGCCGGAATCCAGGCTGTTTGAATAACAATACATGAACTGATCCCTTGTTTCGGACCGCTGGATTCCGGTTTCCACCGGAATGACAGTATCCTTTGGTTTTGTTTTTGAATTAATCGGTGTCAAATTATTTTACTCACGGATCAAGATTCCTGAATCTCAGGTATTTTCTTAACAGAAAGCTGACCGCTGATAGCTGACTGCTTTTTTTTAGGTATATGGCATGGATATTGTAATATTCCTGCTTAGAACCGGCAGGCGTTTCGGACACACTTAAAGGTATTGTTACTCAGTTTAAAATTCAGGGTGATAGTGTATAGAGTAGAGAGTATTGGAAGCAGTTAACTAAAAAACAGCAATCAGCAATCAGCTATCAGCGGTCAGCCATCAGCTAAGGAAAGAATTGATGTTATGCCAATAATAAGCTTCGCCTTAGTAAGTGAAGCTGTTTTGAGCCATAAAGTGTTGCAATTAAAGAGCTGACAGCTGATGGCTGACTGCTAAATGCTTTTTAGGTTAAACGGAGGTAATCATTGTAAAAAGAGGATGTGCAGATGAAAAAAGATAATTCTTCAAAACCGGCATACTGCCCTTTTATCGAGGAGGCCTATGAAGAGTGCTACGCTTCAACGGGCATGAGCCTGGATACATGGAAAATCTTACACTTTTGCAAAAGCAATTTTAATGAATGCGAGATATATAAAAAACTTGTTTTTAGCGGCGTAAAACCACAGACTCTTGAGAAAACAGGGTCGAAGTAATTCGTATTTTTACAAATGTATGAGTGTTGATAAGAGATAAAGCGAGATATGTATGAATTCATTTTTTTGTACAGTTGTGGTATATTTTTTTAAATTGTAAAAAACAGCGACTCCCTCTCCCCCTTTGAAGGGGGAGAGGGTTGGGGTGAGGGGGATAGCGGTATTGTCATCGATACGTTAACGCTTCTCCGCCTTCACCCCTCACCTTAGTCCTCTCCCCTCAAGGATGAACATAATACACACTTGACTCCGCGATCGATAATCAGTATACTAAAGAGATGCGAGTATGCGGTCAAGAATTTACGAATAATATAATAGAGCAAATAAACAATAAAATAATAGAAAAACCGGATATATCGAGACGAGCGTTGTCGAGAGAAGTCTGTAAATGGCTTGATTGGCGAACAAGCAAAGGAGGTTTTCAGGAAGGCAGTTGCCGAAAAGCATTGGCTGAATTGAATCGGA
>JAREWP010000023.1 GCA_029001845.1 Candidatus Magnetocorallium paracelense | reverse complement strand
ATTGACGATTGACGATTGACGATTGACGATTGACGATTGACGATTGACGATTGACGATTGACGATTGACGATTGACGATTGACGATTGACGATTTGCGATTTGCGATTTGCGATTTGCGATTTGCGATTTGCGATTTGCGATTTGCGATTTGCAACCGAAGATTATTGAGTACTACTAAGACGAAACCTGATTTATTGACTCAGGGTCGTTTAAACAACTGTAAACCGTAAATTGCCAACGGTCAACCGGTCTTTCCGGTATTATATTTAATGAGGTATAGATGACAATTGAAGACAACTCTTTACAGACTTTTGATGACTTCGGGCTTCATAAAGATATATTGAAAGGTGTACATGAAGCGGGATTCAGGGTTCCAAGCCCTATCCAACAGGAGTCAATTCCGTACATAATGAAAGGTATGGACGTTATAGCGCGAGCGCAAACAGGCACCGGTAAGACCGCGGCTTTCGGCCTTCCTGCTCTTCACTTTTCGCGCGATGTCAGTGGTGTAAATGTACTGATAATCGCTCCCACAAGAGAGCTCGCATCTCAGGTAAGCGACGAGCTTTATCGACTGGGGCGTTTTGCAGGCATAAGAACTGTCGCTGTATACGGAGGTCAATCTATTAGCAGGCAGGTAGATTTGATAGGCAGAGGTGCGCAGGTCGTTACGGCCACACCGGGCAGACTGCTCGACCATCTGAAGTCCAACCGTTTAAAAGATAAGTTTAGTCCCTCCATCGTCGTGTTGGATGAAGCAGATGAGATGCTGGATATGGGTTTTATAGACGATATAGAAGCGATTTTCGGTTATATTCCCGAAGAACGTCAGACTCTTCTTTTCTCTGCGACGTTACCTAAGGAAATCAGATCTTTAGCTCAAAAAATACTAAAGCAACCCGTTTCCATTGATGTTATTCCAAAGGAAATTGCAACTCCGACGGATATTCTGCACCGTTACTATGTAATCGAAGAGAGAGAACGTGAGGAAGCTTTAGTTCGCCTTATCGATACCGATGCTCCACAGAAAGCGCTTATCTTCTGCCGCACCAAGAAAGAGACCGATCTTCTTTCTACAACTCTGATTTCGCGCGGCTATGTTGCAAAGGCTCTTCACGGAGATATGGAACAGTCGCAAAGAAACGAGGTAATGGATAGTTTCAAAAAAGGAGTGATCGATTTATTGATCGCCACCGATGTGGCTGCCAGGGGGCTCGATATTACGAATATTACTCATGTCATTAATTTTCATATTCCATTTACCCCTGAAAGTTATGTCCACAGAATTGGACGTACAGGCAGAGCAGGAAAAAAGGGCACAGCTATAACCTTGGTAACTCCCCTCGAGTTTAAGGAATTAAGTCGTATAAAGCATGCTTCCGGTGTTACTCTTGATTATATGGAAGTACCGACAATCCATCAGGCAAAAAAACACTTTAAATCGGAGCTCCTGAAAAAACTTGAGAACCAGCCTGTTCATGAAGAGGCTGTGGAAATCATGAGCGAGTTTACAGAAGAGTACGATGTGATGGAAGTTGCATATAAAGCTTTTTCCATGCTCCTTGATCAGCGGCGAATCGACGGCCCGAATAGAATAGGTCTCAGCAGCAGAAAAGTAACTAAGCTTCTATACAATTCAAAAAAGCAGAGTCATTCCGGCAGGAAACACAGTTATAAACCGGGAAAGAAATATAAAAGGAGATGAGAGGTAAGGAGCGAGCCGGAAATAAAGATTGTATTATTTGGAAAACCGGATATGAAGGTATTAACAAATTGTCCCATGCCAACGACACAACAATACGGTTTTCTGATACCATTTACCAAAGACTTACCAGACATTCATATAAACATACATAACGGAGGTACTGAGCATGTCAATGTTACTTGATTTTTGCAGCAATTTTGACAAACAGGAATTTTTACCTGGAGAGAACATCATAACAATGGGAGAGCAGTCGAAGACTGTATACATATTAATTCACGGTAGTGTAGATATTATGGTAAACGATAACTTTATCCATACCTTAAACGAGCCCGGTACGGTTCTTGGGGAAATATCGGCTTTACTCGATACACCTAGAACCACTACGGTTAAGGTTAAGGAAGCCTGCCGTGTATTAGTGATAAACGATATCAGTAATTTATTCAACACCAGTATAGATGTCTCTCTCGAGGTAACCAGGCTGGAATTCGACAGATTGTTCAGTGCAACGAATAATCTGATACGCTTAAAAGATGAATTTCTGGAAGCAGCCGCCCATGCAGGTCTGGACCTGTTAAAAATCCCGGAGATGTCGGATTATATAGCTCAATGGGTCAAAATACAGGAGAGCACGGCAGGGAAATTTCCCTTTATCATAGAAAAAGCCATAGGGGAAGACAGGGAAATCACTCTGAATCCCGGCGATACACTCCTGAAGGAGGGAGACAATGTAGAGAAGTTCTATGCTCTCAAAAGCGGTACTGTCACACATTCCAGGCAGGACGGCGCATTCTCCTTCGATGTATCTCAACCGGGAACGGTATTGAACGTGGGATATACTTTGGTAAACTGTGAAAGCATGGCGACAATAAAGGCTAAAGATCGTGTCGTCGTAAAAGAGGTCGATGACGTGAGAAACCTCTTTAGAACAGAGCGTTCGGCGGGCTATGAGATTTTAAAGCAAACAGCAGAAAAAATTGTCATACTCACCACTATTTTTGTCGAAATGAAAGACAAGTTGTTTGGCATTGCCGAAAGCATAGGCGGAGAACACAAAGAGGGCATGAAAAAACTGACGGATTTTCTTACAAAAAAAGAAAGCGATTTAAGGGAAGCATTACGTTAATACATAGTAACTATTTAGGTGTATAGACTAAAGGCTGAAGACTGTCAGGTAAAGCATATGTTACCAATAAACCTAAAAACAGCAGTCAGCTATCAGCTGTCAGCCTTCAGCTAAGGAAAATAGTGATATCAAGCTTAAAAAGAGCATCACCTAAAGGGTGAAAGTGTTTTGAACTGTAAAGTGATGCAATTTAAAAGCTGATAGCTGATGGCTGGCAGCTAAATGCTTTTTTAGGATAAAACTTTTAAACTCAGTAAAGCAGGCTAAAACTAAAGAAACAATCGTAAATCAAAAGAACTCAAAAAAAATAATTTAAAAGCATAGAAAATTTTTTTAAAACTTCGTGCCCTTCGTGATCGACCTGGTTATTTTTAACTTGCGATTGTTTTAGCTGTTTTTAGCAAAATTACTGAGTTCTGGATTGACCAACACAGCAGACCCGGCAGGGCGATACTGTGGATTCTGCGATTGAGGTTCAATCAAAGATGATGTCATGTCGAGGTGTAGCATTATAATTTCCAGCCACAATTTTTGCAGTATTTCGCACCGGGATCATCGATTTCCGTACTGCACTCCGAGCAGACCCTGTTATGCTCTCTTTTCCCGGCATGAGAAAGTTCAACCGTTACAATACCGGTCGGAACAGCAATTATTCCATATCCCATGATCATGATGACAGCCGCCAAAGCCTGTCCAGGGCCTGTTTTTGGTGATATGTCACCATATCCTACTGTCGTAAGAGTTACGATAGCCCAGTAGACACCTCTCGGAATACTGGTAAATCCGTTTTCCTCTCCTTCGATCAGATACATGAGAGAACCAAAGATGATCGCCAATATCAAAACAGTAAAAAGAAAGACCTCGATTTTACGACGACTGGCATGTAACGCTCTCATAAGTACTCGCGATT
This sequence comes from Candidatus Magnetocorallium paracelense, assembly GCA_029001845.1. GTDB lineage: Bacteria > Nitrospirota > Thermodesulfovibrionia > Thermodesulfovibrionales > Magnetobacteriaceae > Magnetocorallium > Magnetocorallium paracelense. Next base: position 25,782 of record JAREWP010000023.1, on the reverse strand, counting down.
CATACATATACTGTACAAGTTTCAGAATACGAAATATTCTCAATACTCTTAAGATTCGTATTGCTATGAGGTTTTGACTGCCGGGGATAAACAGGCTTACATATGTAGGTAAGATTGACAGCAAATCGATAATCCCGAAAAAACTTTTTGCATAGTGTGCAGGCTTACCAATAGATATCAGTCTCAAAATATACTCAATTGAAAAGAGGATGGTGAAAAACCACTCCACAAAATATAAGAGACTTCCGTAGGTTTCATTTATTTCAGATACACTGTCCACCATTACAACGATAACGCTCAACATGATCGTGATAATCAAAGCGATATCGAATCTTTTTCCTCCTACAGTGTCTGACTCGAAAATAATTGCATAGAGCTTCTCTCTTTTGTTTTCGAAGGTCTGTTTCCCGGGATGCATTCGTTATAAACCCTATTAAGAACTGTCTCGTTGTTTTAAGGTATTGGCATTTCTATTACAAAAGTAGTTCCTTCACCATCTGCGCTATGGACCAAAATCTTTCCATTATGATCATTGATGATTCTGTGACTAATCGAAAGCCCCAGTCCGGTTCCGCTTCCTACAGGTTTTGTAGTAAAGAAGGGATCAAATATCTTGCTCCTGATATCTTCAGGTATTCCTTTGCCTGTATCGCTGATTTCTATCCTGATCGTTTTGCCTTCGACAAAGGTTGTTATTCTGATCTCTCCCTTACCCTCTATGGCCTGGCATGCATTGATCAAAATATTCAAAAAAACCTGATTTAATTTGGCGCTACAACAACTCATAAGGGGAATGTCGCCATACTCCTTTATGATATTGATCCTGTTCTTGAATTCGTAGAGCAACATGTTTAATGTAATATCAATTGATTCATTAATATTAACATCGCTGATATCGGCGGCATCTAACCTTGAAAAAGTCTTTAGATCCTCAATGATATTCTTTATACGTTCCAGACCCTTTAAGGAACGTTCTATGATGTATCCCATCCTTGTTTTTAAATAATCATAATTAATTTCCTTTTTATATCTTATGATCTTGATGCTTTTTTCTTTCGACAGTTCGATCTCACCATAACCTTCCACCAGCCCGAGGATCCTCACCAAATATTTTTTAAGGTTTTCCAAATTGGAATTTACAAAGCCAAGGGGATTATTTATCTCATGGGCAATACCGGCGGCTAACTGACCAAGGGAAGCCATCTTTTCCGACTGGATTAACTGTTCCTGACTATGCTTGAGTTCCTCAAAGGTTTGTTCCAGCTTTTCAAGAAGTTCCTGCTTTTTCTTTTCAGCCCTTTTACGCTCGATAATTTCCTGCATTAAATGGTCGTTTGTATTGGCTAACTGGCTGGTGCGCTCTCTTACAAGGTCATCCAGATGTTCGTTTATCTGTTTAAGCTCATCCTGCATTTGTTCCTTTTTAATCAGTTCACTATAGGAACGTAACGCGCATATTACGGAAGTGAAGAGTTTTTCCGTTGTCAGTTCATTTTTGGTCTTATAATCATTTATATCATAATCGACCACGACTTTCTCTTCAGGCGCATGTCCGGACTGACCTGTTCTTAAAATTATTCTGACAGAGTCGTTCATTAGATTATTGCGTATATATTTCGCAACCTGAAGACCACTGTCATCTTCCTCCATGACAATATCCAGCAGGACCAGGGCAATATCGGAATTCTCCTCCATAAACCGAATGGTTTCACTGCCTGAATAAGTGCTTATGAAGCTCAGCCCTTTGCCATTGTAAGAGAGACTGCCTAAAGCCATTCTCGTTATATCATGGACTCCCTGTTCATCATCTGCGACAATTATCTTCCAGGCGCCATTTATGTGACGGTTATTTACTTTACTTTCTGCAGCGAATTTTAGCTCTTCCATAATACTCCGCACTTTTTTAAGCTGACAGCTGATAGCTGTTTTGGATTATTACAGTATTTGACAAATAAGGATAGCAAAAAAACGACAAAAAATCAATTTTTAAACAGTCTATTTTCGGGATAAACGTCCATGACACTCCAGATCACCACAAAGCATGAAAATGAATAGAAGCAGCAGTGATGTTCCGCCAAAACAAGGTGGTGTTTGAGTTTACAAGTTTCAGCTTGTTTTGGCGGAACATCACTGCTGCTTCCGGTGCGCATTAGGCTATTTTCGAAGCAAATCAGGGGAGTATCACTGCATTTAGATTGTCGAAAAACAGGACATCATAGTCCACTTGCATATTCATGACAGTATCGACGCCAAAATAAAAGTGATAAGAACCTGAAGGCAGATTCGATGTTGAAACACTCAATATGCTCTCAGGCGTATCGATCGTATAGAGCGCGCCCTGTCTGAATGGTACAGCATTGGAACTCCATTGACCGGTGTTCTCATTATAGAAATACCAACCTCTGAGTGTGTAGGCGACAAGCCACCAGTCCGCATTTTCAGACAATCGACTTCCGGGATCCAGTTCTATGGTAATTGCCAGATTCGAAGATTTATTGAGAATTATATCGCTGTCAGAACCATTAATCTTAATGTCAGGCAAAGGCTCGGAAACCGATGCGCCGGTATGGATAAGAATGAGTGATGAGTAGGGTTGCAGCTCAATACTGCCAAAGACCGTGTTTCTGTCCAAATCTTCATAAATATCGGCGTCAAGGTCAATCGTTACGATTGCACCTGAAGGATTATAAAAAATCTCCGATAAGGGTTCATCTCCGGGAGCCAGTGTAAACCAGTTAGCTGTCGAATTTTGATCCATACCGGAAAGTGTCTTCCATTGATCAAAAGTATAATAAGGCCACTCCTCCCATATATCCACCTGCAACGTTGTATATGGATTAAAGAAATAGTTGTTGTCCGAGGAAGTGAGGTTATCTGTTGATGATACTCTCAGCAGTATTTCATCTTCCTTTATACCGTACATGATATTATCGGACATGGATACCGCCGTGCCGGGCTCTATATCGTAATCCCATACTTCTATCTGAGCGTTTCCCGGTCTGTAAGGATAGTTTGGCCCTGATGTTCCGTTGTTATACAAGGTGTTACCTGTGACCGTACCGGTGCTTCTCCACCAAAAGAGGATTCCTCCGGCGCTGCCGCCAATCACGGTATTGTCGGAAACCACGACATTCCGTGCATAGTGGTCCGTGTAAATCCCAAATCCGAACAGGGGCGCCAGATAATCTTCGCGGCAGCCGTCTGTATTGCCAATGGTGTCTACGACGATATTGTCTTCTATCGTGATATCATAAACAACAGGCTCTTCAAGACTGTTTTCTCCATATACGCGAATTGCTCCGCAATCGGCCTTGGCGTAACATGCCTCTCTCACATAATTCCCGGTAATCCGGTTTTTGGGGCCGAATATCTCCATCCCGTCCATTGCCGTTCGTTCAATGATGTTCCCCTCTATTACATTATCGCGACCTGAAAATTGTTCTTCATGCACATAAAGAACAAGGCCGACGCCGTCTGTGGTACACTCCTCGATCGTGTCGAATTCGCATCCCATGCCCTCTCTCGACAGATTCTCAATTAACCCGATGTTGCGAATCTCATTCTCCGTAAAAACCGACTCCACAGTGTATGTATTGATTCCGTGCCTGTTCGCTCCGGTAATAACATTATTTTGAACGGTAATGTTCTTTCCGCCGCGCATTCCGCTGTCTGCACCGGCATTCCATATCCATGTCATAAGATGAATACCGGTCTCCTGAACGTCTTCAATCAAATTATTTCTGATTACAATATTACTGTTGTCATTTAACTCCAGGCTCGTTGGAGTAGTAATGCCGTTTTGAAACCAGTTTTTGATATGGAAATTCTCTATAATGATATTTGATATATGTTCTTCGCTAATTTGTCCCGTAACGATCGCCCCAAGGGTTATGTCGTACTCTGACTCTCCAATAAGGATGACGGAACCCTCCAGTTCATTATCGGCAGGCGCACCGTTAAGGGTATAGAGATAGACACGGTTCGTAGCTGCGTCATAATACCACTCGCCCTCCTGGTCCAATGTATTAAAGTGGCTGTTTAAAAAATATCCCCATCCGGTGCAGTTCCCCTCTTCATAACAGAATACATCGTGATTGAGAGTCATTACAGCTCCCTCGGTGGCAACGATCTCTCTGTTCATGATATACCACTGCATACCCTTTATATGCATGGCAGCACCTGTCCAGTCAACGGCCGGGAGTTCGTTATCCGTGATTTGAGCCGTAAAGGAACTGTGCTCATCTACAAGTGTGTAACCATTGTTCATCTCTCCCATATTCGGCCATCGCCCGAGGGGTAATCGAATGTCCATTCTAAAAAGCTGATTAATACCATTCGAAAATTTCCCTTCATTTGCGCCGGTCGAGAGGTCAGAGACATAAATGTTTTCACTGTGTATGATCCAACCCCCAATCGGCAAAGCCCCCGACAATACAGGCCTGTTTTCACACTCCCCGGGATAAGAGCCGTATGTAATGGGATTGTCGGAACTGCCTGAGTCGGTGATTCGAATCATCTCTCCCTGCCATAAATCCCCGCACTTAAAGAGAACTCTGTCTCCCTGCTCAAGATTCAGTTGATTAACTCTGGCAATACTCTTTAAGGGTGCAGCCCGATCGAGACCGCTAAAAGTATCGTCACCTCCGCTGCTTGATACATAGTATGTCGTGTTCGCCGCCAAAGCCGTACCTGCCAATTGAAATAAAATTGTTCCTGCAATAAAAAAAAGCAGCAATAACAGTAAGATCGATGTCCTTTTTTTGCTTAAATCTCTTTCAAATAAATAAAACATTCAAATACCTCCTGTTTTTTTCCGGTTCATGATATGTTGTTCAAAAAACGCCGGTTCCGGTTTTTACCGGAATGACGACTGTGAGTTATCCATATAATAACACCCTTCAACTGACAAGCTTTTTTACAAGAGATTCATATAATTCATTCGCCTCTTTAAATTTATACTTTTTTATAAGATTTGACAGCTCCCCTATTTCAGCTTCCAGACTATCAGGAAGGGCATATTTGTTTAATTCATCAAGAACAGGCATACAGCTTTTAGGTTTCCTCTTTTTTATACCCTCTTCAAGTTTTTTTAATAACTTAAAAGCGGCATCTTCATGAATTGCTTCGGATTTTTTATCTTCCTTATCAATATTCCCTCTCTCATCGACAAAAGATGCAAGTGAGCGACAAACTCTTGTCAGTTCACCTTTGAACTGATTTAACAACCCATCAAAATCATTACGGTTTTCCTCATGAATACAACTCTCCAATTCTCCCGATGACCTTTGAAGAGTCTTGGCGCCAATACTCCCTGCGATTCCTTTGACTGTATGGGCCATTCGTTCGGCTTCTTTCAGCTCTCCTTTGTCGAACAGTCTCTTTATCTCATCAGCGGTTTCTCCATAATTAAGATAAAACTTGGTTAACAAGTTTGTGTAAAGCTTCCTGTTCCCCCCTGCAAGAGCGAGAGCTGATTCTGTATCTATTCCATCCATCTCGGGTATCTCCCTTTCTCCCTCTGTTTCGTCTCTTGTCATGCTCTTTTTAGAGATGCCTGAATCGTCGGAAGAGCTGGAAAGAGTAATCCACTTTGCCATTGTACGAAACATCTCTTTAACATCAATGGGTTTGGATATGTGATCATTCATTCCTGCTTCAAGGGCCTTTTCTTTGTCCGATACCATGGCGTTGGCGGTCATCGCTATTATGGGGATATCCTTAAATTTGTCATTTTTACGTATAACACTTGCAGCCGTATAACCGTCCATAACAGGCATTTGTACGTCCATCAGTATACCGTCGAAACGCTGACCTTCATCAAGTATATCGATGGCCTCTTGTCCGTTATTCGCTACAATCGCCGTAATGCCGCCATTACTTAAAAAATCAAGGGCTATTTCCTGGTTGATCTCATTATCCTCCACCAGCAGCAGATGCGCTCCCTGCAGTGGTTTTATTTCATCTTGCGCCTCATCGACACGTCCGGCGTCATACTCTCCACGGATGACGCCTCGACCGAGTATTTCTCCTATTATGTTTAGTAGCGAAGAAGGTGTGACAGGTTTACTCAACACAGCCTTTAGCTCTACGTTGCTCTTTATGGCATCTTGTAATGCCTCCTCGCGTCCATAGGCTGTAACCATGATAACCGCCGGAGGAGTCTCCGTAGCCTCTCCCTCGATTCTCCGAATACACTCTATGCCGTTCATGCCAGGCATTTTCCAATCCATAAGCACGACATCATAGGGGATTTTTTTTCCTTCAGCTTCTATTATTTCATTAAGGGCTGATTTACCATCGGCATATACGTCAACTTCCATACCAAATCCAAGAGCCATTGCACTGAGTATCTCCCTTGCAGCAGCATTGTCATCTACCACCATCACACGTAAACCTGTAAGCTCCTCTTCATTTATAACAAATCGCGGTTTTGGATCGCTTTGAATTTCGAATCTGGCCGTAAAATAGAACGTACTTCCCTTTCCCGGAGAACTCTCAACGCCGATTTCACCACCCATCATTTCAGTCAGGCGTTTGGATATAGTCAGCCCCAGACCGGTTCCGCCATACTTACGGGATGTAGATGTGTCGACCTGGCTGAAGGATTGAAACAACTTTGACTGTTGCTCTTTTGTCATACCTATCCCGCTGTCTTGTACCGAAAAATAAAGGAGTGCGGATTTGCCTTCCGATTCCTTCAGATGCGTTGTAACAACAATCTCGCCCCTGTCAGTGAACTTTACGGCATTATTCCCCAGGTTGATAAGAATCTGGCCCAATCTCAGCGGATCTCCGATCAAGGCCATGGGGACTTCTTTATCGGTAGCCAATAATAGTTCAACTCCCTTTTCTTCTGCTTTCAGTCCCACCAGATTGGATAGATTATCAAGAACGTCTTCAAGCTGGAAGTCAACTTTCTCCATATCCAGCTTTCCGGCTTCTATTTTGGAAAAGTCCAATATGTCATTGATGATACCAAGGAGTGATTCTGCTGAACGATGAACTTTATCGATATAGTTCCTCTGTTTAAAGTCAAGATTCGTCTTCAACGCCAGATGACTCATGCCTATGATGGCGTTCATGGGGGTCCTGATCTCATGGCTCATATTGGCCAGAAAGTCGCTCTTTGCCCTGGTGGCTTCTTCGGCTTGGGCTTTGGCGGATATCAATTCGACTTCCGCCTGCTTTCGCTTGATCACACTGCCTAATTGACTGCCCACATTACCGAGAGTTGCCAGAATCAATTCGTCCGGCTCTATTGCCTCGATAGCAAATGATTCGATTACTGCGATTATGTTGTCTTCGAAAATCACAGGAAAAGCAATGGCGGTCTTAATTCCGCAACTCTGTGCAATCGAAGCCCGTGGAAAATTGTGGTCTTTGGTAACGTCAATAATCCAGGCCGGTTTTCCATCTGCCAGCACACGACCGGGCAGGCCCTCACCTTTCTGGAATGAAGTTGTTTCCGTAATTTTTTGGAAAGACTCAAAGTGATCTTTGTTTTCCAGATACCAGGCTGTCGAAGGTATTAACAGATCAGCGGTATCGTCTTTCAGCAGATAAATATGACCAATTGGCCAGCCCATATGTTTACACAGCCTATCGAGAAATATTTGATAGGCTTCGTCCAGTGACAGGGCTTCCTGGGCCGCATCGGCAATCTCATGTAACAGCTCCAGTGACCTGTTCTGTTTGATCAGGTTTGCCTCAGTCCTTTTTCGTTCCGTTATGTCTCTAACTGCTGCAACAGCCAGCATCCCCTGACCGGTTTTAATGGGACTCAAGTTTACTTCGACAGGGATCGTTCCGCCATTGGCATGTTGAGCTTCAAGGTCCTTTACGCCTGTGCGCATTGCCCTGATATCGGGATTGGCAAAATATTCAGTGCGATGAGCAGTATGTGTTTCATGAAACCGGTGAGGGAGAAGCATTTCAATTCTATTGCCGATGATCTGTTCTTTTGGATATCCGAAAAGTTTCTCTGTTTGAGCATTGGCTAAAACAATTAAGCCTTTGGTATCGATTGCCAGAAATCCGTCCGGTGCGGCCTCAAGCAATTGTTGGAAATGCGCCTGCGCCTCCCTGAGTTCGGCTGTGTGTTTTTGAATACTTCCAGCCATGGAGTTAAAAGCCGCTGCAAGGGCGCCGACCTCATCCTTGGACATGATATCAATATAATGGTTGTATTCTCCTCCTTTAATGTTTAAAGCCCCTGATTCCAGTTGTAAAAGGGGAACAACAATACGCCGCATAAAAAGAAAAAAGACATAAACGGAAAAAGCGATGGTAATGACGATTAAACCGGTTATACCCAGAATTATGGCGCGGTTTCTTTCTCGCAACATGTTTTGTTGATTGGCGACTCTTAAGTCTATCAAAGCAATAAACTCTTCAATGAGTTTCATTATCCCGGCCTTGGCTTTGTAATATGCCTTTCCATGTAAAATGTTTCGCGCCATTTCCATATCAGGGTCGCCTTTGATCGTAAATGCGCCTGCCACATCTTTATACTGCCCCCTGACAGCGTTAAAAGCGATTTGTTCAAGTTCAACGAGCGAGTCGGATTCCTTCTTCGCCAGAATCAATCTTTCACGTTCATTTTCATTGAGGTCAAGATTCATCACCTTTTCCTCAATGCTGTATGTCTCTCCCTTTTCATCCAATTTGACTATGCCGCCTGCCACAAAATCCCAGTAGGTTGTGGTATACGCTTTTGGATGGGCCCGTTTCCCGTCGCGAATAGCGATCACTGTCTTGAAGTAATTTTCATAAACAGGATCCCCTGTCGCTGCAAAGGCGCGTACAAAGCGGCTCAGGTCATTGGACGACTGTTTCAGCTCGGAAGCGAGATTAAGAGCGTTGGTCCGAAGATCATCATAACTTCTTTCTTTATCCGAACCTTCCAAAAGCATCGTGACAAATACGCCAAGGGAGACGATCAATCCCACAAAAACAAAAGAGACCATAAAAATAACTTCACGGATTGTAAGTTGTTTAGGGCGGCCCCGTATCACCCAAATGATAAAAAGAACTGCTAAAATCAGTGTAAGAACGACGGCGATACTCTTAATAAGAAAAGTTGTCTCATCAAACTCTACCTGCTTTGCAGCAACGATCCTCTCTTCCGTGATCTTTCCTGATTCGATAGATGGCATCCATTTCTCCTTAACGAATGTCATTTCATTCGGTGAGATTGACGTCAACCCTTTGTTGATCAGGCTAACCAGCTCCGGCCAGTCAGATCGGACGGCTATGGCGAGTTTTTTAGGCGGAAAGCCGGTGGGACCGGCGATTTTTATGTTGAAAAGCCCCTGCTCTTTAATCAGATAACTAATGGTTCCCATATAACCGACATACAGATCCGCCTTACCCAGCGACACGATGTTAAGTCCCTCCAGAGGCGTCTCCGCTTCGGTGAAGGTCACATTGGGATGGTTATGGCTAAGATAGGAGACCACGGCGTACCCTTTAGCGACAACAACACGATACTCTGCCAGATCCTCAAAAGAACTTGGCTGTTTAAAATCATTTCTGGCGGCAACTACCAATGGCAGCGTAACAATTGGTTTGGACCATTTTAGATATGTTTCCCTCTCCCTTGTTTTTGACATTAATGAAACGATATCCAGTTCTCTCTCTTTGGCCTTATCATGTACTTCACTATAGGTCAGGTCGGGTGTTAATTGAAAATCGATTCCAAGTTTGTTCTCTAAAAGGGCCAAAATATCGGCCGCCAAACCGTCATGCTGCCCGTCGTTGTTGATGAAATCAAAGGGCGGCCAGGCCGGGTCGACACCTAAACGAATGACAGGATGTTCACTCAGCCACATCTGCTCCTCAGCAGTCAAAGTGACGCCCGGGCCCAGAATCTGACTTCTTTCGGAATCCCTTCTGGCGCCCCATTTTGACATGATGCGAGTCCGCTCTATTTTGGTCACCGATTGAATGATTCGATTCAAAATGCCATGTAATTGGGGCCAATCTTTTCTCACCGCCAAACTGAGCTTCATAGAAAACTCGGTCGTACCGCCGACATCGACATTGTGCAGATTCAATTCATTAATAAGATAACCACCCAATGCAAGCGTACAAGCCAGGGCGTCTGCCTGTCCGGTGGCAACATTTTCAAGCCCTTCTCGAACTGTCCGAACATAGACAAAGGGGAAATCAGGGTAGGCTTTAACGATATCCTGGACATATCCATAGTCTTTAACCAAGGCTACCTTTTTTCCTCTCAGTTCCTCCAGGCCGGATAATCGCCTGATATCGGATTGCATCATCAAAACGACAGGTGACGATAGATAGGGTTGGCTGAACAGGAATTTGGGGGTGATAATAGACCCCGGGGATTCTGAAATCACATCAACATCATAATCAAGAGCTTTTTGGATAGACTCCGACCAGTTTTTCGTGGGGATACGTTTAAATTCCACACCGAGCCGTTTTTCAAAGAGATCAAGATGGTCTGCAACAATCCCCTGGTATTGACCTTCAGTACTGAATGCTTCAAAGGGAAGCCAGTCAGGGTCGCCTGTAAAACGAATGACTGGATGTGCGGCAAGCCAAGTGGTTTCCTCTTTGGTCAGTGAAATAGTAGACGCCGGTATCCCGTGCCACTTTGCGTAGATATCTTTGTATTCCCTGCTGTTAATCAACTCATCTCTTGCAAGATTGATTTTTTCCAGGAACTCAGGTTTGTCTTTACTTACAGCGGTTCCACGAAGGATCTCTTTAATCGGAGAACCGACTACGGTTATTTGATCCTGAAGCCCGGTCTGACGCGCCAGACGCCAGGCCACTGACTGCGGATATACCCAGGCTTCGACTTCACCGGCTAAAAGGGCCGCAAAAGCGTCTTGACTGCTTGAGTAAAATACGGTTTTGATATCACGATGCTTTGCCAGGATTTTTGCTCCTACATTTGATCGTACGGCTGCCGCTTTCTTACCCTTTAAGTCTTCGATGCTCGTAAGAGTTGAGCCCTTTCGAGAGATCACGACAACAGGGAAAGTTTCCACGGGACGGGTAAAGTAAGCCCATTTCTTGCGGGCTTCGGTAATGCCCAGGTTGGGTATGATATCTGCGCGGCCTGATTTTAAAGCCTCCATCACTTCAGGCCAGCCGGGGTAGACGGTGTAAATAATTTCCATCCCGGAGCGTTTTGCCATTGCCTCAATAACATCGATAGCAAACCCCTTGGGCTTACCGGTTTCGCTTACCATATAGTGGGGTGGGAAGTCAGCCGGTACAGCAGCCCTTATTTGTTCATTAGCGGCATGGGCATGAAAAGGAAACACGACCATAACTATTATTGCGATAATAAGAACATCTACTATACGTATAACTCTCACCATGGTCGGATAATTTGTAAACCGTGTAACTACTTAGGTGTATAGACTGAAGGTTGAAGACTATTAGGTAAAACATACGTTATAGGCAATACTGTAAGCTTTTTTGCTCATCGATCGCAAGTCATTTTTTTGCTTCAGCCTACAGTCTTCACTCTACCTTAACCTCTACACTGTCATAAAAAATCTCTTCATTTATCATACCATCCATATCCAAATCCACTCCAAAGAAAAACAAGTATGTACCCGGCGCCATATGATTGGCAGGATATGGAATTACCGTTGAATTGAGGTCAAACAGAGGTCCTTGATATGTGAGAGTAATGTCTGATGATGCATACTCCCAGTCCATAGAATCGAGATCGAGATAATACCACTTCCCGTTGTTGTCATATTCCGTAAGCCACCAGTCGGCGGCCATGTTCTCATAATCTCCCGCATCGAGCTCAATTTCTATAATCAGGTTGTCATTTTCTCCTATTGTAACCGATCCCTCACTGTGATTCGCCTTTATCCCTGGTTCAGGTTTATTCAACTCCACGGAATCTCGGAATTGAGCGATCGTCACTTTAGTAATATTGATGGACTTTGCATTGTCTGCTTCACAAGGTTCGCCTTCGGCAATCCCCATAGGGTATCCGTTATAAGTGAGATTAGGATTTGAGAAATACCCTTTTCTCGATGCACAGACTCCGTTTGAGATCATTATTGTGGCGAAACCGCCATCTGTATCGCAATGTCCCAATGAATAACCAAATACTCCCGGATAGGTCACCTGAGAGCATTCGTTAAACCAATAATGGCTGCTCCCCATGTTGTGACCGATCTCATGGGCAAAAGCGTAATCGGAGCAGTGTAAAGACCCCACATTACCTACATTTACAACCACATAGGCCATGTTTTCAAAGGAACTGCTGTTTGACTCCATCTGCCAGGCGCGACCGCAGGTGGAGTTTTCCTCAACGAACTCGCTCACAAGTATTACAATATCTGCGCCGTATCGATCTCTCATGGACGGTACATCTGAAAATACACCCCTTCCATAAGTCAGATCGTCGATTGCATAATATGTCAATGTCTCATCGGGATAGGAAACCGCCATGGTCTTTACAACATTTAATTCAAGATCGATCTCACTGTTTGCATAGGCCTGATTTGCAAGGTCAACCATATAGTCGATTATTGTAAAAACCTCATTTCCGGGATATGCCTGAGACATACCTTCCGTGTAGAGTATCATGATGTCGATAACAGAACCGTCATCCTTTCCGGTCGAATAAGCAATGCCTTTATCGAGCGATTTATCTATGCTCTCTTCTAAAGCTTGGGAAGGTATGAGATAGTCCTCTTCCATTGGCGCTACACGATTTGGATCGACCTTTACGATCTTGTGGAGAGGGCTTTCACGGACAGGGCTTATCTTGTAGACACCTCCTGAAAATTCTACTCTGCCATATAAAAAAGGATATCCCACAGTGAGCACAACATTGCTTGAAGAGTCATCTTTTATCCTGCCGAACCAGGTATATCTGTCTGCCGATTTACTTACAAAACGCTCTTTAACCGCTGTTAGAACAGTATCCCTACTCAAACCGAGTACAATTTCACGGGGTCCGCTTTCCCTGGAAAAAGATTCGAAATCGATACTTACCAACTTTTCCTGTAAACCGATCCGATTCTCTTCATGGGAAGTATTGTTGCTGTCGGACGGTATAAAAGGGCTGACAATTTCAGCATGTCCGACTCCGCCAAACAACAACATTGAGGCTATCGATATGGTAATTGCACATGATAAAAAATAATGTTTCAACTTAAGCCACCTCCGTTAGCTGATAATTATAAAGGCGTATGCCTTCGCTTTGTGCATCTCTGATTGGATTTTCATTTTTTTCAAAGCTTTCTAATCGTTCTTTTGTGATTATAATTATTCTACAACCCAATACTATAGATAAATCGTTACGTTTCTATTTTATCAGATTAACATCTGCTTACATTTCGGTTTTTCATGTAAATATATCGTAAATATAATGAGTCAATTTGTCACATCTCCCGATAAATTTCCATAAATCGTATACTCCCCCGAAAAAAATTATAAAAAAAAGCATTTAGCTGTCAGCCATCAGCTATCAGCTATCAGCTTTTAAATTGCAACACTTTACGGTTCAAAACACATTCACCTGTAAGGTGAAGCTTATTATTGGCATCCTGATAATACTTTCTTTCGCTGAAGGCTGACAGCTGAATGCTGTTTTTTAGATAAAATGTATCAGCCAAAAATGTTACACTATAAATATAACTGTTCTTATACAAACTAAAAAAGGCATTTGGCTGTCAGCTCTCAGCTCTTTAATTGCAACATTTTATGGTTCAAAACAGCTTCACCCATAAGGTGAAGTTTATTTTGGCATAACATCAATTCTTTCCTTAGCTGAAGGCTGACCGCTGATAGCTGACTGCTGTTTTTTAGGATAAAGGCCTGTAAGGAGGAAAATACGTTGACAAAAGATAAACTACCAAAACAATTTGTTATGCTCAGAAAAAAGCACAGTAAGTTTATGGAGGCAGTAGAGGAACTTGGAAAAGTAGTCAGAGAAGAAGGGCCGCTTGATGAAAAGACGACACACCTTATACAGCTTGCAGCTGCTGTAGCAATAAGATCAGAGGGTTCCGTGCACAGCCATGTAAGAAGAGCTCTTAATGCAGGCGCCGGCCCTGAAGAGATTCATCATGCAATTATTCTTCTTACAAGCACAATAGGTTTTCCTAATGTAGCAGCCGCATTAAGCTGGGCAGACGATGTGATAGAGAAGTCAGGATAGCCGGGGGCGCAGTTTAGCAATTTTTTTATTTCACGATGGTAGGCAAGGTAATGGTGAAAGTCGTCCCTTCCCCTCTCTTTGACTCACAAGTAATTGCACCATTGTGTTTACGAACAATACCATATACTATAGACAGCCCGAGACCTGTTCCTTTTCCTACCTCTTTTGTCGTAAAAAAGGGTTCAAATATCTTTTCAATATCTTTCTGCTCAATGCCGGAACCATTATCGCTCACCTTAATAATCATCTCTACTTTGTCTTGATTTTTAGGTATTTCAATCGTAATTTTTGCATCTTTTTTTTCGACAAAAGCATCTGTTGCATTTTGAATCAGATTAATAAAAACCTGCTCCATTTGATTTGCATTCCCAACAACCGGTGATAAATATGGATCGATTTTTTTTATTAAGTTTATGCTCCTCAGTCGAAGTCTCTCTTTTAACAATAAAATGGCGTTATCAATAACTGTTTCTATACAGATCGGCGCCATGATCACATCGTCGGCTCTGCCAAAGGATCGTAAATGCTTGATTATTTTATCGATTCTGCACACTTGCTGATAACTCAAATCAACCTCGCTCTCCAACTCTTCGATTTTAAGGGTGTTGTTTTTTATGTCATCTTTAAACCCCTGAATGCAACTGCTTATGTAGGTAAGAGGTTGGTTGATCTCATGGGCGATTCCTGTTGCGATCTCTCCCAGGGTAGCCATTTTCGCACTTGAAAGCAGCTTTAGCTGCATCTTGTTTTTCTCCTCTTCCATTTGTTTTCTCTCTGTAATATCACGTATGATCGCAGTAAAATAGATGGTCTCTTTTGAACTCCACGTTGACAGCGAAAGTTCGACAGGAATTAAAGAGCCGCTTTTGTGAAGTCCCTCGAACTCAATTGTTTTGCCTATAACCTTTGATTCACCGGCTGCATGAAACCTTTTAATTCCCTCGGAATGTCGAGTTCTGAACTTTTCCGGCATTAAAAAGGTTAGAGGTTTACCCAACACCTCTGCTTCACTATATCCGAAAATATCCTGAGACCCCTTATTCCAGGCAATAATCGCTCCCTCCTGATCTGCCGATATAATCGCATCGTTCGCTGACTGTGTGACAGAACGAAATTTTGTTTCCGATGTTCTCAGCTCCTGTTCGGTTTTTTCCTTTTCCTTGATTTCATTTGTCAACTGCTTATTGGTTTCACGTAATTCAGCGGTTCTCAAATCGATTAGAAGTTCCTGTTCATCTTTTGTTTTTTTCAATTCCAGCCATTGCAGTCTTATATAGTTGGTAAAAATTAGTACTAAAGTCGTGACAATCAGAAAAATCATAAGATGGAGAGTAATCAGATGGTTTCTCTGTGTCTTCAGATATTCCAGTATGGATGCAGCCGGTGTTGTAATACTGATTCCTCCACGAATATCACCGATTTGATACCCCTGTTCGGCATGGCACTTCATACAAGCGTTTTTAACTTCTAATGGGGCCATATATCTGAAAACCATATTTTTACCAACGCCAACTAACTCCAGCACTTCTCTGTTTCCATTTTCGAACCCCTTTAACGCCATAGTCTCCCAGTCGTCAGCTTTGTTAGCCGGTCTGATAGGATTCAGGCTGGTTATATGAAAAAGAATTTTCCTTTGATCTTCTGCAATTTCTGCTATCTGTCGGGTCATATATGCAGGATTGACCTTGGTTAATTTCATACCTGTTACAGTAACAACATCTCTGTTCGGAACATCGAGATATTGATTGGGTTGTATATCCTTTGTGATCGGTACATAAACCCCTCCGTGCCGGGCGTTCCAGAGACGGGTCATCTCTATGAAACTGAACATCGCCTGCGATCTTTCCATGACCATCTTATAGTAGTGGTGTTTCAGATTAGAGTTATTCAGGTATAATGAGAATAAAACGATAAGTGTCCATACCGCAACAGGCAGAAGCCAGAAAACTTTCGACTCGAAATATTTTGAAATGAAAATTTTTTTTAGAGTTGATCTTTTTTTATTTTCAGGATTCATAATATTTGGTGATCGGATTTACCGAAATTGCGAGGATTTCAGCAGTACGTTACAGTTTCTTCCAGTGCGTTGCAGTCTATTTTCGGGATGAATGTCCATGACCCTGCGAGTCACCCCTTAAGTTAATGACATTATTATACATTTTACATCATATTTTAATAAAAGACAACAGGCAGTTTTACTTAAGCCGGCTTTATTCAGACAAACCTCTCATTGAGGCCTGCTATAATGACGTCAACGAGAGAAGGGTAAAAAATTTGTAAATAATCAGGTTTTTCGGCTGAAGACTGAAGCAAAAAAATGAAATGACTTGAGTACGTCGGCCAACGGAACCGGTGTGTAGCTGTTTTTAACGCAGAGGTCGCAGAGGAAAATTTAAAAAAAGCAGTCAAGGAATAAAAAATAATCCACTCTTTCTTCTCATTCCGGTCAATCCAGCCCTATCATAAGACTGCACTTAAAGATGACAAAAGTATCTTATATGCTTCAAAATATTAACACGAAATGATTTGCTTAGGTTTATTGAAAACTTACAGCATATGTGACTATTGCATAATTATAAATAATCCTTTATTATAATAGGTTAATGTACAATACATTCAGTTTTTAGAGGATATTTAGAGGCTCGGTGCCTAATTCCCGAATTTACCAGCCCTCAATTATTTTGGAAATGGATTTTTTTAGCACAGGCGCGAATAATTACTATAATATTGCAGCGGCTATTATAGTTTTTTTAGGCGCACGCTTTATGTACAGAGAGCTGAAAAATTTCTTCACCACCTGTAGTGTCAGATTGTTAACCAATGACGCCGAAGGAGACGCCGACGTTTATATTGACGGCAAACTGGTTGGTAATATGAAAGAAAAGTTTACCCTCTCTCCTGGGACACACTACTTCACGGTATTTAAAGCAATGAATGACGGCAGTTATTATTATTATGAAGACACTATAAGCTTTAAAAAGGGTGAAACGCGAACGATTTACATAAAGCTAAAGAGGGCCTATACAGAACAGCACTATTGGGACAAAGCAGAGGGAGCAGAAAAAATAGATGACATAGAAGAGTATCTTAAAAGATATCCTGTCGGAACATTTCATGATTCGGCTAAAACCAAGCTGGAAGAGATGTATTTTAAGGAGAGCGCTGAGAGTATAAAGTTTGCAGAAGAATATCTGAAAAAATATCCCCAAGGGAAATATCGTGACGATGTCAGGAAGAATTTGGAAGAGCTCTATTTCGCCCATTGCACCTCGCTGGAAGGCTGTATGGCATATCTGGAGAAATTTCCTGATGGTAAATATATTAACGATCGAGAGGTTAAGAAAACTAAAGAGCTGTTAATGACCTCCGATTACAGACCTGTCGGATCACTGATCGGACATATGGGATCCGTTTTCTCTCTCGCCGTCAACGGTGACAAGGTTATTTCCGGATCCGACGATAAGTGCATTCGGATATGGAATATCAGTACAAGAAGTTACAGGGAATCTCTCATCGGACATACCGACTGCATCAGCACCCTCGTCACAGACGGTAGGATTATCGCTTCAGGTTCGGATGACAGGACGATCAAAATTTGGAACTTCGGCAACGGTGAACTTCAGACGACCCTGCATGGTCATACGGACTGGGTCAATGCTTTAACGATAGTCGATGATCTTCTAATCTCTGCTTCAGGCGACAAGACAATTAAGATATGGTCCATTGAAAACGGAGAGCTGCTGAACACCATTGAGGGGCATGAGGAAGGCGTATCTTCGATGATCGTCTTGGGAGATATGATTGTTACAGGCGAATGGAAAGGAAAGATCAAGGTATGGGACTTAAAGGAATTGAAAGAACTCAGAACGTTAGAGGGGCATACGGAAAATGTGAGTACACTTTTCACCGTAGAATCCACCCTGGTTTCAGGCTCATGGGACGATACGGTTATGATATGGAACATTGATGCCGGAGCGCTTTTAAGAAAGATAAAAGTCAATTCCATCAGGGTATCTTCGGTTACTCTTGTTGACGACAAACTCATTGTCGGCGGTTATGACGGTACTTTGAAGATATTCGATTTCGAAAGCGGTGTGCTGTTAAAAAATATTGCCGCCCATTCAGGTACGGTGTCCAAGGTATGCAGAGCTAAAGACAGGCTGATTACGTCATCTAACGATAATACACTGAAAATATGGGCCATAGAAAAAAAGACCGGTGAGAATAGATCATCCATACTGGAAAAGACCCAAAGTTTAAGCACAGGTGATTTTTCAAGAACATGGTCCTCAGAGATTCAGCAAGTGAATTGACGCCAACGCTTAAGAAACACCTCCTAAGAATAGAACATGCTACTTCAAGAGGGGTACGGAGTATCCTTTCGTTGCATTGATCATTAATCCTAAAAAAAGCATTTAGCTGTCAGCTTTAAGCAAACCGTAAACTGTTTTTTTATACATACATTGAAAGAGTCGAACCTGCAGTCGCCTGATTTCCGGCTCCATTAATAACTCCGTTTTTAAATTGCAACACTTTATGGTTCAAAACAGCTTCACCCATAAGGTGAAGCTTATTATTGGCATAACATCAATACTTTCCCTGGCTGATAGCTGACCGCTGACAGCTTACTTTAGGATAAACAGTTTTTTGTTCACACAGTGATATGAGGTCAGAAGTCAATGTTTCTTTCACGCCAGTGGCTGAATTCATGAGGTCTGTTCTGATAATCCCTGAGAGCTGTCAGTTCTCCTATGATCCAGGTCTCAAATAAAAAGCCTGTTTCGTAAGGTCAGGTGTTCTGAATTTATTGAAGAGTGTTACGTAAATAATATAAACAGCCTGAATGTGAGAGGTGTCGTCTCTTTTTGTGGCAAGAACTACAATGAATGTAAGATCTACAGATCGAGTAAAGATAAAACGTATCGTGTCAGGGATGAGGGAGTGGCTGTCGGGTAAGTGATCAGCGGTCAGGATTCCGGCATTTCGTCACAGCTATTTCAAGTGCAGTATTTCAGAAAGGAGTAAAGCTATGTAAAATTCGAGAGGGTTTACAGAGTTTATAATAAAAAAGGAAATAAAGGCGAGAGTCCCAAAGGCGCGCTTAATAATCCTTTCCAAAATGCAGGTAGTAAGGAGATGGAAGACATTGTAAAAGCGAAAGCTCTTCTTCCGGAAACAATTAAAATAGTGAAACAGGGCTCTCTGTACCTGAGTTTGACCTGAAAAGAGCATTGGAGGCAGTAGAACGTTTTATTCTCGGAGAGGTTTCGGTACAAGGAAAATCCTTTGTACTGTAACATCTGATAGCCGAGTATATGCGATTATCGGTTGGTCAGGAGAAGCTTGCCGGTATATTGAAAAAGGTGCATAAAGGAAAGTAAAGGGAAAAAATACACACCTACAATTTCAAACGCTCTTTTATAAACTGCTCTATATATTTTCCGTTGATGCGAGGGAGTGTCTCCTTTAGAGTATTGAGCGGCATTTCTGCTCTTGCTGCGCCTTTGTGTCCGCCTGCACTGCCGTAAGGTGCAAAAGCTCTGGCAGCGAGGGCTCCTGCGTTTTTTCGGAGCCCGTCGCTTCTGAGAATAACCACGACTTTATCGTTATATAGGCCTGCCACGAAACTCCATGAAATCATATGTACTCTCATGCAAAAATCCGCTATTTGAACGCAAATATCGGGGCTGTCCACCTTTCCAAGATAGACAAAGGCTTTTTTGTGGCGATAAATTGTCATACGCCTGAAAGCCTCGCTGTACACAGTGAGATCGGCTGCCCTGATTTCGGAGTATTCTATTTTTGTTAGAAGATTTCGATTTGCATATTTATAAACGTATTTAAACTGCTCAACATCGTTCATCGTAGAATCTCTTTCGAAATTCCTTGTGTCTGTTTTAATGGCGTAGAGGATTGCAGTGGAGAGGCATTCGTTGGGTTTGATCTTCGCAGCCCTTAAATATTCGGTCATTACAGTCGCTGTGGCTCCATACTCGGGTCTGATATCCAAAAAGGAGGCGCTCACCTGTTTGTTTATGGGGTGATGGTCAATGATCAGGTCGTATTCGAATTTAGAGAAGACTTCATTGTGGTGAGGTTGGGCGTCGAGAAGTGCGAAGCGGTTGAAATTATGGGGCGATATTTTTTCCAGTTTCGTAAGAGGCGCTTTCAGAAGAGAGACCATTGCCTGATTGTCCAGCCTCTGTATTTCGCCGTTACAGCAGATAACGCTTTTTTGAATGTACCTCAGCAGCACTCTTTTTAATACAAGGGCGCTGGCAATGGAATCGGGATCGGGCTGAATCAGAATCAGGAGTTTGTCGTCCGGTTCAAATAGAGAAAGGAGTCTTTTCAGGCGTCCCTTTGGCGTATTGGGTTTACGTAGTTCTCCGTTTTTTTTCCCGGGATCAAGACTTTCCATAAATTTATAGAGATCCTATCCTTGTAGAATATTCATACAATTTAATTCACGAGATAGTATACCCATCTGTTTTTTATAAAATCAACATTCGTACATTTGCTTTTAATACTCCATATCTTATCATTCCTGCTGCTCCTTTTATTGACAGACAGAACCTTGTATGATAGAATGACATTAAAAAGTATGTGTAAAGAGCGTCTGAGGTTCAAAATTAATTACAGACAGGTGGCATGGATAAATAAGTTTATCCATGCCACCCATACTGAAATGTCGAATTTATACGCCATACTGAATAGTTACATGAAATAGAAAAAAATACGTGATAATTCCTCCCTTCCTGCAAGCGAAAGCCTGCCTTTGTTTAACGGCTCGATTTGTAATTTAATATGACAGACGATACAAATAATAAGAAACTCTCACTACTTCTCATCTTTACCCTCCTATGTGGTTTATTCCTGCGGCTGTGGAATTTAGGATTCGCTCTGCCTTATTTCACTCACCCCGATGAATTACACTACCTTCCAAGGGCCATCCATATGGCGGATACACTGGATTTTAATCCTCATTATTTCCATAATCCTCCCTTTTTGACATACATATACGCTCTTGCCATGTTTGTTTACTCTCTTGTTTGGAAGTTTTTCGGGCTGTTTATTCATCTGCCGGAATTTATGGATCAGTGGCGGAGAGAACCCGGGTCCTTTTATACGATTGCAAGGGCGATCAGCGCCTTTTTCGGAGTTGGTGCATGTTATATAATGTATCTGATCGGCAGGAAATTGTTTAACAGGGATGTGGGAACGATTTCTTCCATTGTGCTTTGTTTCTGCTTTTTACATGTCAGGGATTCCCATTATGCTGTGAATGATATAACGTCTCTTTTTTTTACAATGATAGCTTTTTACTATATTGCAGATATGTGGAAAGAGGGCAGGGGAGGGCGTTACGCATTGGCTGGAATAATGTCAGGTATTGCAATTGCGACGAAATATAATACCGGGATTATTTTGTTTTCCTTTATCGCCTTTTTTTTCCTGCAAAAACCTTTTCTATGGCATTGGAGGGGCATTTTTACATATTTTGTTTTTCTTTGCAGCGCCTTTTTTGTCTTCTGTCCCTGGATTGTGTTAGATGGAGGAGCCTTTTGGAGAGGGTTTGCCGAGCAGGCAATGATGACAAGGAATCCCTGGGAGGAGTTTACTGAAAGCTCATATATAAAGATTATAAAAGCTCTTTTATGGGGAGTGGGTTGGGTTCCTGTAGCAATGTCAGTGGCAGGTTTTGCAATACTCATAAAAGAGAAGAGGTTGTTGCTTTTGATATCGAGCTTTCCGGTGATCTATTATCTGTTTATGGGAATGTCCGATCTCTTTTTCGCCAGATTTACAATGCCGATTATACCTTTTATTTCTCTTTTATGCGGCGTTTTAATTTGGTCAATATCTAAGCGCTTTGGCGTCGAGAAAAGAGGTTTTATCATACTTCTTCTTACTGTGGCAGCCATCTTTCAAAGTCTCATTTTCACGATTGCCCACAACCGGCTGATTGGCGTAAAAGACAGCAGGATTGTTGCCGGAGAGTGGATGAATCAACACGTTTCCACAGGGAGCAGGATTGTAATTGATCGTTTTTCCGTTGATATTTCAAAGGTGGATTATATTAACGGGAAAACCGGAGATTTCGAGTATATTGTTAAGGATACGGGTATGAATAAGAAAAGTCTCTCTCTTTATATAGAAGATAAGTTCGAATATTTCGTTACAAGCGACTACATTCGTGTGTTTTGCAAGAGGAACCCCAATATTTATAAAAGAGAGAATGACTATTATAAGGATTTGGAGAGGAGTGCAACTCTTATATATTCATCGAAGAAGTGCAAAAAAAGTCAGCTCTTTTTTATAGACGATATATACTCTCCATTCAGGAATATATTTAACCAGGAAAGACCGGGGCCTTGTATAAAAGTATATAAACTAAAAACAGCAATTAGCGATCAGCTATCAGCAGTCAGCTAAAGAAAATTAAAGCGTTATGTTAAAAACAGCGTCCACCTAAAAGTGATATGCAGGTTATTATGCAAAACGTTGAAAACAGAGAGCTGACCGCTGACTGCTGATAGCTGACTACTGCTTCCAACCATTTTCATACTTTGTGGCGGCCCGGGGGGCCATAGGCGTTTAACCTGTCATCAGTTAGAAATTAGCGGCTTACATTTAAAAATCGGATAGTGTAAAATAATAACCAATATAAGCATAGAGTTCATAGAGGGATTGGGAAATGCCGCTAATACCGGAAATACTCGGTATGAAGGAGGCGGTAGTTATTTTGGAACTGTGCTTTTGTACGGATTGGATATCCGGGAAGAGTCCTTTACTTTTAAATGTAGCAAGAGCTCTTCTCATATGGATTTCAGATGTAATCAGAAGGAGGTTTTTTATCTTGTTTTCTTTAAGATACTTTTTAACTCCACTTGCTTCGTCTACAGTACTGTCGGCTTTGCCATAGACCTTTATCCGTTCAGCCGGAATTCCCTGGTCCAAGGCAAAGGCTTTGACTATTTCCGTTTCATTGAATGTTTTTACCCATAAATCACCGAGCAACAATTTGTTCCCCTGACCGGATTTGACAATATTTACGGCTGCAAAAACTCTGTCTACGTTATTATTGAATCTGTAGTAGTTTCTGAATCGATCCGGATTTTTTATATACCATTTGTAGTCCGTGACTCCAAGTAAAAGGATTACGGCGTCATAGTTTTTATTATGATCATATGTATCTTTTAGCGCCCAGTAATCTTGGAATTGTTGCGATGTACAGGGTATTGTAAAGATATAGAAAAGCAGGTTAATAAGGATTATGCTTTTTTTATTGTTTTCCTTCCTGAATAGTCGTCTGAATACAAGTGTCATCAGTAATCCTGACCATATAAAAAGAAGAGGATTTGTCAGATAAATGGCTATTTCTTTCATAAGGTGTAACTAAGCAGCATTTTTATTAAATGTTATGTTTACTCCTAAAATAAGCCCAAAAAGGACTTTTATTTAAATAACCACGAAGTTCACGAAGATCGAGAAGTTTTTGTAGAATTCTTTTCTCTTAGTGCACTACGTGACCTTCGTGGTTAAAATATCCCATGTTCTTCTTTTTGCTTTAAATTTTCATGTTTTGTGGTGAACCGGCAGTTCATGGACGTTTCTCCTGTTATTTTGTCTGAATAGTTGCCTACTAAGATTATATATTCCTGAGCAATGTTAGTTTACCATAAAGATTCATCAAGGTATAAAGCAAGGGGCGTGAGTTCTCGAAAATTTTATGAGAGCCTGTAAAAAAATTAAATTTTCTCTAAAAATCTCCGACATAAGATAATAATACCATTTTTATAAAAGAGATTCTTATGGAAACAGGTCAGATAGGACATCAGCATCTAATGGAGACGGGTTTTTCTGTTCCCGGTCACGGCGGAGCTGTTGTGAAAGAGCAGCCCGGTATCAACCCCGCTGTTTCTGCGCCTATTCCTGACGATTCCAAGCGCGGCGATTATGATTATAAAGTTACGCTTAGTGAGGCGGCTAAAGGCGAAAAGGACTCTCAGGAGGCATTAAAACCTGAAAACGGAAATATCAGCGAAGGCAGTGACGCTGAAAAAGCAGAGAGTTCCTCAGGAGATTCTAAAGGAACGAAAGATGTTAAGGGCAGTAAGGAATCGGAAGGTTCGGAGGAAAAGGGCGAGAAAAAGACGGAAGAAGCAAATGAGCAGGAAGTGCAGGCAGAGATACAGAAACTTAAACAGAGGGAGCAGGAGGTAATCGCCCATGAACAGGCTCACAAGGCAGTTGGCGGACAGTATGCCGGAGCTATACAATACGAATATACAAGAGGGCCTGACAGTCAGAGGTATATATCAGGCGGCGAGGTATCGATAGACACATCCAAAGAGGATACGCCGGAAGCGACCATAAAGAAGATGCAGCAAATTAAAAGGGCTGCTCTCGCGCCGCAGGAACCTTCCCCGCAGGACCATCAAGTTGCCTCTGATGCATCTAGAAAAGAGATGCAGGCAAGGGCCGAACTGGCCAAAGAGAGGAGTTCCGGTGAAGGAGATATTTCCGATAAAACGAATCCCAATGAACAAGAGGAAGAGGGGCCGGGCAGGAAAAATAGTGACTCAGAAGGAGTGTCGGATGGCGTCGGCAGTCATAGTAAGCTGGATATTTATATGAAAACTCAGAACGGAGTTATTAATGGAGCCGGAAATCAGGCGACTGCAGGTTCGACTCTTTCAATGTATGTATAAAAAAACAGTTTACGGTTTGCTTAAAAATGTTCAGTAGGGATCACAATCTGTGTAAGTACCCTATTATAAAACAGAGGGCTCTGTTTCCTTATACAGCTTCTTTCCTGCTCTTGTAGGATTCGTACCACTGTTCAAAAAGCTCCTTTTCGATTCTCTCTTTATCTTCGGCTCCTATCTCCGTAATCTCTTTTAGAATATTTTTATTCGATTTTAACATCGTTTCGGACACGAGTATATACTTTACAGGGGTTCTCATCCACGCCAATTTAATTTCACTGTCTTTAATCCCGTCGCTGTCTATAAGATCAGGGGCATATCTGGCGATTATATTCTTTAGGTTATTGTATCTTAAGGAGTCCATTTTTTAAGTAAGTATTCAGTTAGCAGCTTTCAGCGAAAGAACCTTTTTTTTGTATAACACAAAGAGGCGCAGACACAGAGAATAGATAATAAAAAAGGTAACTACTCAGGCTGAAGAGTAAAGGCTGAAGCAAAATATTAAATGACATCTAAGTGTCAGCCAATAAAAAACATGCCGTTTTATCAATAATACATGTTTTACCTGACAGTTTTCAGCCTTCAGTCTATTGACTTCGGCCATACCGGGTTCTCGTTATTTCGAAGAAATTTATGTTTCTCTCTGAAATTACTCCTCTGTCAGAGCCATAACCAGAGCGCCCTTGGATGTCGTGTTCAACGGATCAGCAGCCAGCCTCACCGATGATATCTCTATGGGCAGCCGTATGCTCTTCAAAGTCTTCTCGAACTTCTCCCTGCATCCCTTGGGCATGGCGGTCCCGCCGCTCAACACAATCGGTATGGGTGCGGATATTCTCGGCACTCTGTCGGAAGAGGATATGACTTCCTGCAACGTACGGATCAACACGCTTATAAGATCGG
>JAREWP010000087.1 GCA_029001845.1 Candidatus Magnetocorallium paracelense | reverse complement strand
AGCAGGCGATAGTAATGGTGGGAGCGATAGGTGGACATTTGGGGCGTAAAAGAGACGGCATGCCGGGTACGGAATGTATCTGGCGAGGATTGCAGCGACTGGACACCGCAGTGGATATGTATGCCATTTTTAAACATTTACCATTACCTCAAATACGTAAGTCTTATCCTCATGCCCTTCTTCCGCCCAAGGGAGACCCTTGACACCCACGGCGTTAAGGGTGGGTAAAGCTCATCCTCAAGGGGAGAGGAGACCTCTAGGGAATCTCTTCGAAATTCCTCGCATATAATCAATCTATCGCCTTCGACGGAGTTCAGAAATGTAGCCTCAAACTTCAACCTGCACTATGGTTATAAATACCGTCTTCCATCAACACCTGCCTGACAAAATCCGTCTCCACCTCTAAAATCTCTGCTATGTTTTCAGGTTGCATATTCGCCTTTTTGTATAATTTTACGATGTCTTCCTTCCTTGTCTTGTACGCACCTTCTTCCATTCCCTTTTCCATCCCCTTTTCCATCCCCTTTTCCATTCCTATTCTTTCTGCTGTTGTTATAAATGACATCTTTCTCTCCTCCTCATATTTTATGATCTCTTCATGAAACTGTATGGATAAATCCTCGGGCAGTCCCATTATCCAGTCTATGAACCTGTATAAATTCAAGATATCTCTCTTCTCTAATCCCTTTCCATAGAGCGCCTTTACCAATGTTATCTTCCAAAACAACCTCTCATGCGCGTCCTTCTTAACCTCAAGGGTTTTTAAATGAGCGTATGTTATTATTTCAAAGGGATTCTTCGCACTCTCCAGCTCTATCTTCCCCATATAGTCTGTCAGCTTTATCACGGGAAATCCGAACCTCAACTCAAAACCCCATCTCTTTACCTCATATACTTCAGGTCGGTAACCTTCATCTTCATCTGTCAGAATTACTAATGTGATCACTTCTTTACCGTATCTGTCATATATTCTGTAGTTATATACATAAAGCCTTCTCTCAAATCCTTTCTCATAAGCTCCCTGCACCTCTATATGAATCAAAAGCCATTTCTCCTCACCTGTTTTCAGGCAGACTTTTACCAACTTGTCAGTATATCTCTTTTTCTCCTCGGACTCCTTGACGATCCTGTTGAACTCTTTATCAAGAAATTCTATACTCCTTGTAAAGTCTATGTCATTGTAAACAGCCGGAAAGTAATAGTTCAAAAACTCCTCAAAATAGTTTTCTATCGCTTCCTTCCAGCCACTGTCATAATCGGATTGCTTCTTTTTCTCCATATCGATCCTATTAAATCAGGACTCTCTGCAATTCATCTGTTTGTTATTATGATTACTTTCAGCCGCATCATGAACTTCAACGACCATTCATGCATTTACTAATCTAACATAATTATTCGAAAATCAACCATTTGAAAACTCTTCATAACTGCTCATGCATAAAGGTATGTTTTCAATAAGTTGAGGTAAACATCCCCTAACCCCATTTTAAAAGGGGAAATAATAAATCAATTCTTATTCGATTTCGCCTATGTCGGATCAAGGGATAAAAAACCTATGACTTATGCCTGATCAGTTTCGTTTTATTATATAAAAGTGTCGCTCCGGCATCAAATATGCGATTACGCCTATACATCATCTCCGTTGTATTCATATCATTATACATGATATACTGCTTTTTTAATAGTTCACCCTGTTTTTTTTAATCAATGACGTACAAAGTATTAATAGTAGAAGATGACCAGGAAACCCTGGATGATCTTTCCGAGCTCCTTAGTATTAAGGGATTTACAACCATACAGTCGTTAACTGCTCGGGAATCCGTGACCAGGCTCAAAACTTCTTCTCCTGACGTTATTATACTGGACCTTGTGCTTCCCGATATGGACGGAATCGATCTGTTGGCAGAGATGAACAGAATCGCTCCTCATGTGCCGATTATCATCTTAACCTGCTTTGGAGATATTCCAACCGCCGTTAAGGCGACAAAACTCGGAGCTTATGACTTCCTGATAAAACCGCCTGAATTGGAAAAGATTATCCACACGATTCATCGCGCCATAGAGAGCAGCGAAATGCGAACAAAGATCAGGCGCCTGGACTCTATGGTGGACGCCTCTCTTGAAAATACATTGGGTAGAAGCAAGGCCATGAGAGAGGTGATAGAAGCAATTAAAAAAGTCGCTCAAACGAACCTTTCCATTGTTCTTCAGGGAGAGACCGGAGTGGGAAAGACCACGATCGCCCGCCTGATACACGGTTTAAGCAGACGAGGTGAGAAACCTTTTGTAAAGGTGGATGTCGGCTCTTTATCTGAAAGTCTGATCGAAAGCGAACTCTTTGGGTACGATAAGGGCGCTTTTACAGGCGCAGAGAGGCGGAAAAAGGGGTTTTTCGAGATGGCCGACGGAGGGACCATTTTATTGGACGATATAGAGGAAATCTCATCCAAAGTTCAGAGCAAGCTTCTTACCGTAGTAGAGGAAAAAGTGGTTTTCCTCCTTGGCGGAAACGACGCAATCGATATTGACATACGCATCATAACAGCAACGAACAGAGATTTGAAGGTGTGTATTGCAGAAAAAAAATTGAGAGAGGACTTGTTCTATCGTCTCGGTGAATTCATAATAACCATTCCGCCTTTAAGGGAGAGAAAAGAGGATATTGTCTTTTATACACAAAAGCTGCTGATCGAGGTAAGCGACGAATTGAATATAGAGATACAGGGCGTAAACGATGAGGTAAAAGATATATTCATGAACCATTCCTGGCCCGGGAATATCAGGGAATTAAAGAATGTGCTGAAAAGAGCCGCCCTTTATGCAAATGGTTCGGCAATAACGCCGGAACATATCGTAATCTTTAATGAAGCTTCAAACAAAGCAGATCATAGGGTTTTGTCCCTAAAGGAATCCCTGAAAGATAAAGAGAAGGAGAGTCTGAAAAGTGCTTTGCAGGCGGCGGGCGGCGATAAATATAAGGCTGCCTCAATGCTCGGGATCAGCTACAGGAGCCTTCAGATGAAGGTCAGGGAGTATGGGATCAGGGAGAATCGGAAGAGTTAATCAGTAGAGAGCGTATTTTCTTAGCTAATACCCAATACCTGACAGCCAACATCTGCTTTTAGTCCTTTGTCCGATAACATACAAAAAAACTTGCAGGATTTTTCAAATTGCTGAAAATTCTTGCAATGCTTTAAAGGCATTGCTATGTAGAGGCTTTGCTGTGATTCTACCGGATTTCCACTGAAAATTTTATCAATCCTCACTTCTCCTTTCAATCAAAAATCCTTAAAAATCAACAACTTACCTATGGCATATTTTTTGATAATTAAGTCAATTTTCATTTAGGCTGCTAAAGCAGCGTTTTCTCTTTTTCTCCAACTCCCCTTTGATGAGGAGAGGGGCGGGGTGAAGGGGAGAACGTGGCGCGTTGATCAATAAAAAGCTTAAAGTTTTATTGATAACCTATTTTTACCTAACTCGGCATAGCGGTCACCAAAGAGGTTTGGGGAATTTCGAAGAAATTCCCTTCAAGTTTCCTCTCCCCTTGAGGGGAGAGGAGTAAGGTGAGGGGTGACGGTGGAGAAGCGTAACCGTATCAAGTATTGTACCGCACCCCCTCACCCCAACCCTCTCCCCCTTCAAAGGGGGAGAGGGAGTAAAAAAATCGCTGCTTTTGCAGCTTCACCTGAAAAGTTAGTGCATATTTCTAAATGCTTAAAAGCTTTATAAATAATTGCTAAAACTGTGACATTCATAAAATATTGGTGCTTTTTTGCGCACAATTTCTTTTATAAACGACTCTAAATAGTTACCATTCAATCAAATTAAGGAGGTTTTTTAATGAAGTTTTTAGTGAATGATCAAGGTAAAGGGAGATTTTCTATCTGTTTATTCATCTTATTACTCATCTGCGGACTGTCAGGTGCGGCATATGGCGGGTCGGATTCGAATGTAACCTATACGTTTACATCAGGATCGACTGCGAAGTCGAGTGAAGTAAATGCGAATTTCGATTATCTGGAGGACAGGTGTTGGGATATGAGCGGGAGTAATTTTTATTTGACTGGAGGCAATGTTGGTATTGGCACTAATAGTCCTGAGAAAGAATTACATATTGTCGGGACATCCAATGATGCTGAAATACGTATTACAAATTCTGCCGGAGTAATTGGAGACATAGGGGTAGCTGCAGATGGCGGTTCTGCATATGAATCATTTGGAGTTGGTACACAGTCAAGTCATCGTTTTGATATTTATGCAAACGGCGGAGCAGGGAGACTATCAATTGCATCAGACGGTAACGTTGGTATTGGTACGACTAGTCCTTCAAAGAAACTACATATTAAAGATGGAAGTATTTTGATCACAGGAAGTAATGATGTTAACAGATTTCATCTTGATGTTGGTCAAAAACAATCGGCTTTTAACTTGAATGCATAGGAATTTTCATTTTCTTTATGCGGGTTTGCGCAATTCTCCGCAAACGCTTACCGAACAAAGCATGGTTTTACTCGAAGCGCGGGGTTGGGTTTTTAACCTGAACCTTAAGTTTTAAGTATTGTATAACTGAACATGAACTGTGGGTTCAAGTTAGAAACTTGAACCCGTGCTTCGAGAGGAGTCGCGCGAGTCGAGTTAAGCTGGGGTGACAGGGGACTTGGAAAGCTGAATGCTCATGAATGCTGTTTATTGATTTAGAACTATTTTTATCTCATTAATGCATTTCTCCACTGCCCCCCTATTCTCTTTATAAATTCTTAAAGCCTCCTCTCCCATTTTCACAGCTTTATTTCCGTTTATGAGAAGTTCTCTGGTTTTTTCATATATCTCCTCCACGGGAATCGAAAAAACTGCTTTTCGTCTAACAAAATCTTCGGTCATTGGGAAGTTATCCATATAAGGGCCGCAGACAACAGGCTTTCCCCAATATGCCGGTTCCAGCAGGTTTTGCCCGCCCCTTGGGATAAAACTTCCTCCCACGATACAGATATCTGCAGCGCCGTAAATAGACGAGAGTTCTCCTACTTCGTCTACAAGCACCAGACCGGGAGGTTCTTTTTTAAAACTGACATTGTCCAGGATAATCGCGCTTCTTTTTATATACTCAAATCCATATTTTTGAATTAATGCCTCTACACTTTCACATCTCTCCGGGTGCCTTGGCGCCAGAATTAAGGAGATGGTTTTAAACTCTTTTTTCAACTCGCTATAAACCTGCAAGAGATGTTCTTCCTCATTGTCATGGGTGCTTCCCGCAACAATAACCGGTTTCCTTATTGCCATGGCCCATTCAGGTATTTTTAGTTCCCTGTTTACATCGTATTTAATATTCCCTGTGATTTTTACCCCGCCGGCAGGCGCTCCGAGATCGACGATTCTTTGTCGGTATAATTCGTTCTGCACTCCTATTAGAGAAATTTTTTTAAGTATTGGACCAAGCAAAAATTTTATTTTTTTATACCCTTTGTATGATTGGGAAGATATTCTGCCGTTCAGGAGTAAAACAGGTATCCCCCTGCCAGACACATGGGAAATAATACCC
Organism: Candidatus Magnetocorallium paracelense; assembly: GCA_029001845.1. GTDB lineage: Bacteria > Nitrospirota > Thermodesulfovibrionia > Thermodesulfovibrionales > Magnetobacteriaceae > Magnetocorallium > Magnetocorallium paracelense. The sequence continues at coordinate 93,981 of JAREWP010000087.1, read as the reverse complement.
GGCCATAGCTCAGTCTCCAAAATAATAAAAATATGAGGCTTTATATAATCCAGTGCTCTTTTAAGAAAAAGGGGGATTTCGAATGGTATATAAATTACTTTTACTTCAGGTGGAAGGTATTTCGATGCGACTTCCTGGCCTGTGTCTGTAACGGTTGATACGACAACGGCGCATTGAATGTCGGTGACGATCTTTTCTATAAGAGGAATGGCGGCTTTAACTTCGCCGACAGACACGGCATGAACCCAAATGGTTGAACCACAGCCAACTTTACTCTTTAAGTCGGCGCCTTCGCTTTTATTATAATTCCCCGTTCTCTCACTGAGCCACCTCTTCCTGATCTTTGGCTCTCGTTTCTTCAATTCGCCTGGAAGCATCAAAAAAAGCGCTATTGTATACAGAAGATAATACAAAACCATTATAAACCATTTTTTTCAACCAACAACTCCTCCACCATATCGGCGACTTCCATTGTCGGCGATTTGTCCATGAATATGTCACTGAGTTTTCCAAGAGATTCTTTTATCTCTGCTTTGTAATTTTCGGATTCGTAAATTTTTCCAAGTTCATCAACAATCTTTTCGGGCCTGGCGTCATATTGGATCAGCTCTTTTACCACCTCTTTTTCCGATATGAGGTTAACAAGACTTATATATTTTACCTTTATCAATACTCTGCCAAGGAGATAGGTAAGAGGAAAAAGTTTATAAAAAACCACCATAGGCACACCGAGCAGGGCCGCCTGTAATGTGGAAGTGCCTGAAGCGATAACAGCCATGTCGGAAATCGATAGTACTTCCAATGCTTTGGATTCCGCTATAGTGACACCCTCTCTCTCAATGGCTGACAGTATGCCGAAAAATTCGGATCTTTCAATATCCGGTGCAAATGGCAGAATATACTGAAAAGCAGGATATCTTACTTTCATAAGCCTCACCGTATTTAGTATAAGCGGCAAATGCCTCCTTAATTCGCTCCTTCTGCTGCCCGGGAAAAGCGCCATCACAGGTCGCTCAGGGTCCCTTTGAAACTCTGTTATGGAAATATCGACATTTCCTTTTAACCGGGAGATATCCTCGCTTACGGGATGTCCTACAAAGCGACAGTCGATTCCGGCGTTTCTGTATACTTTCTCTTCAAAAGGCAGGATTACAGCTATTTTGTCGGAAAGGTAACCTATGTTGTGAATTCTCTTTTTTCTCCATGCCCATATTTGGGGACTTACATAATAAATTATAGGGATACCCAATTTTTTGGCTCTCTCTGCTATCCTTAAATTGAATTCAGGATAATCGATTAGCACGAGAAGATCTATATTGGAATTGCGAAAGGTGTTCAGGATTTTGTCAAAAGTTGCTTTCAGGCTGATTAGGTGTGCGAGTGCTTCGAAAACGCCGATGGAGCCTACAATACCATCTATTAAATCCACGCCGGCGGCCTGCATTTTTTTACCGCCAACGCCTGTAATTTTTAAATCGGGTCTCCGTCTTTTTAACTCGGCGGCAAGGAGCGAACCATATAGCTCGCCCGAAGACTCACCGGCTATAATCATAACTGCGCCAGGCATCTTTTGATCACATCGCAGATCTTATGGATTTCTTTTTCTGACAGAGTGGGATAGACGGGCAGGGAAAGCACCTCTGAAGAGGTTTTCTCCGATATCGGTAAATCGCCGGCTCTATATTCGTAATTACTGAGCGCAGGTTGCAAGTGCATAGGTTTGGGATAATATATGACAGAAGAGATATCTTCATTTAAGAGGGCCTGTTTTATATGATCTCTGTGAGGAGAACGAATTGTATATTGATGATATACGCATTCAAAATTGTCGATAACAGGCGGACACTCCACATAGCCCTTTAAAAGGCTGTCATAGAGTAAGGCGTTTTTCTTTCTCGATTTGTTCATCTCATCTATTTTCTTTAACTTAATCAAGAGTATGCCGGCCTGTATTTCATCGAGCCTGCTGTTAAAGCCGATTTTTTCATGGACATAGTTGCCGGCTGATCCGTGATTCCTCAATCTCTTTAATTCATCATTGAATTTCCTGTCATTTACCGTAACAATGCCGCCGTCTCCATAGCATCCCAGATTTTTACTGGGATAGAAACTAAAACAGCCCATCGTACCGAAAGAGCCCACTTTTTTATCGGATATCGATGCCCCAAAGGCCTGAGCGCAGTCCTCTACAACATAAAGTCCTGCTTTGTTTGCAATATCCAGTATCGCTTCCATATCACATGGAAGGCCAAAGAGGTGCACATTTAAAATGGCTTTTGTTTTATCGGTTATTTTCTCGCTGATTCCCTTTGGATCGATGTTCATTGTCTCGGGGTCTATATCGACAAACACAGGTTTCGCACCGACATAAATAATGCTTTCTACAGTAGCGAAAAAAGTAAAAGGAGATGTAATCACTTCGTCTCCCTCGCTTATTCCCAAAGAGGCCAGACTGAGATGGAGAGCATCCGTGCCTGATGATACGCCGGCTGCGTGGGACACACCGTGATAAAATGCAACCTCTTTCTCGAACTCTGCGACATTAGGCCCCAGAATATATTTTGTACTTTTAAGTATATCGACTACAGTTTCAATTACTTCGTCCTTGATATCGAGGAATTCATTTTCAAGATCCAACATTTGTATCATCTTCTACATCTCCGGGTTTAATTTTCTAATACTTTTCGAATTGTATTACTAATTATTTAACTTACTTCTCGCAATATCGGAAATGAGTAACGCCAGAGCCAGAGCGTTTCTTCCTTCTTTGCCTGATACAACGGGACGTTCGTTTTCCATAATCGATATGATGAAATCGTTAAGCTCTGCTTTTAAAGGTTCTCTGTCTTCAGATTCGACTACTTCGCTTTTTATGGCCGAGCCTTCTTTCACATGCCTTATAATCTTTTTTGTCCGGAAATCGAGTACCATATATGAATCGTTTTGAAATAGTTTTAAATGTCTCTTTGTTTCCCCTGCCAGTCTGCCTGACATTACAAGAGCCGTAAGACCGCTCTCAAACTCTATCCATGCTTTTACTGCGTCCAGATTTTCCGAAAGTACGGAGTAGCCGACTGCGTTTACCGATTTGATCTCCGTCCCGGCAATAGCAAGGATAATGTCGAGATCGTGTATCATCATATCCATCGTTACATCGACATCGAGACCTCTGCCCGGAAAGGGTGATATCCTTTCAGCCTCTATAAAATGAGGTCTGCTCATCAAACTAAAAAGAGTTCCTAAACCGGCGTTATATCTCTCGATATGCCCGACCTGAAATATGAGTCTCCTTTTTTTCGCCTCTTCGATAATTATATCGGCCTCTTCCAGAGTAGTGGTTACAGGCTTCTCTATGAAGATGTGTTTATTTGCTTTGAGGCAGTCAAGGGCAATATCTTTATGAGTAATAGTAGGGGTTACTATTGTTACAGCATCCACCCCGTTTAACATCTCTTTGTAGTTTTTAAAGGCTCTGCAATTATTTTTTGACGCTATTTCTTTGGCTCTGCTGTAATCTCTGTCTGAGACGCCGTAGAGTATTACATCGTCGTCCAATTCCGAGTAAACTCTTGCATGATTCTTTCCAAAGGAACCTAAACCTATTACACCTACGCGTACCGGCAAAAAATCACCTCATAATCGTTTGTTAAAAAAACAGTTTACCGTTGGATGTGCTTTTAAAGGGAGTTGGTAATTTCTTTTATCTGGTTTAATTTTTTTATTGCATTACCGGAATCTATGGCTTCTTCTACTATGGCGGCAGCCTCTTTGGGGATTTCGGTTTTTCCGGATACCATAATAGCAGCAGCAGCATTCAGTACTACAATATCTCTTCTCGTTCCTTTTTCTCCATTTAAGAGGGCAGTCGTCACAGCTGCGTTTTCCGTATTGTCTCCGCCTCTGATATCGTCATGCCTGCCCCTTTTCAGACCGAAATCCTCGGGAGACAGTGTCATATGGGAAAGAGATTTATTTTTATATCTCCATACTTCTGTCTTATCGGTAATCGTTATTTCATCGAGACCGTCCTTTCCGTGAAGAACCATGACGTCCTCCGCCCCGAGAGAGCCTGCCGCCTCGGCCATAGGCGCTGCGTATTCCTCGGAAAACACGCCAATGATCTGTCTTTTGGCGCCTGCCGGATTTGTTATGGGGCCCAGAATATTGAAAATCGTCCTTATCCCGATTTCTCTCCTCGGTGTTACGGCATATTTCATGGCCGGATGAAAGAGCGGTGCAAATAGAAAACCGAAACCGGTTTCAAAAAGACAGATTTCGACTTTTTCAGGTGCAAGATCGATTTTCACTCCCAGGGCTTCCAGTACGTCTGCGCTTCCCGACCGGCTCGAAACGGAACGATTACCGTGCTTAGCCGTTGGAATGTTGCAGGAAGCCAGAATAATCGCAGTGGTAGTGGAAATGTTGAAGGTTCCGGCCAGATCGCCTCCTGTACCGCATGTGTCTATTACGTTGTCAGGAGCCTTAATTTTTGATGACTTGTCCCGCATAACTCTGGCAGCAGCAGTTATCTCCTCAACAGTCTCCCCCTTTAATCTGAGTGCAGTTATAAACGAAGCGATCTGAGCATCTGTGGCCCTGCCCTCCATGATTTCGTTCATACACTCGGACATCTCCATGTCGGAAAGATCCTTTCCTTCTACAAGTAAGCTGATAATTTCTTTTATCATTTACAATTCTCCATGAGTAATCGGGTACTATAACACAACGCCGGGTTCAAATGAAAGATTTGTAAAACATGCATTTTTTCAATACACACAGATGTGTTTTATTCTTAAAACTGATAACATTGAACCTAAAAAAACTGTCAGCGGTCAGCTAAGAAAAATCAAAGCGTAATGTTAAAAAAAACACTCACCTAAAAGTGATATGTCGGTTATTATGCAAAACGTTGAAAGCAGAGGACTGACAGATGAATGCTGTTTGTAGGTTGATTCAACCATGTCAATCTGCTCGCGTAGTAAGGACTCAGGTTCCCTGTTCAAGGTTAGGGGTAGCGCCCCGGAGAAGCATGGGCGTTTATGCAGTAATCAGACTCCTTACCATACTCTCTTCTTTTCTCTTCATTCTTCCGGCCTCGGAGGGGCTCTTTTCGTGATCGTAGCCGATTAAGTGGAGAAGACCGTGAGCCAGTAGTCTTATAAGGTGTTGTTTTTGAAGGTCAGTTAAGGGGATACCGATTTTTCCGATATCTCTGTTTTTTTTATTTTCAGGATAATCCCTCATGATAGAGTAGGGGTTTATCACTATATCGCCAAGCAATAATGTCGGATTGTCCTTGTTTTGTTCAGGGAATTCATCGGTGGAATTATATAGGGGGAAAGAGAGGACATCGGTGGACTTGTCTTTTCCTCTGTAATCCCTGTTAAGCGATTTTATTTTGTTGTCGTTAACCAGCAAAATGCTAAGCTCGGCGTCATGAAGATTCAGGAGAGACAGGGCTCTGATTGCCAGGCTTTTTAGCCATTGCGAGTCTATCTTTACTTTTCTCTGGGAGTTCCTTATTGTTGCTTCCGCCATTTTCGTTTTCACTGTTTTTCTCGCTCTTCTTTTCATTTAGATTAAATCCCGGGTATTCTATTCTCCTGTGGAGAATTCCGTTGAGGATATATGAGAATCGCTGTTTTATAATATGAATGTCCTTAAGGGTCAGTTCGCATTCGTCCAATTGCTCGTCTATAAAAATGTGGTTAATGATTTTATCGACAAGTCCGGTGACTCTTGAAGGCGTTGGATTGGTTAACACACGGGACGCCGCTTCCACTGCGTCCGCCATCATTACCAGGGCCGCCACTCTGCTTTGCGGCCTTGGACCGGGATATCTGTAGTCCTCTTCGCTCGGTATATCTGTCTGACCTTCCTTAGCCTTGTGATAGAAGTATGTAATGATGCTGTTACCATGGTGCTGCGTGATTATGTCTTTGACGGCTTCGGGCAGGCTGTATTCTTCAGCCAGTTCCAGACCCTCCTTAACGTGGGAGATAATTATCATACTGCTCATATGGGGAGTCAGTTTATCGTGTTTGTTCAACGGGCTGGATTGATTTTCGACAAAATACTCGGGCATTTTAATTTTTCCTATATCGTGGTAATAGGCAGTTACCCTTGCGAGCAGAGGATTTACGCCGATATCCTCGGCTGCCGTTTCCACCAGGTTTCCGACTATTACGCTGTGGTGATAGGTACCGGGTGCGTTAATCATAAGGCTTTTCATCAGGGGCTGATTCAGATCCAGGAGTTCGAGAAGTGTAATATCTGTAGTTATTTTAAAAAAGTATTCAAGCACAGGCAGGGAAATAGAAACTACAGCAGAAGTGGTTATGCCGGAGGAGGCGGCGAAGATCAATGCAGGTATTAAAACCCGAGAGTCGATGTTTTCTCCAAGTAAGGTTATTATAATGACAGAGGAAATATTGACGAGGCTGACATAAAGTCCGCCCCTTATTATGTCGGTTCTCTTTTTGCATCTGAATACACTGAAAGCTCCAATAATACTGCCGGTAAAGACATAAAAGACGAAATAGGGGTTTTGAAGCCATATTCCGCTTAAAATACTTATTATAAATGAAAATATTATTGCCGTATGAGGTTCGAAGAGCAGTGAGACCAGCATGGCCCCTACGGGAAGGGGAATACCGAAGTTAATTGTTTCCACAGGCAAAACTCCCGATCCCTTGGAGAAATTAGACAGAAGATATTCAACGAGCCGACCGAAAACAATGGTTCCTATCAACATAAAACCCAGGAGCACCAGCATTTTCTTCTGCTTTGTGTAAAAGGGTTTATACCTGAAAATGTCTCTGTAAAGTATGGAGAGCGAGACAAAACTGATAAGAAAGCATCCGATCAATTGAGCGACATTCATGGTCTGCTGCATCGCCAGGGAGAGCAGTAATGAACAGATAACTATAAAGAGTATGTTTTTCCGCTCAAACTTCTTTTTGATCTTTATCTTCTTTTTTCCGTTTTTCGAAGCTTTCATATGCCTTAATTATCTCCTGAACAAGGTGATGTCTGACAACATCCCTTTTTGAGAAGTACACAAACCTGATGCCCTCTATTGCTTTCAAAAGACGTTCCGCCTCTACTAGACCTGAAAGTCTGCCATGGGGCAGATCTATCTGTGTTATGTCACCGGTAATAACTGTTTTGGAGTTGAAACCAAGCCTTGTAAGGTACATCTTCATCTGCTCCGTTGTAGTATTCTGTGCTTCATCAAGAATGATGAATGAGTCATTGAGAGTTCGTCCACGCATATAAGCAAGAGGGGCTATCTCGATTATGCCTTTGTCGATCAGTCCGTTAGCCTTTTCGACGTCCATCATATCGAAAAGGGCGTCGTATAACGGTCGCAAATAGGGATTGACCTTTTCATATAAATTTCCCGGCAGATATCCCAGCTTTTCTCCGGCCTCTATTGCAGGCCTGGCCAGTATAATCCTGCCTACTTCCTTTCTGAGATAAGACTTAATTGCCATGGCCATGGCAATATAGGTCTTGCCCGTTCCGGCAGGGCCTATACCTATGACTATATCGAACTTATTTATGGAATTTATATAAATCCTTTGTGTATCGGTTCTGGGAAATATGTACTTTTTTTTAGAATTAACAGGGATCAGGCAATCGAATAACCCTTTAAGGCTGAATGGTTCGTCCTTTTTTATAGATCGTAATGCAAACTGAATGTCGTCATATTTTAATGTGTAGCCCTCTTTCTTTATATTGCAAATATCGTAAATCAGCTCTTCCGTTATTTTAACCCGGCTGTGATCTCCTTCTATGAATATTTTATCGCCTCGTGAGTTGATAGACACTTTTAAAGAGTCTTCGATTGCCTGCATGCACTTATTCAGTTGTTTATCGAAAAATTTTGAATCGGCAAAAGTCTCGACAGGCAGCTCTATGGCGATCATATTACTTTGACGACTCATGTTGCCGGCTTGCTTTGCTTTATAAAGCCGTTTAATCCATGTTTATTGAGATTCTCCAGTACTTTTGAAGCCTCTTCTTTAGATTTATAGCCCTGGATCCTGACTTTATAAAAAGTAAGTTTTTTCTTTATCCTTTCTATGGAGATAATGCTTTCAAAGCCCTTATCTTTTAAAAAAACCTGCATTTTTTTGGCCTCTTTAACACTATGAAATGCGCCTACCTGTATATAAAATTCTTCTGTTTCCTCCTTTCCCGTACTTTTTGAAGCCTGGTCCTTTCTGTTTTTTGTCACAGGAATTCTATTTCGCTTATTCTCGATAGCATCAGAGGAGTCGACTTCTCTGTCTTTTGTCTTTGATTTGGCCTCTCTCCCTGTTTCAGTCTCTTCAAAAATAATAGCGGGGTCGATAAACTCAGGTTCTTCAAAAGAAATCATATCTGAAGGCTCATCTATGGCAGCTCCGTTATCGACTGCAAAATCGGATATTAGAGTTTCCCTATTGTTTGCTGCGTCGGAATAGCCGACGTTTACAATTTCCGTGGCGGCCTTTGTCCCGGAATACTGTTTGTCCGATAATGTCTTGCCTGTGAAGAAACCAAGTGTAAAGTTTAAAGAAGATATGACTATTACAATCGCTATTAAGAGGCCCTTCCCCTCAAGGAGACCTTCGGGTATATTAAATTTCAAAGTTGTTGTTCTCCCTTACGTCTTTGCTAAAAAAAGCAGTTTACAAAGGTCTGTTTATCGTTGGCAGTCAGGTATAGCAAATTATATGGTTTTTAATGCATTTGCTCGTAAAAAATCCCTTAAGCAGCCCGGTCAACTGTAAACTGCCAACCGTCTTTTTATAATATAAGCATAGCATCACCATAAGAGAAAAATCTATATTCCTCTTTTACCGCTTCTTTGTAAGCCTTTAGCAGCCTTTCTCTGCCTGCAAATGCAGATGTTAACATCACGGGAGTTGAGGCCGGGAGGTGAAAGTTTGTAATTAATGCATCTGCCGCCTTAAAAACATACCCCGGATATATGAAGATGTCGGTAGTTCCCCGAACTTTGCCGTTGCTTCCGGTTAATGGTTTAAATCTGTTGGAAAAACAGGCCTCTATTGCCCTTGCAGAAGTTGTTCCTGTTACAAAAAGTCTTCCCCCCTTGTGCTTCACTTCCCTGATTCTCTTTAAAACATCGGTTTCGATCTCAAAGAATTCCTCATCCATTTTGTGATGCTCTATCTCTTTGGCGCGTACAGGTCTGAATGTCCCTGTGCCTACATGGAGCGTAATGGTCTTTATTAACACATCCTTTGATTCTATTTCACGAATTATCTCACTTGTAAAATGCAGACCTGCCGTAGGTGCGGCGATAGATCCTTCTTTTGCTGCGAAAATGGTTTGGTACCATTTTCTGTCAGCTTCCTCGGGAGGTCTCTTAATATAAGGAGGCACAGGCATGGCGCCTATTCTCTGAAGAATGGCATTGAAGTCTCCTTTACAATTAAACCTGGCCTCTGTTCCCGAGATTATCTCTGCTTTAACTCCCTCTGCAAAAAGAGCTTTACCTGAATATTTGCCTTTTGACAGGATTTTATATCTCCTTTCATCTATTTTCTCGGACAGAAGGATATCCAGAGAAGCGCCGTTTTCTCTGGTTCCGGACAATCGGGCGGGTATGACCTTTGTGTCGTTTAACAGGATCATGTCGCCGGGAAGAATATAATCCGTCAGATTAATAAAATCTCTATGCTCTGCGCCTCTCTCTCTGTGCAAAACCATGAGGCGTGACTTTCCCCTTTCAACAGGTCTTTGGGCAATCAGTTTATCGGGAAGATGGAAGTTGAAGTCAGAGGTCTTCATGTTTGGTAATTAAGGTTCCGGGATAGTAGTAGGCCAGAATTTCTTTGTATTTCTTTCCGCTGCCGGCCATATGGAGGGTCCCCCACTGACACAAACCTACGCCATGGCCATAGCCCCGCCCGGTGAGCATCAGGTATTTCTCACTGCCGGACTCTTTCTTCTTTATCTTGAACATCGTGCTGGGGAGTCTTTTCCAACCCAATATACGTCTTAAATCTTTCGCCCTTGCAAAGGTCTCGATTTTTCCTGATTTAAAACTGATTATATCCATCCTTCCCGTTACTGTTCGGGAAAAGAGGTTTATGTCGGTTATTTTAGGAAGATTGAGCGCCTTTGCCAATTCGTTGTATGAAAATTTTCTCTCCCAGTAATACATCGGAGAGAGGGTGCAATCGTTTTTTACCGATCTGAGATAAGGATAGGGGCCGTTAAAAACTTCTTCAGCATGCTCTGTCTTTCCGCCGCAGGTGGAGTGGTAGTATGCCTCTATGGGACTGCCTTTATATGTCAGGATTTCACCGGTGGTTTCCTCTACGGCAGAGGCGATCATATCACTGACTTTGGCGTTTTTATATACCTGATGGAGTGTGGAGGAGGTAATATGATAAATAGCATCCCTGTTTTTTATGATGTGGTTTACAGCATATGTCCTGGCAAGTACTGCCTGCACTTTTAATGCTTCATATTCCCACCCTCTGTCAAGTTCGGCCATAACGACGCTTTTTACATAATCTTCAAGCGGTATCCTTAATATGGTATAAAGTTGTTGTTCACCACTATAAATCTCTATTTCGCCACTATATGTGACACCGTCGACGACTGTACTGCCTGTCAAGGTGTCGATTTTTTTTACTACATCGTTTCTGTCAGGCAGATATCTTGATCCCAGGTCCATAATAAGCATCCTGATGTGACTGAATAAAGCATTTTTATCGTCTGCAGAGCTGTCAATCACAGCCCTTTCGGTTGACGCAAAATTGTCGACAGCATTTGCCGGAAAGGTACTGCAAAAAAGTAAAGGCAGGGCTATAAAGTACAAAATATATTTCACTATCATTTAAAATCCGGATGCATATATCTTAAAGATGCTAAAAATATTAAGTTAAATTTATTCAATTCCTTAATTGTTTAATTCCATAATTCCTTAATTCTCCAATCCTATATCCCTAAATCCACTCCATATCTCTCCATCTCGGAATAAATACATCCACAGTATTTTTGTCTGTAGAGGCCCATTTCACGTGACATCTTTATTCCCTCTTTCCATCCCGGCCTGAAGTCTTCGGACAAAAATTCTACAGAATATTTATTCGCCAGCTCCTTCCCAATATCGATTATCATACCAAATTTTTGGTACGGGCTGTAAAGGAGAGAAGTCGTAAAGGCGTTGAAACCTTTCTTTACTGCATGCTTTGCGGTCTCCTCCAAGCGGGTTAAATAACAGAACAGACATCTTTCTTTCTCTCTGTTCACTACATTTCGTATAAAATCTCTAAGTCCGTAAACATCTATATAGGTGATAAGTAATGACCATCGAGATTCCAGTATCCTTAGGGCTTCAAGTCGTGATCTGTATTCAGTGACGGGATGAATGTTTGGATTAAACCACAGTCCTTCTACTTCAATATCCCTTTTTTTTAACGTTGCTACCGGGTAGAGCGCACAATTAGCGCAACATATGTGAATAAGGAGCTTCAAAAGTCCGGAATTGTAACACAGAGGGGATAAATAAAGGTATTCTTTTGATTTGAATTACCTCTTAGCTTCGTTAATTACCAAGGTAATCTTTTCCCGGAAGGAGTCCAGCAGATTATTCCTCCTTTCCTCTGTAAGTTTGTTTTGATTCAGGAGCTCTATAACTTCGGCAAGTTCAGTGTCTATGACTGAACAAAGTCGATTGTTACTGTTGTGATTATTCTCCAAGAGGTCTAATATTTTATTAATCCTTTCTATAAAAGATTTCATAATGCCTGTGTCGTTACCCCTTAAAAACAGACGTCTGTTGTAATTGCCCGAAACTATATGCTCCATATCGTTTACGAGCCTGATAAAAGGACTCATTATTCTGTATGTAAAAAAAAGAATCAGGAAAAAACCGGCAAAACCATAGGAAAAAAGAACTATCATAAAGGAAAGAAAGTTATCGCCGGAGGTGCTTACGGATTTATAAGTGACAAAAGCGATAAGCAGGAGGAGAGCGAGAGATAAAAAGGCAGTAAGTGAAAGTATCAGATTCTGACTGTCGGGGTTATATATTCTCTCTTCTGTCTTTTTTTCAATCATACTGCTAATTTTATCATAATAATTTACAGAAGGCAAATTATTTTTTCAGCTTGTCAGTGTTCCGTCTGACATTTCATATATTTTGTGACATCTTGCGGCAAGAGTTTCGTTGTGTGTTACCATTATAAGAGTCGTTCCCCTTTGTTTATTCAGCTCGATGAGAAGATCAAAAAGCGATTCTCCCGCCTTCGTGTCAAGATTCCCGGTAGGTTCGTCGGCAAGGACTAAAAGGGGGTCCATGACCAAAGCCCTTGCCACGGCCACCCTCTGCTGCTCTCCGCCGGACAGTTCGCCCGGTCGATGATACGTTCTTTTGTCAAGGCCGATATCCTTTAGGAGATTCTGAGCCTTGTGTGTAAGAGATTTTGTGTCCATTCCTGCTATCAGTCCCGGCATCATTATATTTTCCAAAGCGTTAAATTCAGGCATCAGATGGTGGAATTGAAAAACAAATCCGATGGTATTGTTTCTAAATGCAGCCAGCTCATGATCGTTAAGTTTAAAAATATCCTTATTGTCGTAAAAGACTCTGCCTAATGTAGGTCTGTCGATAGTCCCCAGCACATGAAGAAATGTACTTTTCCCTGCGCCGGAAGCCCCAATAATTGCTATTGTTTCACCTTTCACAAAAGAGATGTCTATCCCTCTGAGCACATGAAGCTCCCCTGCATCTGTGTTAAAAGACCTCGTCAGTCCTTCAGTCTTTATTATTTGTTCCATTTACAAAATCTATGGCTTTGCCTGCTTTGCTTACCGTATCTTCAGCAACTTTACGTATGCCCTTTAACCTGTCAGCCTGTTTCGCCAGGTTGTAGCTCTTTTCTTTTAAAAATTCACCTGCTTCTTCGGCATTGTCTCCAATCCATCGGAAATAAACTCCACCGTAAAAAACGGAAACCCCAAAGAGAGTCACAAAAATCACTATAATTGTAAGAAAAAAATATAATAATCTCTTGACGCTCTTTCTCATAATAAAATTCAATTCGTAACTGTTCACAGAGTTCAGGGATCAGTGGTCTGCTAAAAGAGATTTTCCTTATTTTTCATGGTAAGAACTCCGAAAAGGGTGAAAACGCCAATTATGCTCTTGAAATTTAATAAAAAAAGTCCCTTTTGCCTTAAACTGACCTCTGATCTCAGATTACTGTGAACAGTTACTTTAATTCTTTGATCCGACAACTCCGGCAGGAAAGGCGGCTTCGATTTGAAGATCGCCTCCTTCTAACTGTGAAAAGAATCTCTTGCCATGTTCTTTTTCCTGATTGGCTGTTTCCTCGAAAATAGCGGCTATCTGAACAAACCCCTCCTTTTTGGCTTTACTTGCAAAAAATGTATAACGATTTCTTGCCTGAGATTCTCCGGCAAAAGATTTTAACAGATTTTGTTCTGTTTTACTGCCTTTTAAAGATGCCATTTTGCGCCTCCTTAATTTTATTATTTTTTAAGCTATTATAGTATTTTAGGAAGAAAAATTGGTATGAGTTTACCGGAAGAAGAAAGTCGTATGGGGCTTGTCAGTTTAAAGCTTTAATATGTATACTAAGGTTTAGCGTTTTTGTAACTACTGTAGGAATTTAGGCTGAAGACTGAAGCAAAAAATCAAATGACTTGGGTACATAAGCCAATAAAAAAGTTTTAAGCTTTATTGGTAACGCATATTTTACCTAATAGTCTTCAGCCTTCAGTCTTTAGTCTATAAACCTAATGTAGTTATAACAAAACAACCTATAACGTAAAGGATGCAGACTTCACGAGAGTTTTTTCAAAGGAGGGAAGGTGACAAAAGGGATTTCCATTCTCGTTGTAGAGGATGAGACAATTGTTGCACTCGAGATAGAGAGCCGACTGACGAAACTGGGGTACAGAGTGGTTTCTACTGCAACATCCGGTGAAGAAGCAGTAGAAAAGGCTGAACACTACAAGCCTGGACTTGTTTTGATGGATATAAATCTGGAAGGCGATATGGACGGCACGGAAGCTGCTGAAGCCATTCGGGACAAGTACAACATTCCGGTTATATATCTGACTGCATATTCCGATGATGAAACCCTTAAACGCGCAAAAATTACGGAACCATTTGCTTATATATTAAAACCCTTTGGAGAGAGAGACCTCTATACAGCCATAGAGACAGCACTTTACAGACATAAAGTGGAGACAGAGCTGGAGTTACACAGGAACCATCTGGAGAAGCTTGTAGAAAGCCGCAACTCGGAATTGAAGCTTCTCCTGCGTCAGCAGACCGAAGTGTCGGACAGATATAATGCATGCTCCGTTCTTTTAAGGAATCATATTTCTTCCACCGAAAATTTGATCAGGGGAATCAGGGAGAACAGAGATGATTGCGGCGCTTTAAAAGAAATCGCATCCGGCAAGGTTATCGATAATGTCGGCAGAGGTATAGGAAACATATCGGAGATATTTTCACTGCTTCAAAAGATATCCAGGCCGGGATATATCAGAGAGACGGAAGTCGATCTTTACGAGCAGGTGCGAAATAGTGTTTTGCTTTTCACAATGGAAGGCAGAAATGCGTGGATAAGGGTGGAGAACGATTTTCCGGACAGTCCGAGGTTCTTTGTAAAGGGTGTCAGGCTGGATATGCAAAGTCTGTTTCTGTCGGTTTTGAATTTTATAAGAGAGGGCATTTTAAAACACTATGAAGATATAACGGAAGAGAGTGAAGTAGAGGCTGAACCTTATATATTGATTACAGGAGGCGGTTCCGATGAGACAGTAAATGTCAGGATATTTTGTTCAGGCATAAATATTTCCTCAGAGAAAACGGATCCCCTGACCGAACCTGTAAACGAGGTGTCTCATTCTGTCAGCGATATATCCTGTTACAGCTTACGTGAACTCGTTGGAAAGATGAATGTAAATTTCCGGATCGATGATTCAGATGGGGCGGGAACGGCTTTTAACTTAAATTTTTCTTGCCTTGGTGTTCTAAAGGAGGTTGTATATGAGTAAAGTTTTGCTGGATCGGAGAGAAGTAAAAGAAGCCGTTGAGATCATAAAGAGCGTCGGAGTGCCGTCACAACCGAAAATTGTGCATGAGATATTTCAGGAGATAAACAAAGAAGACCCTAACGCAACAAGGATCGCTCAACTCATAAGTAAGGATATGGGGCTTTCCGCAAAGGTTTTGAAAATAGCCAATTCTCCTTTTTTTAATATCAAGGAGAGTGTCAGGAGCGTGGATCAGGCCCTGATGGTGCTTGGGCTAAAAAATTTTTATAATACCGTTCTCTCTTCCACTCTGCGAGATTCGTTAAACAGTCGCGGCGTCGTGAGTGATCACTTTTGGGACCATTCCATGATCGTAGGGACTATCTCAGCACATATTGCCAAAAAGACTGCCGCCGCTCCGGAGGAAGAGGCATATATGCTGGGGCTTTTTCATGACTGTTCCATCGCATTGATGTTGAAAAGATTTTCCAATTATGTGCAGGTCTACGATATGGCGATAGAACAGGATAAAGCCGCTGTGCTGATCGAAGAGAGGAGATATAATACAAACCACTGCATAGCGGGGTTTCTTGTTGCAAAGTCATGGCATCTCCCTGATCATATTTGCAGGGTGATTCAGTACCATCATGAACAAAATATAGATATTCACAGCGACATCGAAAAAAGGAGACTTGCATCCATCCTCTTTCTGGCTGAATTTTGCTGGCTTGCCTATATTACGAATATAAACAGCGGTAAAGATTCCGATGAAGGCAGGTGGGTGGAACGTCATGAAAATATAATGTTCGAAATGGACCTCGATATAGATGATTTGAAGGATTTTAAAGAAGATACCTTTGATATATTGAGCAAACTTGAGGATTACAATTAGAGTAAACAGGAAATTCAAAAGCACATTCAAAGACTTTCCTGCACATCACCGCTAATTTGTTTTGCCATTGAAAAAAAAATCAAAGCCTCTAAAATTTTTCTTGACATTATATTTTACCTTCTATTAATATATCCAACACGTTTCTCGGATAGATTCTCGACAACCCAAAACGTCTGATCATCTATCTTAACTGACGATTCGTTTTAAACCTCAACCATTAATAATGAATTTAAAATTTAAAGATATACATTCGCTATCCTTGTGTCATTCTGATCAAAATCTGAAATCATTACTTCAAAATAGAGAATCGGAGGTTTTTTAATGAAGATCGTATTGCTAGGGGCTCCCGGAGCCGGAAAAGGTACTCAGGCTAAGTTACTGATCGATAAGTTTTCTATCCCTCAAATTTCAACAGGTGATATATTGAGAAAGGCTGTCTCAGAAGGCACTCCGCTTGGTAAAGAGGCGAAAAGTTACATGGATAAGGGTGAGCTTGTACCTGATAGTGTTGTTATAGGCCTTGTCAAAGAGAGGCTCGGTCAGGATGACTGTAAAAAAGGCTATATTCTGGACGGCTTTCCGAGAAACACCTCCCAGGCAGAAACCCTCGATAACGTCCTTTCGGAAATAAACCTTCCCCTTGATGTGGCGTTAAGCGTAGACGTCGATTTCGGTATTCTGATGAAAAGACTAACCGGTCGCAGAACCTGCAAGGGCTGCAATCAGATGTATAATGTGCATTTTACACCGCCTTCAAAGGAAGGATCCTGCGATAAATGCGGCGGCGAGCTTTACCAGAGAGACGATGACCGCGAAGAAACCATTAAAAAAAGGCTTGATGTATATAAAGCACAAACTGAACCCCTTATCGCCTACTACCAAAAAAAGGGAATCTTAAAGAGTGTCGAAGGGGTTGGGGAGATTAACGAGATTTTCGAAAGGATCTGCTCTCTTTTATGAGACTGTCTCTCCATTTCCGGAAGTTTTTAAATCGGGATTTAAGGGATTCTATAATTAATACAACTTGCATCACATACAAGTATTTCAATTATAAACCCTTTTCTAAAAATATATTATTTCAGGAGGATTTTTATAATGGCATTAGTTAATCCCCATGGTAAGGACAAAGTCTTAAAACCGCTTATGCTGACCGGAGGCGAGCTCCAGGCGGCGAAAGATAAGGCGAAATCGTTAACTGAAGTAAGAATGTCTTCCAGAGAGACGGGAGATCTTATAATGCTTGGTATCGGCGGTTTTACGCCTCTCGAAGGTTTTATGGGACAGGCCGATTGGAAGGGCGTATGTGACGACTACAAAATGGCTGACGGCACTTTCTGGCCGATCCCCATAACCCTCTCCACAACCAAGGAACAGGCTGACAGCATTAAAGACGGAGACGAAGTCGCCCTGGTGGATGACGAATCGGGCGAGTTGATGGGTTGTATGGTAGTAAAGGAGAAATATACAATAGATAAAGCCCATGAATGCAAGCAGGTTTTTAAGACGGACGACACCGAGCATCCCGGCGTAGCAAAGGTTATGGAGCAGGGTGATGTCAATCTGGCCGGAACCGTAAAGGTATTTAGTGAAGGAAAGTTCCCCACGGACTTTGAAGGCATTTATATGACCCCGGCCGAGACAAGGAAAATTTTCGAAGATAAGGGATGGAGTACGGTTGCCGCATTCCAGACAAGGAATCCCATGCACAGGTCTCATGAGTATCTTGCAAAAATCGCTATCGAGATTTGTGACGGCGTGTTGATTCATCAGCTCCTCGGGAAGCTCAAAGCCGGTGACATACCTGCCGATGTAAGAAAAGAGGCGATTAACACTCTTCTGGATAATTATTTTGTTAAAGACACTTGCGTGCAGGCTGGATATCCCCTTGACATGAGATATGCAGGCCCCAGAGAGGCGCTTATCCATGCGCTTTTCAGACAGAATTACGGCTGCAGCCATCTTATCGTCGGAAGAGATCACGCCGGCGTAGGCGATTACTACGGACCCTTCGATGCTCACCATATATTTGACGAAATTCCGAAAGATGCTCTTGAAACTCAACCTTTAAAAATAGACTGGACTTTCTACTGCTTCAAGTGCGACGGTATGGCTTCCATGAGGACATGCCCTCACGGGAAAGATGACAGGATGATCCTTAGCGGCACAAAGCTCAGAAAGATGCTCTCCGAGAACGAGGAAGTCCCAGATCACTTCAGCAGGCCGGAAGTTCTTGAAATACTTAAGAAGTACTACTCAGGTCTCACTGAAAAGGTAGAAGTTAAGATGCACAAATACGCTGAGGGTTAATATATCCAAAGCGATAAAGTTATTGGTAGTAAAGGGAAGTGTGAATAGAAACTGCACTTTCCACTACTATAGCTTATTATTAAGGCTTATAAAGCCAATACCACATTATAAGGAGGTTTTTTTATGCCGAGTTTTGTAATTAACGAGAAATGCGACGGTTGCAAGGGTCAGGAAAAGACAGCATGTATGTACATCTGTCCCAATAACCTGATGAAGCTCGACCGTGACAGGATGAAGGCCTGGAATCAGGAAACCGATCAGTGCTGGGAATGCTATAACTGTGTAAAGATTTGTCCGCAGCAGGCTATCGAAGTAAGAGGATATGCAGATTTTATTCCTCTTGGCGGAAATGTTATTCCTCTCAGAGGTTCGGACGCCATTATGTGGACCGTAAAGTTTAGAAACGGGACTCTTAAGAGATTTAAGTTCCCAATAAGAACAACGGCAGAGGGTTCGATCGATCCTTATAAAGGCAAGCCAGAGCCAAATTTCGATGATCTCAAGAAGCCGGGATTGTTTACTATTCCCGAAGTACCGACTCTTTAGTTTTAAATCTGTAATATAAAGATAAATATTGAAGGAGGAAATAAATGGAAAAAGAAACCTGTACATGGTCATTTTGCGAAAAGCCCCCTGTTGAAGAGATCGAAACCGATCTTCTGCTTATCGGCGGCGGAATGGGCTGTTGCGGCGCAGCTTTCGAAGGCGCCAGATGGGCCACTCCAAAGGGTCTTAAAATAACGATGGTAGATAAGGCTGCTTCAGACAGAAGCGGTGCAGTGGCAATGGGCCTGTCCGCTATTAACACATATATGGGAGAAAACGATCCTGCCGATTATGTCAAATATGTAAGGGCAGACCTTATGGGCGTAATCAGGGAAGATTTGGTTTATGACTTAGGCAGACACGTTGACGACTCGGTCCATCTCTTTGAAGAGTGGGGACTTCCTGTATGGAAAAGAGCAGATGACGGACACACAATGGACGGATCGCAGCCCGCTCCCAAACTCACGGAAGGCGGTAAGCCGGTGAGATCGGGAAGATGGCAGATTATGATCAATGGCGAATCCTACAAGGTTATCGTTGCTGAAGCCGCAAAGAAAGCTCTGGAATATAATAGGGAGGCAACCGGCGTAGAGCAGAACCTTTATGAGAGAGTTTTTATTATAGAACTGATTCATGACAAAAACGATCCCAAAAGAATCGCCGGAGCCGTCGGTTTCAGTGTAAGAGAGCACAAAGCATATGTCTTTAAAGCAAAATGTATGCTTCTTGCCTGCGGCGGCGCAGTTAACGTATTCAGACCGAGGTCCAGCGCTGAAGGCCAGGGCAGGGCATGGTATCCTGTATGGAATGCAGGAACCACATATGCATTGGCTGCAGAAGCCGGTTGTGAGCTCGTTCTTATGGAAAACAGATTCGTCCCGGCTCGTTTTAAAGACGGTTACGGTCCTGTTGGCGCATGGTTCCTCTTCTTCAAGTGTAAAGCCACAAACTCCCTCGGTGAAGATTACTGTGTAACAAACCTTCAGGAAGCCAATAAAGATTTCGGTAAATACGCCGAAGATCCTCACAAGCTCACCACTGCCATGAGAAACCACATGATGATGATCGACATGAAGGCCGGTAAAGGCCCGATCCTCATGAGGACACACGAGGCAATGGCTGAACTCGCCAAGACCATGGACGCCAAGCAGATCAAGCACCTTGAAGCCGAAGCATGGGAAGACTTCCTTGATATGTGTATCGGTCAGGCAGGCGTATGGGCAGGACAGAACATCGAACCTGACAAGACTCCTTCCGAAATTATGCCGACCGAGCCTTATCTCCTCGGTTCCCACGCCGGATGCGCAGGTATCTGGGTAAGCGGCCCTGGCGATATCAAGGGCGCTCCCGCCGAATGGTCATGGGGCTATAACAGAATGACAACCGTAGACGGTCTCTTTACCTGCGGCGACGGTGTTGGCGCATCGGGTCATAAGTTCTCCTCCGGTTCCCACGCAGAAGGAAGAATGGCATCAAAAGCAATGGTTGCATACTGCCTCGATCATGCAGATTATAAACCCGAGCTGGGAAGAGACGTTGACGAGATTCTCGCCGAAGTATATCTCCCATTCGAGATATATGAGAAATATAAAAACTACTCCACCGATCCTTATACCAACCCTCACTACATCAGGCCTAAGATGCTTCAGGCAAGACTCCAGAAGATCATGGACGAGTATGTAGGCGGAGTCGCCACATGGTATCTCACCAGTAAGACCATGCTTGAAGCCGGTCTGAAGCAGCTCGAGATGTTGAAGGAAGACGCATCCAAGATGGCCGCCGCAGATCTTCATGAGCTTATGAGATGCTGGGAGAACTATCACAGAATAATGGCCGGTGAGGCGCATGCACAGCATATCCTCTTCAGAGAAGATTCCAGATATCCCGGTTACTATTTCAGAGGCGACTATTTCAAAGTCGACGATGAAAACTGGAGGTGCTTCACTGTTTCCAGATACGACAGAAAGACGCACAAATGGACTGTCGAGAAGAGAGATTATGTACAGCTCGTTCCCGACTAATCGACATTTGAGAAATAAAAAGGACTTTTTTTGACTACTTTTTACTATATAGAGGGGTGGTTTCCTATCGCCCCTCTATTCTAATTTTCAGAGTATGCTAAATAGCGGAGGATGAAATGTCAGATGATAATAAAGCCATATTGGTGGTAGGCGGCGGAATCAGCGGCATAACGACAGCTGTAGAGGCCGCCGAGGCAGGTTACAATACAATAATCGTTGAAAGGAATCCCTACCTGGGAGGAAGGGTTGCTCAGTTAAACAGATATTTCCCAAAGCTTTGTCCGCCTTACTGCGGGCTTGAGATGAACTTCAGAAGAATTAAGACAAACCCGAAAATCACTGTATACACAATGTCAGAACTGGAAAGCGTAAGCGGCAGCGAGGGTAATTTCACGGCTCGTATAAGAAAAAATCCGAGGCTTGTGAACGAAAAGTGCACAGCCTGCGATAAATGTGTGGAAGTATGCCCTGTTGAGAGACCGAACGAGTTTAATTTCGGATTAGATAAGACAAAGGCAATATATATGCCCCATGAAATGTCTTTCCCAATGAGATATGTAATAGATAAGAACGTTTGCACCGGCTCTTCATGCGCCAAGTGTGTGGAAGCCTGTAAATATAATGCTATAGATCTTGATATGAAGACTGATAGTGTCGAGGTGAATGTGGGAAGTATTGTATTCGCCACCGGCTGGAATCCCTATAATGCAGAGAATATGGATAATCTCGGTTTCGGCAAAATTCAGAATGTAGTTACAAATATGATGATGGAACGACTTTCCGCACCGAACGGCCCGACGAAGGGTAAGATTTTAAGGCCTTCCGACAATAAGGAAGTAAAAAATATCGCCTTTGTCCAGTGCGCCGGCTCGAGAGACGAAAATCATCTGATCCATTGTTCGGCAATTTGCTGCATGGCTTCTCTGAAACAAGCGACTTATATAAGGGAAAAAGCGCCCGATTCGAATGTGAGTATTTATTATATAGACCTCAGAGCTCCCGGTAAATACGAGACATTTTTGAAAAAAGTCGATGAAGATGAAAATGTAAAGATGATAAAAGGTAAGGTCGCAAAGATAGAAGAGGACAGCGCAACGGGCGATCCCGTTTTGACAGTCGAGGATGTGGAAGGCGGCGGTAAAATTCACCAGACCGTTGACATGGTTGTCCTTGCAACAGGTATGGAACCATCTCTGAAAGCCGGCGCCGCTCCAGGCGTAAAAGTAGAAGAAAACGGCTTTATTTCCCTTAACGGACAGAGCGGAGGAGTATACTCCACCGGTGTAGCAAAGAGTCCCGGTGATGTTACCACATCACTACAGGATGCCACCGGAGCGGCGTTAAAAAGTATTCAAAGTGTGGTAAGGAGGTAAGGAGAGATGAGTGAAAACAAAATCGGAGTATATATCTGTACGGACTGCGGAATAGGCGACGCCCTTGATGTAGAGAAACTTCAACAGGTAGCAACCGGTGAAATGCGCGCCCCTGTTTGTAAGACCCATCCCTTTCTGTGCAGCGATGAAGGTGTGAATGTTATAAAGGAGGATCTAAACAATGAGGGCGTCAATAAAATCGTAGTAGCAGCCTGCTCTCAAAGAGTGAATCAAGATGCTTTCGATTTCGATACCCTTAAATATGTAACAGAGAGGGTGAATTTAAGAGAACACGTTGTCTGGACACAGCCTCCGAATGAGGAAACTACACAGCTTATAGCTGATGATAATCTTCGAATGGGTATTACCAGAGCCGGTAAGGCTGAACCTGCTGTACCGAATATCATGGACATCAACAGGACCATTATGGTAGTCGGAGGCGGAGTAACGGGACTTACATCTGCATTGGAATGCGCCAATGCCGGTCAGGAGGTTGTCCTTGTAGAGAAGTCTTCCGAATTGGGCGGCTGGTCCAAGAAAATGTATAAGGGCTATCCTACTGCCGAACCATATAGTGAGCTTACTAAGCCCGCCATAGACAAAAAGATCGAAGCCGTAAAAGGCAACGATAAGATAAAGGTTCATACAAATACGGAAATCTCCCAAATAGAGGGACAGCCCGGTATGTTTAACGTTACATTGGGAAATAACGGCTCAAGCGAGACCATCACCATAGGAGCTGTTGTTGTCGCCACCGGCTGGAAGCCCTATGATCCTTCAAAACTTGAACACTTGGGATATGGCAAGTATAAAAATGTTGTAACTAATGTAGAGATGGAGGAAATGGCCTCAAAGGGTGCAATCTCCAGACCTTCTGACGGTAAAAAGGCGGAAAGTGTTCTTTTTGTACAGTGCGCCGGTCAGAGAGATGCAGAGCATCTGCCCTACTGTTCCTCGGTATGTTGTAATGTCTCGTTAAAGCAGGCCAAATATGTGAGAGAGCTGAATCCCGATGCAGGAGCATATATCATTTATAAGGATATGCGTACTCCCGGACTTTATGAGAATTTCTATAAAGCTGCACAGGATGATGACGGTATTTTCCTTACAAAGGGTGAAATTCTGGGTATGGAGGAGGCGTCGGATGGCAGCATAGAAGTGAATGTAAATCACCAACTCCTTGGTAAGGAGATGAAGATCAAGGCTGATGTTGTTGTGCTTGCAGCAGGGATGGTTACAAACCTTTTACCGGAGGGTTATGAACCAAACAATTTAACAGAAGAGTATGTCGGTGTAATGGAACAAAAGGAGACTCAGGACGGTGTGATCGAGGAATTGATGCCAACGCCTACTACTCTGCACCTCAAGTACAGGCAATCTCCTGAACTTCCTCATCTGAAATATGGTTTTCCTGATTCCCATTTTATCTGTTTCCCTTATGAAACGAGGCGAACCGGCATATACGCCGCAGGCGCTGTACGACATCCAATGGACTCCAATCAATCGGTAAATGACGCCACAGGCGCTGCTCTTAAGGCGATTCAGTGCCTGGAACAGACGTCGCAGGGTAAAGCCGTACATCCGAGAACGTGGGACCAGACTTTTCCGGAATTCAGGTTGGATTCGTGCACCCAGTGCAGGCGCTGTACAGTTGAGTGTCCTTTTGGCGTATTGGATGAGGATGAAAAAGGAACACCGAAAGAGAATCCTTATCGCTGTCGCAGATGCGGCACCTGTATGGGCGCATGTCCTCAACGTATTATCTCTTTTAAAGATTACACTGTGGATATGATCTCCTCTATGATTAAAGCAATTCAGGTGCCTGATGAGGGTACCTTTATCGTTTGTCTGATCTGTGAAAACGATGCCTATCCGGCCATTGATATGGCAGCTCTCAACAGAATGAATCTCAATCCTCATTTCAGATTTATTTCTCTGAGATGTCTTGGCGGCACGAACCTGGTATGGGTTGCTGACGCACTTTCAAAAGGCATTGACGGATTGTTGCTTGTCGGTTGTCAGTATGGCGACGATTACCAGTGCCACTATATAAAGGGAAGTAAGATGGCCAGTGAACGTCTTGGCAAGGTTCAGGAAACTTTGGACAGGCTCATGCTCGAAGCCGAAAGAGTGGAGCAGGTGCAGCTTGCCATAAATGAGTGGGATAAACTGCCGCAGATTATGGAAGATTTTTACAAGAAAATAGATGATATAGGCGCAAATCCATATAAAGGTTTTTAATGATTTCTAATTAAGCAATTCAGGGATTGAGGGATTCGGAATTTTTCCTCCCTCAATCCCTAACAGAATATTGACACAATCTATTATTTACAATAGAAAATTTAGGGATTAAGGTTTCTTTAATTCCTAAATTCCTCAATCCCTAAATTTTTTAATTTTATATTTAATTCTTTAATTTTTACATCATATTTTGGAGGTATTTTATGGCTGATGAAACCGTCTTGACACCTGATTTAGGCTTTATAAAAAGCCTGAAAGGCGCAGGTGCGGAGACAATGAAGAAGTGTTACCAATGTGCTACCTGTTCAGTAATTTGCCCTCTTTCCCCTGACGATAATCCCTTTCCCAGGAAAGAGATGATAATGGCTCAATGGGGATTAAAGGACGATCTTGCAAATAACCCTGACATCTGGCTCTGCCATAATTGTAACGACTGCTCCAAGTATTGCCCCAGAGGCGCCGGCCCCGGTGATGTGCTTTCCGCGTTAAGAAAGATAGCCATACAGGAAAACGCCTTTCCCAAGGGCCTTGGAAAGATTCTCGGCGAGCCTAAGATGATATGGCTGGCTCTTCTGATACCGGCTATTATTTTTATGATCGCTATGAAAATAAAAACCGGTTATTTTTTCCAAATTCCGGAGGGTGAAGTTGTATTTTCCAAGTTCTTTCCAATTTCTCTTGTTGATACTATTTTTGTCCCTATCGCTCTACTTGTTACGATTTCATTTGTTGTCAGCATCGGGAGATTCTGGAAGAGTTTGAATAAGAATCCTTATAAACTCATGGCCTCAGGCACAATTCTTTCCGGACTGATTGCGACAATTAAAGAGATCGTTTCGCACAGCAAGTTCGATAAATGCGACGCCAATAAAGACAGAGTATGGGCGCACAGACTGGTTCTTTTTGGTTTTGTCGGTCTGTTTATAACGACCAACTGGGCAGTTTTTAACCTTTATGGTCTGAACTGGGAATCTCCATATCCGTTAAACGATCCCGATGCAGTCGCTATCTTTGGCAGCGAGGCTGCCGCCGGACTCTATAGAGGCGTGTTTAAATTGACAGGTAACGCAAGCGCCGCCATTCTTTTGATAGGCTCGATCATGATGTTTGCAAACAGAGTTAAAGATAAGGGGTTCTCTTCAGTGAGCTCTTCCTTTGACTGGACTCTTGCTATAATGGTTTTCGCTGTATGTGTGACCGGTATATTGTCAGAAGTATTAAGGCTCGCAAACGCAGCGTCCTTGGCATACCCCATGTATTTTGCCCATTTAATTGTTGTTTTTTACATAATCGCTTATCTCCCCTTTTCCAAACTCGCACACATGGTATACAGAACAACGGCAATAACATATGCGAAGATGGCGAACAGAGATGTTGTATAGTGTAGAACCTCTTTTTTTAAAGAGATACTCTATGTTATGTAATTATTTTATTTTTAAAATATGTCCGAAATTAAATCTTGAAAACAGCGTTTTTTTGATTCGCTGTTAAGGAGAAAGAGATTATGGAACAATTAGTAACTTTGGCCCCGGTGTTTGGAGCGGGAGGTCTTTTGATCGCGCTTTTGATTTACCTTAATATGGTTAAACAACCTGCCGGTTCGGAATTAATGGTGGATATTGCGAATGAAATTTACTCCGGAGCCATGGTCTATCTTCAGAGGCAGTATAAGATATTGATCATTGTTGTCGCTGCTATTGCCGTACTTATATTTATGGTGCCGACATTGGGACCTGGAACGTCCCTGGCATATTTAAGCGGCGCCGTCTGTTCGATTGTCGCCGGTTTCTTTGGTATGAAATCAGCGACAAAGGCAAACTCCAGAACTGCACAGGCTGCGGATATGTATAAGCCTGATGCCGGAAGAGCTCTTTCCATAGCCTTTAGTGGCGGTTCCGTGATGGGGCTGGCTGTTACCAGTCTTGGGTTGATTGGAGTGGGAATTTTCTTTTATCTTTTCGGTAATCCTGAAACGGCTTACAAGATTAATGGTTTTGCCATGGGCGCTTCGTCAATAGCCTTATTTATGCGCGTAGGCGGCGGAATTTACACCAAAACCGCAGACGTCGGCGCTGACCTTGTCGGAAAAGTGGAAGCCGGCATTCCTGAAGACGATCCGAGAAATCCCGGTGTTATCGCTGATAATGTGGGTGATAATGTGGGCGATGTCGCCGGTCTTGGCGCAGACCTTTTTGAATCATATGTTGGTTCCATAATAGCAACGATTGCCCTTGGCGCTACTGCTGTCGCAGGTTCTAAGATTGCTCTTTTAGGTAATACAAATTCTTTAATGGTTTTGCCTGTCGTAATCGCCATGATGGGTTTTGCCGCCTCTGTTTTGGGAATATTTTCAATGAAAATATTGAAGGGAATTAACCCAGCGGCCGCTCTCAGATATTCTACATTCATCGCAGCCGGACTTTTTCTTGTTTTCTCCTTTTTTGTCTGCGCCGCTATGGACGTAAAATCCGTTGTGTTTTGGGCGATTTTTATTGGTTCCGTAGGGGGCATTTCCATTGGTCTCTTAACTGAATATTACACGGCGGCAGGCCCTGTCGTAAAGATAGCTGAATCCAGCAAAACCGGTCCGGGCACAAATATCATAACCGGCCTGGCTGTAGGACTCGAAAGCACTGCTTTGCCGGTGTTGGCAATGTGTATAGCCATTTATATTGCATCGGAAATCGCCGGTCTCTATGGAATAGGCATCGCAGCCGTAGGAATGCTCGGTACAATCGGCGTTACCATGAGTGTCGACGCCTATGGCCCAATCGCGGACAATGCGGGCGGTATTTCCGAGATGGCAGGTCTTGGCGAGGACACGAGAAAGATAACTGACAGCCTGGATGCCATCGGTAATACAACGGCCGCCATAGGTAAAGGCTTCGCAATCGGTTCCGCCGCTCTTACGGCATTGGCTCTTTTCTCTGCTTATACTCAGTCTATTGAAGCGAAAATGGGTGAGGCATTTCAGATTATCGTTACTGAACCGTTAGTAGTTATCGGTTTATTGATAGGTGGTGTCATCCCTTTCTTTATCGGAGCTTTGACCATGACATCAGTCGGTAAGGCGGCTATGAGGATGGTTGAAGAAATACGAAGGCAGTTCAGAGAGATTCCCGGTCTGTTAGAAGGTAAGCCCGGAGTAAAGGGCGATACGAAAAGATGCGTCGATATAAGTACTGCTGCAGCTTTAAGAGAGATGATACTTCCCGGCGTGGTTGCCATTTTCAGCCCGGTGCTGGTGGGGTTTATATTAGGTCCTCATGCTTTGGGAGGAATGTTGGCCGGAGCAACCGTAGCAGGTGTTTTACTCGCTCTCATGATGGCGAATGCCGGAGGCGCCTGGGATAATGCAAAGAAGTATATTGAGCAGGGCCACATGGGCGGTAAAGGTTCCGACGTTCACAAAGCCGCTGTTGTAGGCGATACGGTAGGAGATCCTTTTAAAGACACCTCCGGTCCTTCAATGAACATTCTAATCAAACTCATGTCAATCGTATCACTCGTTATTGCACCTCTACTTGTTTAAGAAGTTTATAATTTTTTATCTGTATATGGGCCTGTTTCCTTAAGCAGGCCCTTTTTTTATAATAATTTCCCTGTATAATAAAAAGTGGCTACAATTGTTTTCGATACCCATGCATATGTTAAAAAGCTTAAAAAATGTCGGTTTTACAGAGAAGAGCAAGCCGAAGTACAGGCTGAAACCATAGCTGAATTAGTTGACTGAACAGCTTGCTACAAAACGTGACCTTAAGGAGCTTGAGCTCCGCCTTAAACATGATCTTACAATAAGACTCGGAGGTATGCTGGTGACAGGTATAGCCATAGTCGCCGCTTTGGTAAAACTGCTTTAATCCTCATCTATTTAACCCACTTGGGCGTCATGGAACAGGGGATAATTTATGAAAGGCAGGAAATAGAGTCAATTAAGCGTCGTCGGAAATAGTCATCAAATCGTCATCACGCAAACAATCAGCTCTCTAAGTCATTGATTTTGAAAACTTTTTTGGTGGCGGTGGAGGGATTTGAACCCCCGACACTGCGGATATGAGCCGCATGCTCTAACCACCTGAGCTACACCGCCGATAGAGTGGGTTATTATACCAAATATGCTATCTATAATAAAAGACGCCTGTGTATCTCATCCTGATATTTATTAAAATTCCGACTGCTATAAAATTTGAGACAAGGGAAGAGCCGCCATAACTCATAAATGGAAGCGGCACGCCTACAACAGGCATTATACCAAGAACGACTCCCATATTAATAGAAAAGAAAATGAGGAACATAAAAGATATGCCCATAGCCACAAATCTGCCAAAATCGTCTTTCGTTTTGATAGCTGTATCGAAACCCCTCATCAGTAAAAGGAAATAGAGAAACAGGAGAAACGCGCTGCCGACGAACCCCCACTCTTCTGCATAAACTGAAAATATAAAATCCGTATGTTTTTCAGGAAGAAATCTCAGTGGCCCCTGTGTGCCCTGTAAATACCCCTTGCCGAACATCATGCCGGAGCCTATAGTTATTTTTGACTGCTCGATCTGATAACCTATACCTGAAGGATCCACACCCGGATCGATAAATGCTACTATGCGGTTCTTTTGATAACCCTTCAGGCCGCTCCATATAACCTTGCCAAAGACAATACACGCCAACAAACTGAATATAACCAGCCCTGTTATAAAACTCTTTTCAAATCCTTTAGTCAGAGAAACGAGAAAAAAAATTGCAAAGAGAATTAGAGCCGTGCCGAGATCGGGTTCTTTTACAAGAAAAAGAAAAGGTATAGCGCAAAAAATTATAAAAACAGGTAAAAAAGATAATCTTGTTATAACTCCTTTGAATGAGGATAGCCATCTGGATAAGGCTATAATTAAAATGACTCTTAGAATCTCCGAAGGTTGGAAAGCAATGCTGCCAATGTGCAACCATCTCCTGGCCCCCATCGACGTCTTGCCAATAACAAGGACAAGAATAAGCAGAAGAATAATAAAAAAATAGAAGAAATAGGCGAATCTTTTAAGCCATATATAATCGAAAATCAACAGGAGTAACAGCACTATAAGTCCTATACCTGCCCAGATCATCTGTTTTATATAAAAAATAGGTTGCTCCTTTGATAGTACAGGTCTTGTTGCGCTGTAGATAGACATAATACCGATGGCTGTAATAACCAATACTAAAATTAATGTATACCAATCGAAGCTTTTCAGATATTTCCTGTTGATCTGTAACAGAGAACTACTCCTCCCATAATCTCGGATCCAGTGCGTCTCTTAACCCCTCGCCGAGAAGATTGTATCCAAGTACCGTAATGAGGATGGCCAGTCCCGGAAACACGGAAAGCCACCATGCAATCTCTATGTTGTCTTTGCCCAATGTCAGAATATTTCCCCAACTGGGTGTTGGCGGCTGCACTCCTATTCCAAGGAAACTAAGGGAAGACTCAACAAGCACTGCTGCAGCCACTCCAAGAACTGCCGATACGATTACCGGCGCCAGACTGTTTGGGAGCATATGTTTTACAATAATTCTAAAATCCGATGACCCGATACTCTTGGAAGCCAGAACGAACTCCCTGTTTTTCAGAGAAAGGAACTCCGCTCTCACAAGCCTCGCCACGCCCATCCATGAAGTCAGGCCTATGACAATCATAATATTCCAAATGCCCGGTTCCAGAAATGCAATTACTGCAAGAATTAGAAAAAAAGTAGGAATAGAAAGCATAATATCTACAAAGCGCATTATTGTTACATCTATAAGTCCTCTGTAATATCCGGCAATCGAACCGAAAACAATTCCCATTACAGTTGCAATCCCTACTGAAACCAACCCTACGGCAAGGGAGATCGAAGAACCATGAATCATTCTGCTTAAAACGTCTCTGCCAAGATCGTCTGTTCCAAGGAGATGTTTTCCATCAGGCGGTGAAAGAATATTGTATCTGTCAATTTCACTTGGATCGTAAGGTGATAGAAAAGGTGAAAGAATGGATACAAAAAACAGAGAACACACTATAATCGCACCGGTCATGGCAAGTCTGTTCGATTTAAACCTCTGCCAGACTATTTTTAGCAACCTATACCTGCCTTCTTATCCTGGGATCGGCTACGGCGTAACCGATATCTGCAAGGAGATTGCCGATTAATGTCAAAAAAGCACCAATTGTCAATATTCCCATTATAAGCGGATAGTCTCTTGTCATAACTGACATATAGAACAACTGCCCCATCCCGGGAATACCAAAAATCTGTTCGAATATCACGCTGCCTCCGATCAGACCAGGTACGGACAATCCGAGTAGAGTAATAATAGGTAATAAGGCGTTTCTAAGAGCGTGCCCGTAAATTATCTTGCTTTCGGAAAGCCCCTTTGCTCTTGCCGTTGTTATATAGTCCTGTCTTACTACCTCCAGCATGCTGCTTCTCATATATCTAGATATTCCGGCCAGACCACCAAAGGATGAAACAAAGATAGGGAGAATAAGGTGTTTGATGAGGTCCGCTGCCTTATCCATTGTAGAGAAATTCTCGTAATTCAAAGATTTTATCCCGGATATTGGAAGAATATCGAGATGTATGCCGAACAGGAGCATAAGAAGGAGCGCCAGCCAAAAAGCGGGCACAGAAAAACCGATAAAAACAAATACAGTCGTTATTCTGTCATAAAGAGAATATCTTCTTACTGCCGAGCTTATCCCTATAGGAACGGCGATAATAAAAATAATCACCATGGAAATCGCATTTATCGTAAGTGTAATAGGAATTCTTTCCATTATTTTATCCATAACCGGCCTGCGGTCAGTGGAAAAGGAATTGCCAAAGTCAAGCTTTAAAATTCTCTTTATCCACAAGCCGTACTGAACGATTATCGGTTTATCGAGACCATAGTATTTTTCAAGCATTTCTCTGGCTTCAGGAGTAATTTTCGGATTTAATTCGGTCAGTATATCTGTGGGCTTACCAGGTGCGAGATGGATTATAAAAAAGCTGATTAATGTAATGCCAAGGAGTGTTACGGCTATTTCAACCGACTTCTTTGAAAGAAAGGTAATCATAGATAGGAAAACTTGAAGTTGAGTCTAATTTAGAGAATTAAAATCAGAACAATCGTAAGAAAAACTAACCACGAAGATCACGAAGGGCACGTCGTTTTAAAGAATTTTTTGCATTTTTCGTGATCTTCGTGATCTTCGTGGTTAAATAGGTATCTTTAAAAACTATTTATTCGTTAACGAGTCCAGCCCGGGAAGCACTTTGCCTTCAAGAAGCTCGAGAGAAGCGCCTCCTCCTGTGGAAATAAAGGAAACCTTTTCCGTAACGCCTGCTCTTTTTACGGCAAGAACGGAATCTCCTCCGCCAATAATGCTGGTAGCCGAGGAGCTTGCCACTGCCTTTGCGAGGTCATAGGTACCGTTAGAGAATTCCTCTATCTCAAATAATCCCATAGGGCCGTTCCAAACGATAGTCTTCGTATCGTCAAGAGCCTTTGCAAAAATAGAGGAAGATTCAGGGCCTACGTCAAGAATCTTCCAGCCCGAAGGAACTTCTTTTACAGATGAGGTTTTTGTTTCTGCACCGGCTTCTGCGTTTTGTGCGATTACACAGTCGACGGGGAGCAGGAATTCAACGTTATGGGCCTTCATCTTTTCAAGGATTCCTTTTGCGACATCAAGCATATCGTCTTCGCACAGCGAGTCACCTATCTCATAGCCCTGGGCTTTAAAGAAGGTGTTTGCCATTCCACCGCCAATAATTACCTTATCGACCTTATCGGCCAGATTTTCAAGCACACCGATTTTACCGGATACCTTGGCGCCGCCAACTATCGCGACAAAAGGCTTTACAGGATTATTCACTGCATTTTGAAGATATTCTATCTCCTTTTCAAGGAGAAAACCTGCTGCCGACTGAGACAGGAACTGTGTAATTCCTGCTGTTGATGCATGAGCCCTGTGAGCCGTTCCGAAAGCATCATTGACAAAAACATCCGCCAGACCTGCCAGAGCCTTTGCAAAATCAGGGTTGTTTTTGGTTTCCCCCTCATGAAATCTCACATTTTCAAGAAGCATAACATCGCCGTCTTTCAGGTTTTTGGCGAGTTTCTCCACCTCGGGGCCTATACAATCGGGAGCAAAGACAACAGATTTTCCGAGTAATTCCGATAATCTTTCAGCGACCGGTTTAAGGCTGAAGTCGGGATTGACTTTGCCCTTTGGTCTTCCCAAATGGGATGCAAGAATGACTCTGGCGCCCGATTCAATGGCCTTTGTGATCGTCGGAAGGGCCGAACGAATCCTCGTGTCGTCTGTTATCTGCTTCGTGTCGTCGAGAGGAACATTAAAGTCCACTCTGATAAAAGTATTTTTACCTTTAATATCCAGATCGGTTATAACAAGCTTACTTACAGCCATGATTACCTCCTGGAATCGATATAGAGAGCCAGATCCCTGAGACGACAGCTGTAGCCCCACTCATTATCGTACCACGAGAGCACTTTCACCATATTGCCTTCTATTACTTTCGTAAGTGCTGCATCGAGAATAGAGGAGTGTGGATTTCCTTTAAAATCCGAGGATACGAGAGGTTCGTCACAGTACTGTAATACACCTTTCATTGGTCCTTCTGCTGCTGCTTTAAGAGCTGCGTTTACATCTTCAGCACTTGTGCTCTTGCTGACTTCTACAACAAGATCGACTACCGAAACATTAGGGGTTGGCACTCTAATGGAAAAACCATCAAGTTTACCCTTCAGTTCGGGGAGAACCAATGCAACAGCTCTGGCTGCGCCTGTAGTTGTCGGAATCATGGAGAGCGCGCCGGCTCTTGCTCTTCTGAGATCCTTATGAGGAAGGTCCAGAATTCTCTGATCGTTTGTGTATGAATGAACTGTCGTCATTAAACCCTTTACAATTCCAAATTCCTGATGTAACACCTTTGCTACCGGAGAGAGACAGTTGGTTGTGCATGATGCATTGGAAATGATCTTATGCTTTGAAGGATCCAGCGTCTCGCTGTTTACGCCCATACAGACAGTCGTGTCCGGTTCGGTGGCAGGAGCGGAGATTAAAACCCAGCTTGCTCCGCCTTCAAGATGTTTCGACGCCTGCTCTCTCTTGCTGAAAAGTCCCGTTGATTCAATGGCTATCTCCACGCCAAGATCCTTCCAGGGAAGATTTCCCGGATCTCTCTCAGCAAACACCTTTACCGACTTTCCGTTTACAACGATGCTGTCATCCTTCGCCTCTACCTGAGCATCAAGGTTTCCGATAACTGAGTCATACTTTAAGAGGTGGGCAAGTGTATTTGTGTCCGTAATATCATTAACTGCGACCACTTCAATATCGTTGTTACCAAGACATGCCCTGAAAAAATTTCTGCCGATTCTTCCGAATCCGTTAATACCGACTTTTAAAGCCATAATACCTCCTGTGTTTGAATTAAAATTAAATTAAAAAAAGGAACGACAGTGCGACGCCATTTATATTTTTTTGGTTACGCACTGTATAACCATGATTGACATTTGAGTTAAATCGTGCGCAAGATGGTCACAATATTTTTACTTATGTCTTGCGCCTGTTGCCTTATGCCTTAATCCGTGTTAGGTTACCGTTTGCCGGGTTAGGTTATTTTACAACTTTCAGAAACAATTTATCACTAAACCTGTAGGTATTTTAGGATAAAAATATGTGGACTTCGCCGGTAGCCTCTTTTTCAATTTCGCCGATTTCTCGATATCTTCGATTCCCGTTGCATTGAGGAAAAAAGCTGCTTTGAATTCGCCGTTATCCACCTTTTCGATCGTTTTGTCGGGGCTCATCTCATATTCGAAGCTTTCTACATTATACAACTTTTTAAAAATTAATTCGTGGAGAATCGTTACTCCTACATCTTTGAGTTCCGAGGAGATATCGTCTGCACCGTTGCCCTTATATTTGGCTGTATAAAAGCCTTCTCTGTCAGCAAGATAGATACCGTAAGTGTGTCGATGCCCGTTAATCTTTTTCATAATGTCTTTATCGCCTTTATGATGTTCCACGTCGAAATAATCTCTCAGTACATCAATCGGCTCGTCGGGAAGCTCTTTCAGAAGCCTGTGCGTAGGGAATATAGAGACTCCCTTGTCCGCAATATTGACAAGTAACATCAAAACATTGTCATAGTTTGCGGCAGTTTTACTCTTTTTGTCTCCTTCATTTTGTTGCCTCTGAAACTCCATTGCCGTTTCATATCTGTGATGGCCGTCGGCAATAAAAATATCCACTCCCCTCAGGTCTTCAATGATTGAATCTATGTCTTTTTTATCGTCAATGATCCAACATCTGTGCTTTAGTCCCTCATCGTCGGTGCAGTCTATATATGGTTTCGACTTGGAAATCCTTTCCATAATCTCTGATATGGCATTTTCAGGTTTATTGTACAGCGAAAAAACAGGACTCAGATTGGCTTTGCAGGAATACATGAGATTCAGCCTGTCAGCCTTAGGCTTCGATCTGGTCTCTTCATGTGGATAAATTCCGTTTCCCAGTTCCTCCAGTTTTACCGCACCGAAGACACCCTTCATTACTATTGATGTCGTGCCTAAATTATATCGGGACTCATAGAGATAAAATGCAGGTTTTTCGGAAAATGTTACAATGCCGTTTTCTATCCACCCCTGCAGAGTTTCCGAGGCTCTGGTGTATTTATTCGTCTCTTCATTATCATCGGGATAAGATTTGCCGAAGTCAACTCTGACGATATTATGCTCGCTCCTCTCGTAGAGCTCGCTCTGTTTCTCAGGTGTAATGATATCATAAGGAGGAGCTATTACGTCGGAGAAATCTATCTTCCTGTTATCGTACAAAAGTCCTTTGAAAGGATATACATTCGTCGTCATTTATTATCTCCCGGGCTATTCGCTAAGGCGGATTTTTCGAAGGGCTTAAAATCAGATTTCTTCATTTTCGGCTTCAAGTATATCTTCATTGTCATGCCTTGCATTAAAGTGTTTTAAAAGCTTTGAACCCAAAGGTGTAATCGAGTACCCCTTTCTGCTGTTGCTTGAGACAAGGTGCAGGGTCTTCAGCTTCCTCATGTATTGCTTGATTCTTTCGGCCGGAATACCCAACTCCGCCTCGAGATCTTTTGTAAGCATACAGTCCTTATCTTTTAAGAGCTGGAAAGTTTTTCTGATCCATGGGGTTTTGTTTTTTTGCTCAAGCACGAGGAGTTGTTCTTTAATCTTAAAAATCTCTGAGTCCTTTACATTACCCATCGCCTTTTTATAATTCTCGATATCCTCGCCTATATATTCGAACTCGATCCGCACTACTCTTTCGTATTCGTCATCCATGTCCATCTCGTCGTCATTACTAAAGGAGGTCTTTAAATCGTCCAGAGTATCGTACCCGCATCTTCTGACCTCTTCCGGTGTAATGTGCTGTATCTTTTTGAAATCAACATCAAGTACTCTGAGCAAACCGAGATTATGGGACCTGTATATTTTCCCCCGTAAAACCTTAAGAGTATCCCATAATCTGAAAGTAAGAGTAATTTTCCCCTCTCTTATATTGTCGTGCAGTCTTTTTTCAAATAGAATCATAACGTTACATTTTAACAGATATGAATTTATTTTGTCTAAAATTTTGATGGGATGTGATAAAATTACAGTAAAAATTATGAAAAAAATACTACTTGAGATTCAATATGACGGAACGATGTACCATGGATGGCAAAGGCAGCCGAATGCAGTAACCATTCAGGAAGTTATTGAGCGGGCTCTTTTCAGAATAACCGGAGAAAATAATGCTGTCATATCTTCCGGCAGGACCGATTCAGGAGTGCATGCTATTGCCCAGACAGCGGTTTTCTCGACAACAGTCGGACTTGAGGCGGAGATATTTCGAAAAGCACTGAATTCACTACTTCCGGGAGATATCAGAATAACTCATGCACAAGATGCGCCACTTGATTTTCATCCGAGATATGATGCAAAAAAAAAGAGATACTTTTACATTATTTCTAACAGCCCCGTTCTCAGCCCCTTTCTTAGAAATTATACCTGGCATATCAGGCAAAAGATTGATGCCGATTTAATAACCGAAGCGTCGGGATATCTTATCGGTACTCATGACTTCATGTCATTCTCATGCACAGGCAGCGATGTAAAAAGTACTATCAGGGAAATCTTTGATATTAAAACAGAGCGAGGAGGAATCCCTCTGTTTCCGGCTCTGTCTTGTGACTGTATAAAAATCATTATTGAGGCGAACGGCTTTTTGAGGTATATGGTAAGAAATATTGTAGGAACACTGATGGATGTGGCAAGAGGTCGAATCGCTCCAATGGAGATAGAGTATATTCTGTCCGTGAAAGACAGAAAGGCTGCCGGCCCTACTGCACCGGCAAAGGGGCTCTTCCTGGAAAAGGTCTTCTATTGATCTTCGGCCTCTTTATTCTCGGACTTTTCATCACCCTCTTTATAAACCTCTACAATACTCCTTACCTTGATTCCTGCGCTTTTTAACGCCTTTTGAAGGGCAGGGAGTTTAGCGTCTTCGACTTTTACCATGAAGTTGGCATACATATTTAAACCTCCATAATCTCTTTCTCTTTATGTTCCAGTATCTCGTCGATTTGCTTTGTATAAGAATCGGTGATTTGCTGTACTTCGTTCTGAGCCCTCCTGGTCTCATCTTCGCTTATATGTTCATCCTTCTCAAGGCGTTTCAGCTCTTCATTGGAATCTCTTCTGATATTTCTTATTGCTACGCGAGACTCCTCGGCTTTCTTTTTAACGACCTTTACCAACTGCTTTCTTCTCTCTTCAGTTAAGGGAGGAATGTTGATTCTTATCATTTTACCGTCATTGTTAGGTGTAAGATCGAGGTCCGACTTCTGAATCGCCTTTTCTATGGCGGAAATAACCTTTTGATCCCAAGGTTGTATCGTTATCGTTTTGGCGTCGGGAGTACCCAGCGTCGAAACCTGGTTTAA
The DNA here is from genome assembly GCA_029001845.1 of Candidatus Magnetocorallium paracelense. Classification (GTDB taxonomy): domain Bacteria; phylum Nitrospirota; class Thermodesulfovibrionia; order Thermodesulfovibrionales; family Magnetobacteriaceae; genus Magnetocorallium; species Magnetocorallium paracelense. The sequence continues at coordinate 56,576 of JAREWP010000087.1, read as the reverse complement.
AGGCATCTCGCTTCCATAGTAATCTACTCGTATACCATCGAGAAGCGAAAGAGAGGCTCTTCCGGTACGAATGCCGGAATAATTCTTTTTTAACGCTTCTATCGTGCTGTCCATACGTGATTTCGTTTTGTTTTTAACGGCTTCATCCATTATTTAACCTCCTACGCAGGTACCGATCTTTTTGCCTTGCACGGCTTTTTTCAGGTTTCCCTGAATTTTTAAATTAAATACTATAATAGGCAGACTATTGTCCATACACAGCGATATGGCTGCTGAATCCATAACTGACAATCCCTTATTAAGTACATCGATATAGGATATGCTGTCATATTTCGAGGCGTTCGGGTTTTTTACCGGGTCCTCCGAGTATATTCCGTCGACTTTGGTCGCCTTCATAATTAAATCGGCGTTAATCTCCATTGCTCTTAGTGCTGCCGCCGTATCTGTGGTAAAATAGGGATTACCTGTGCCTGCCGCAAAAATCACGACTCTGTTTTTCTCAAGATGGCGAACCGCTTTTCTCCTTATATAGGGTTCTGCAAGCTCTCTCATCTCTATTGCCGACTGTACTCTTGTGGGAATATCGATACGTTCTAAAGCGTTTTGCAGGGCCAGAGCATTAATAACGGTGGCGAGCATTCCCATATAATCCGCCGTGGTCCGCTCTATTCCTTTGCCTGAGGCCTCGATTCCTCTGAATATATTGCCCCCTCCAATAACGACGGCAGTCTGAATATTCAAATCGGTAACCGATTTGATTTCCAGAGCCATATACTCAAGAACGGACGATGAAATACCGTATTCCTTTTCGCCCATAAGAGCTTCTCCGCTTAATTTTACCAGCACTCTGCTGTATTTCATCGTAAACAGTCCCTTAATTCCCTTCGCCAAGCTGAAATCTGACAAAACGGCGCACAACTATATTTTCTCCGAGTTTTGCTATTTTTTCAGTTACCAGGTCTCCGATTTTCATCTTTTGATCGGGATCTTTAATAAAAATCTGTTTCAAAAGGCAGTTTTCGGAATAAAATTTTTCGATTTTTCCTTCGACAATCTTATCTACAATATTGGCGGGCTTGTTTTTTACCTGATCCTTATATATCTCCTTCTCCTTTTCAACGATATCGGCGGGAATTGAGTTTTCATCGAGATACAAAGGGTTTGCCGCTGCTATGTGCATTGCAATATCCTTTGCAAGATTTCTGAAATCGTCGGTTTTTGCAACAAAGTCGGTTTCACAGTTTATTTCAAGGAGTACCCCTATCTTATCCATATGAATATAAGAATAAATCAAACCATCCGATGCCTGCCTGTCCGCCTTTTTGGCGGCGGCGGCAAGGCCCTGTTTCCTTAAAATCTCGTTAGCCTTTTCCAAATCTCCCGACGCCTCTACAAGGGCTTTTTTGCACTCCATCATTCCTACGCCGGTCTTGTCCCTCAGTTCTTTGACTATAGCGGCCGATATTGTCATTCCGTTACCTCCTCTTCTTCTTCTGCTGCTGCTTCCTCCTGAAGCTTCCTTTCTTCGATCTGCGAAGCCTGAGCCTCCTCTTCAATTTGTTTAGCCAGTTTGTCCTTGCCTTCGAGTATTGCATCGGCCATTTTGGATGTAAGCAGCTTGATCGCCCTTATGGCGTCATCGTTGCCCGGGATTACGTAATCGATATTGTCGGGATCACAGTTTGTATCCACTACTGCTACTATGGGGATCGAAAGCTTGACAGCCTCTTTCAGTCCTATACTTTCCCTGCGAGGATCAATAACGAAGACAGCCCCGGGAATATCCTTCATCTCCTTAATTCCTCCGAGATTCTTTTCAAGTTTTAAACGTTCCTTTTCGAGTTTTGCAACCTCTTTCTTGGTAAGGCGCTCATATGTACCGTCTTCCTTTTTTGTTTCGATCTTTTTAAGTTTCTCGATACTCTTTTTTATTGTGGAAAAGTTCGTCAACATCCCGCCCAGCCATCTCTGGTCAATATAAAAGGCTCCCGCCCTGTTCGACTCCTCTACGATTACGTCCTGGGCCTGCTTTTTTGTACCTACAAAAAGCACTGTCTCACCGGAAGCGGCGACATCTCTCAAGAAGTTGTAAGCCTCTTCGATACCTTTCAGCGTTTTTTGCAAATCGATAATGTAAATACCATTTCTCTCTCCGAAGATATATCTTTTCATCTTCGGGTTCCATCGTTTGACCTGGTGCCCGAAATGAACACCTGACTCAAGAAGTTCTTTCATTGATACGACCATAATAAATCCTCCTCAACGGTTTTTCCTCTGCTAACGTTTATAGAACCTTAAAATAACAAAGACCGAATATAAACGGTTGACGTCCTGTAAGGAGAGCCAACGAATTAGCGTGTGTTTTAAAAGCATGAGATTAACATAAAGCATCGTTTTTTTTCAATGATCTCATTTTGATTTCTTAAACTAATATCCGAATCCCTTCATTTTGGGATGATTAACACCTGTGTCCCTGATTACTGCAAGTTATAAAAGTTTTTAAGTAAGGAATAGTGATATCAGTCTATTTTAGAGATAACTAAAAACAACAGTCACCTATCAGCGGGCAGCCTTCAGCTGAGGGAATACCAGAGATTATGCTAAAAAAGAAACATCACCCGGCAGATGAGTATAATGTAAGCTGTGAGTTGTTGTAATTAAAAACAAGACAGCTGATCGCTGACTGCTAAATGCTTTTTTTTAGATAAATTGTATTTTTAATAATTACTCTGTTATTCTTACTATCTTATGGAAGACAAAACCATCCAGTTAAAAACCGGTCGCCTCTTGGCGTATACCGATTATGGAGACAATAATGATACTCCGGTATTTTTTATCCACGGCAATCCGGGTTCACGCCTGATTCGGCGCAAGGAAATCGAAACTGTCCTGATGATGAATGCTCGCCTTATTACTCCCGATCGCCCAGGTTACGGATTTTCCGATTTCTGTCCCGAAAGAAAACTGACAGACTTCCCTGACGATATCGCGCAATTGGCCGATGCTCTGCATATAGACAAATTCGCTCTTTTCGGATTTTCCGCAGGAGGTCCCTATGTAGCTGCATGCGCGTACAAAATACCGGAAAGAATTACAAATGCGGCGATTATCAGCGGCTCCGCACCGATCGATCGCAAAGGCGCCTGCGAAGGTATGAATAAAGCTTGGCGCACTTCATTCGAGATGAGTAAAATACTTCCCTCCTCTATTCTGCGCTTAATGATTTGGATGCAGGCCAAGAAAATTCTTCATACCCCAGACGATGCAATTACTGAACTGGGCGCCATCCTTTCCGACGCCGATAAAAAAGTACTCCGCAATCCCGATGTGAAAGAGTGGTTTAAGGCAACTTATACCGAAGCTGTCAGGCATGGCGTAAAAGGCTGGACAAAGGAAGCAAAAATTATAGTCTCTCCCTGGGGGTTTAAACTGGAAGATATCCCAATAAATGTCGATCTCTGGTACTGGGAAGACGATCCGGTAACTCCGATTCAGATGGGTAAATATATGGAAAACAAAATCCCAAAAACTCATGCCCGATTCCTTCCTGGCGGCGGACACTTTTCAATAATAGATTCCTGGGAAAAGATAATCGAATCGATCATATAATACCAATATAGACGATTTTCGATTTTCGATTGTCGATTGTCGATTGTCGATTCATATTTTGTTTGTAACTGTTTACAGAGTTCAGGGATCGGTGGTCTGTTTAAAAAAATTGGTCTTATTTTTCGCAGTAATAACTCAGAAAAGGTTGAAAATGCCAATTATGCTCATGGAATTCAATAAAAAAACTCTCTTTTACCTTCAACTGACCTCTGACCTCAGATCACAGTGAACAGTTACTTTTGTTTTTTTACTCAGGATCGACAAATAATTGTCGATACAGGCTCCTTAAGGGCCTAATATGAAACAACTAAATATCTGCTATTTACTTGCCAGCACCGAACTCTGCGGAGGTGTGAGGGTAGTCTTCGATCAGGCCAGGGTTCTTAAACAACGGGGACATAGTGTTACTATTCTTTCATTAGGCCCGCACCTGCATTTGTGGTATCACTACGATGTAGATATCATCTATCTTAACGCCTTCTCCGAGTATAAACAAGATAATTCCTTCGATATTGTAATCGGTACCTTCTGGACAACATTATCAAATGTATCGGAATTCGATTCCAAAATACACGCCCATCTGGTACAGGGATTTGAGTGGGCATTACCTGAATACCGTGACAAAAGAGAACTTATCATGGAGACCTATCGCCTGCCTCTTAAAAAACTTACTGTAGGGCAGTGGCTGACTGAGGAGTTGGTCAGAGAATTCAATCTGAATTCGGATGATGTCATATGCGTGGACCAAATCGTAGATACGGAAATATATCGCACTCCATCCGTTGTATCACGTTTCAGGCGCTTCCTGGGACCTAAAGAGCCTTATAAGGTACTCTTGTACGGGGTGTATGAAAGTTCCATGAAGGGAATCGATGTCGCCTTACCGGCAATAGAGAGGCTGCGAAAAGAGGGGACGGAGATTTATTTAATCAGAGTCTCTTATTTGCCATTGTCCGAAAAGGAACAAAACATTACCAAAATAGATGAATATCATCTCAATATCCCGCCTAAGGAACTTGCTTCGCTTTACCGCTCTTCAGATTTATTGATAGCGCCATCAAGACGAACAGAGGGATTCGGCCTGCCCTTTGCAGAAGCATTGGCATCGGGGCTGCCATCGATCGCCAGTGATATTCCTTCCTATTTGAGTTTCGATAAAAGTAAAAACTATGCCGTTTTTTTCCCTGAGTGCGACACGGAAGCCTTGTACTGTGCAGTAAAAAAAGTGCTAAGCAACAGATTTTTTTACGGCCTCCTGGGTTGGAGGGGGGCTGAAACTATAAAGAAGAGATTTGCAGCAGATAAAGTGGCTCAGAAGCTGGAAATACTTTTAAATCAGAATCTTTAGTCGCTTAAAATTCAGTCCTGCGCAAGAAGATCCGTAATAGGAGATTATCGTATGTGGGGCGACAATCAGATATAAGAATTACTCAATTCCTGAATTCTCCAATTCGGAATTATTTTTGTAATATTATATATAGCTGTAGGAAAAAATCGGTTTTGTGGGTTTCGGGTCGTCTGTCATGACTTCCCAACTGTCCGTATTGGTGAGAAGTTCGATCAGGAAATTGATGTTTGTCGTGTGCCCTGATTTTTCTGCAATAATATGGCCGTATATGGGGAAGCCTATCAGAGAAAAATCGCCTATGCTGTCAAGTATCTTATGGCGAACGCATTCGTCCTGAAAACGGAGACCCGATTTATTCAACACCTCGGTATCGCTGAATACTACGGCGTTTTCCAGAGAACCGCCCTTGGCAAGACCAAGACCCCTTAAGTATTCCACGTCTCTGAGGAAACCGAATGTGCGGGCGGGAGCAATATCTCTTACAAAGGATTCTTTGTCGATATCTATGGAAAAGGTCTGTTCTCCGAGAAAATGATTTTTAAAGTGCATACGGAAGGATATCTTTCTTCCGTCGTATGGAAAGGCCATTATACTCGATTCTCCGTTTTCGAGTATAACGGGTTTGAGGATTTTTATATAGGGCATTCTCCTGTCCTGCTCTTTAATTCCGGCTTCGTATATAATATCTACGAAACCTGCTGCGCTTCCGTCCAGAATCGGGATTTCGGGGCCTTCTACTTCAATAATAATATTGTCGATCCCAAGAGCGGCCAGAGCGGACAGCAAGTGCTCAATCGTACGGATTTTTGCGTTATTGGTGCCAATGGTGACGGCAAAGGAAGTTTCCGTTACTGCCCCAATGTGGGAGCGTATGGTCTCGTTTTTATCGACTCTGTGAAATATGATACCATTGTCCTGAGGCGCCGGGCGAAGAACCACTCTGCAAAACATTCCGGTGTGCAGCCCGAAACCTTCGATAAAGACTATTTTGTTTATTGTACGTTGCGATCTCATACGACTGGTTTAAATATGCAAATTACATACCATATCAGCAAGTCGTGTGAATTCAATACTTTACCGTAAATATGCGTAAAAAACAATATAAAACTGTTGTATTATCGACACACTTATGTCTCGCCTCCTACAACAATTTCAGGTATCCTTACTGTAGGCATCGCATCGGACACCGGTACGCCTTGTCCGTCTTTGCCACATGTTCCTATGGAAAATCCCAGGTCGGAAGCGACCATATCTATAGATTTCAAAATCTCCGGCCCGTTCCCGGTGAGAGTCGCGCCTCTTACAGGCTCTGTTATTTCGCCATCTTTTAATAAATAGCCCTCAGGTACTTCAAAAACAAAATCTCCTGTCACTGTGTTCACCTGACCGCCACCCATTTTCTTTACAAATAGTCCGTAAGGAACTGATCTGATAATTTCTTGGGGTGACGATTCTCCCGATGCAAGATAGGTGTTAGTCATTCTTGGAATAGGGTGTGACCTGTAAGACTCTCTCCTGCCGTTCCCGGTGGGGCTGACACCATCCTTCGAGGCGGTTATACGGTCATACATGTACCCTTTTATCTTCCCCCTTTCCACAAGCACAGTCTTCTGTGAAGGTGATCCCTCGTCGTCGAACCTGTAGGAACCACGTTTGCCGGACATTGTTCCGTCGTCGATTACCGTAATTAGATGGGAGGCGACTTTTTCACCTCTTTTGTCCGAGTATACTGACAGACCCTGTTGTACAATATCCGCTTCGAGACCATGGCCTATGGCTTCGTGTATCATTGTGCCTCCGGCCTTCGAAGAGATGACTACAGGCATCCTGCCTCCCTTTATCTTCTTGGCTTTCAGCATCATTAAAGCCCTTTTTGCAGCAGTTAGGGCGATCGTTTCAGTATTCTCCTCATCGAAGAGTTCAAAGCCGATAAAACCGCCAAGGGTCTCGGAACCGGTTTGTACAATATCTCCGTCCGCTGATATCACATTAACAGCGAAAAGAGAATAAACTCTTTCGTCTTCGCAAAAACCGCCTTCAGAATTGGCTATTGTTACAGTACGCACAACATCTCCGTAACCTATACTGACCTGGCGTATCTTGCTGCTCAGCTTTCTGACCGTTGTGTCGGCCTTTTCTAATAGCTTTAACTTTTCGGCGAGAGGCGTTGATCCCGGCAATTTGAGAATGTTGAAATCTACATGGGGCCGCAGCCTCTGTAAATTCAGATGCACCTTTCCTTCCGGCTCTCCCCTGGCGGCTTTGCTTACGGAAAGCGCCATTTCAAAGAGGGAATCACGTGTCAACTCATTTGTGTAGGCATAGGCGGATTTGCCGTTAAAGACAACCCTGATGCCTGCGCCTTTGTCTGTGCCTGAAAATATCTTCTCGATTTTGTTGTCTTCAAGATGAATTGATAAGGGGAGCTTATTTTCAAAAAAAACGTCAGCATACTCCCCGCCTTTTGACAGCGCCTTTTTTAATATCTCGTTGCAAAAATTTTCTTTAAACATGATTTTACTCCCTTTTCCTTCGTTTTAACCAGCTGAATCTTCTTCTCTCGCCTGAGGTTTTTTCAGATTCCTCTTCAGAATCCTCGGACATATCGTCTTCTCCCAAAAGAGCTTCTCTCAATCTGTCCTGATTCGATTCTTTTTCATCGGGCGCCTCTTTTAACATCTGTCTGATCTCGGTCTCTCTTTTTAGTACATAAGTAAAAATTACCTGTCCGTCCTCATTATCATTTTTTATAAATTGTATTCCGCATCTGTTGCCTGACAAAGATTTAACCTGTCCGCAGAGTAGGAGACTCGTTTCGTCCGGAAATGTAATCTCCATTGATTCAAATGTTCGACCCAATTTTAAGACACTTTCGACGTTTTTCAACTCAAATCCTATACCGCCCATTCCAATATCTCTTACCGTAATTGATTCAGAGATTTCCTGCAGGTCGGTCTCCCAAAAAGTTATTGCTATCGGCTCTCGTGTTGCAGGAGCCACTCTGAAAAACTCTCTTTCATAATATACGACTGCTCTGGAAGGAAAGCGAAATTTATGAGTATTCTTCTCAATTAAACCTACTGCCAGGCAGGTTGATTTAAAATCTATACGGCTTCCCTTTAAAACAAGGCTGAAAAAATCGTCATACTCCACAACGGGTCTGTATGACTTATCCGTTTTTATTAAAATAAAGTCTTCATCCTTTGTACTCACAAGGGATAGTCTGGCATTCTTTAAATAGACAAGGGATTCTCCTTTCCTGATATAGATTGCAGCCTTAAAAGAGGACGCGTAGTTCAGATACACTCTGATACTTTGAGGAGATTCGATTACCTGGGATTTTTCTTCCAACTGATTCTGAAACTGCTCGGCCATTTTTTCTACTTTATATTTATTTACAGTTACTTTTCTTTGATCCTGAAAATAACCTGCATCGTGCCGAAATGAGCAGCAATGTCCTGCCAAAACAAGCTGAAACTCGCAGACTCAAACACCACTTTGTTTCATCAGGGCATCACTGCTCATTCTGACAATTTTCATGCTTTGTGGTGAACCGGAGGTTCATGGGCGTTTGTTGTTCCGAAAATAGACGAATGCGCACCGGAAGCAGCAGCAATTTTCCGCCAAAACAAGCTGAAACTCGTAAACTCAAACACCACCTTGTTTTGGCGGAACATCACTGCTGCTTCTTACGATAGCCCGGAGGGCCATGGTGTCTTCTCTCGATATCTTTAGTATTATAAAACAAGTTAGCTAAATTCTTGAATTTTAGTTTTACTCTGTTGTTTTTTTAGTCTCTAAAGTATGGCTTGATAAATGAGATAAGTCAAAGTATAAGAAGAAACTCAATGTCATTAACTTAAGGAGCAAAGCACCATCCGCCTTCAGCGGCTAAACTCGAAGGCTCCGCTTCCGTCGGAAGGTGCTTCACCCCTTAAGTTAATGGTATTGAGAAGAAACTGTCAGGTAGTTGGATATTGTGTCAAAACCTTGACGATTATGACGAGATTTTTGGAAGCAGGAGGTCTGAGTATTCTATGAAGATGCCGGAAACACTGATTTTTACAGACTTGGCAAGATTTTTGAATATAGTGTTGCGTCTGTAAAGCTAAAAATTCATTATCAATTTAGAGGAGTTTATTATGTTTAAGGATATTTTAAAGAAATGGGAAAACAGTAGTGCTATTAAGAGCATGGGCGGCAATAACGATACAAATAGCGGTACATCCGATAGTGTTAATGACGAGAGAGTCGATATTTTGACACATAAGCTTACGGAATTCGAGATGACCGCTAAAAAGGTTTTTAAAAGACTGGAGAAGAAAATCGAAGTTCTTGAGGCCGTTGAGGCTTCTGTCGACGAGAAGCTGGCTTCCTTCGAGAGACTTCTTCAGACTGCTGACACGGTAAAGCCTTCTGCTGCAGCCGGCTTTAACAGACAGAAGGAGGTTTTGGCCCTTGTAAGAAAGGGAATGAGGATCGACGATATAGCCGGTATTATGTCCATGCCAAAGGGGGAAATAGAACTGATACTGAATCTTGGGAACAGATAAGAGGCAAGTATTTCCTTATGGGGAAATCATTTCCTGTGCTTTGACTTTAACGGATTGGGCGCAGATTGGGAGATTTAAAGCAGGATAAGGATGCAAACCACCAAAAATACAAAGCCCATGAATTTCTAAGGAGTTCTCTATAACTTTTTCTTGTGCTTTGTGTTTTTTGTGGTAAAAAGAATATTACCGGCAACGAAATTGCTATAAATTTAATCGAGGTGTAATGAAGGATGTATAAAGGAATCTACATATCGCTTTCAGGGGCTGTTTTAAAACAAAAGGAGTTGGATACGATTTCTCAGAATCTTGCCAATACCAAGACAACAGGTTACAAGAAAGACAGGATGGCTTTTAAGGATTTTCTGATACGACAAAAGAGCGGTATAAACGAAGGGTTTGACGGTAGAACAATGAGTGAAGAGAGTGCTCGTTATACAGATCAATCGGAAGGTTATATCGTAAAAACCAACAATCCCTTTGATGTGGCCTTAAACGGGGAGGGCTTTTTCGCCATCGAAGGAAATAAGTATACCAGAAGGGGCGATTTTCAATTGAACAGTGAAGGGATGTTGGTTACAAAGGATGGAGAGCAGGTTCTCGGAGAAAACGGTCCCATTCAGTTGCCAAGGGGAAATGTATATATAGGGGCAGGAGGAGAGATCTCCGTAAACGATGCTGAAATCGATACATTAAGCATTGTGAATTTTCCAAATCAGAATGCATTAATAAAACAGGGCGGCGGTATGTTTACAACCGATCAGGCGCCTGAGGAGTCGGAAGCAACGGTTCATCATGGATTCATTGAGTCTTCGAATGTGAATCCCGTTACCGAAATGGTGCTTATGATCAAATCGATGAGGGAGTTCGAAACATATCAGAAATCCATACAAATGTTCGATGAGGCGGCAGCAAAGGTAAGCAATGAAATGGCCAGGATTTGATGGCTGAGTCGATAAATGATAGTTTAATATCCGAAAGGGGGTAAAATAAAATGATAAGATCACTATTTATAGCAGCGACAGGCATGGATGCGATGCAACTGAATATAGACGTTATAGCCAACAACCTTGCCAATGTCAATACTGTGGGTTTTAAGAGAAGCAGGGCGGACTTTCAGGATCTCTTGTACCAGATGGAGAGGTCTCCCGGGGCTTCCTCGGCAGAGGGTGTCAATGTACCATCGGGTATACAGGTCGGTCTCGGTGTCAAGCCCGTGGCGATTAATAAAATTTTTCAGCAGGGAGACTTTATTCAGACCGATAATGAGCTGGATATGGTAATAGAGGGCAATGGTTTCTTTCAAATATTGATGCCTGACGGGAGCACCGGGTATAGCCGATCAGGCGCTTTTAAGTTAAACAGTGAGGGAACTATCGTTAATTCCGACGGTTATCCCCTTGGGCCCGGAGAAATAACGATTCCTGAGGACGCTATAGATATCACTATTAGTTCCGACGGTATTATCTCCGTTCTTCAGGGAGGTCAAATAGCACCTACCGAAGTCGGTCAGATAGAGCTGGCCAATTTTGTCAACCCCGGCGGGTTGAGAGCCATAGGAAGGAACCTCTTTCTCGAGTCAGATGCTTCGGGAGATGTGGTTACGGGCACTCCGGGGGCTGACGGTATCGGAACGATTACACAGGGTTTTATAGAGATGAGCAATGTGAATATCGTTGAAGAGATGGTGAATATGATCGTGAGCCAGAGGGCTTATGAGATAAATTCAAAGGCTGTACAGGCCTCTGATGAGATGTTGCAAATTGCCAATAACCTGAGGAGGTAAGCTATGACAGCGTTATTACTTTCCATGTTTATGCTTACATGGTCGCCCGAGGAAGTATTAAGAAGTTATCTTATGGAGAATTATCCCTGGCCTGAAGTAGAGGTACAGTCTTTTCGGTATAAGAAAAAATTTCCCGACAGCCCGCCGGAAAAAATCATTATACTAAAAGGCCTGCCAGGGAGGACAAAGTTTCTTTTGACTTTCCCTGACGGTAAAAGTATTGAGTACTCCGCACGGGTAAAGGCCTTTGACTGGGTGTTGAAAAACAAAAGGGCTATTAAAAAGGGTGCGGTGATTAAAGATAGTGATATCTATAAGACATTAATGGAAGTAGGTCGTATTCCCAAGGGGGCCGTAACCAAAAAAGAGAATATAGTCGGCAGAATGGCGAAGAGGTCGATGAGCGTAAACAGGGTCTTTAGCGAAAGAAGTCTGAAAAGCGTTCCTGATGTGGAAAAGGGGCAGGCCGTATTGATAATGTTCGACGACGAGAAGTTCAGTATTTCAACAAACGGAGTAGCCAAGGAGAGCGGTCTCATCGGAGAGACGATTGTTGTAAGGAACTCGGCCTCCAACAAACAGCTCGTAGGTACAATTGTAGGCAACAATGTCGTGAGGATAAGTAATTAAGATGAAATTTGCGAGACAAAATATAGTTCTGTTGTCAAGGTTTTTCATTATACTCCTCTTTGTCGTACAATACGGGTGCGCCAAACCTGTAAAGCAGCTTCCTCCTCCATCACCTGCTTTTGTTTACGGCAATATAGAGGAGACAAGACCCGCTCCCGGTTCACTGTGGACCGACAGAGCCAGTCTCTTTGAAGACAGGAGAGCCAGAAGACTCAACGATTTGATTACTATTAAAATATCGGAGAACATATCGGGGTCCAATAAGGCGGATACTGTTACCGACAAAAGCTCGACAAGGGATTTGGGGATTTCGTCGTCCGGTTTGGAAAGTCTGTATAATGCAGACCTTATCAGTACTGACGATGATGTTTCCACCTCGTTGTCATACTCCTCGACCAACTCCTTTGACGGTTCCGGCGAGACGACACAGGAAGGGACTTTGACGGGAACAATAACGGCAAGGGTTGTGTCGGTGCAGAATAACGGTAACCTGGTGATCGACTCGAGAAAAGAGATAACTATTAATAATGAAAAGCAGGTTTTGGTCTTGCAGGGAGTGATAAGACCGGACGATATCCTGGCGGATAACACGATAATAAGCGATAAAATAGCCGATACCAGGCTCTATCTGGTAGGAGACGGGATCATCACCGAGCAGCAGACATCGGGCTGGCTCGGAAGAATGGCGGATCAGGTGTGGCCCTTTTAGCAGGTTGACATATGAAAAAAATAAGTATTTTTATTTCAATGAGCTTTGTTTTAGCCCTGAGTTGGTTCTTATCGGCTAATTCGGTATCGGCCGAGAGGGTCAAGGATATCGCTTCCATTCAGGGAGTGAGGGAAAATGAACTTGTCGGTTACGGGCTTGTCGTAGGTCTAAACGGAACAGGGGACAAAAGCGGGGCTGCTTTGCAGAGCGTTATGAACATGCTTTTCAGGATGGGGCTTGCCGTGGAGAAAAAGGATATTAAGACAAAGAACGCGGCAGCGGTTATGATTACAGCCACATTACCGCCTTTTGCAAAGACCGGTAATAAAATAGACGCCCTTGTCTCTGCTTTGGTCGATGCAAAAAGCCTTCAGGGAGGCACTCTCCTTCTCACTCCTCTGAAAGGACCTGACGGTAAGGTTTACGCTCTTGCGCAAGGACCTATATCTATTGGAGGTTTTGCCGCCGGTTCGGGCGGCACGGGAGTGCAGAAAAATCATCCCACAGTAGGCAAGATTCCCAATGGAGTAACGATCGAGAAGGAGATAAATTTCGACATCTCAAAAGTCGATGTGCTGCCAATGGTGCTTAACAACCCCGATTTTACGACTGCATCCAATCTGAAAAATGTAATCAACAAGGCTCTTAACGGCTCTTATGCGATTTCTCCCGATCCTTCCTCTGTTGAGGTAACCGTTCCCCCTCTCTATAAAAACAGGATTGTAGATATGGTAAGATTTTTAGAGTCATTAAATGTTTCCGTTGATCAGGCGGCAAAGGTAATTATAAATGAGAGGACAGGTACTGTTATCATCGGAGAAAACGTAAAGCTCTCCCCTGTCGCCATATCGCACGGCAGCCTCACTATAGAGATCAGGAAGGATATGCAGGTTTCCCAACCTCCGCCATTGGCGCCTGAAGGCGCGGAAACAGTAGTCGCCCCAAGCAGTGAAGTCGATGTCAGAGAGCAACAGGCCTCTTTGATCAAGATCGGAGGTGTCACGTTGAGTGAAATCGTAAACGCCCTGAATAAACTGGGAGTAACGCCGAGAGACCTGATCGCCATATTACAATCCCTCAAGGCGGCAGGGGCTCTTAAGGCCGAGTTGGAGATAATCTGATGAATTCTTTACACAGTGTATCTACTTATTCCTTTTCCGATATAGAGAAGTATAAAGAGGCGAAAGAGAAAGAAACTCTTATGAATGCTTCCGAGGACATGGAGGCGAATTTTGCATACTACATGATTAAATCGATGAGGGATGCAAACAGCGTGTTATTCGACAGCAGTGCTCAAAGTAATCCCTACATGACGATGTTCGATATAGAGATGTCCAAACTATTTGCAGAACGCGGTCTCGGGCTTAAGGAGATTTTTTATAAAGAAGCGAGCAGGCTTGCAGGCATCGACTCCGCACAAGAGGAGCAAGATATTTCCACAGAAGACGCCTCAATGCCGGTGAAAGGTACTGTGAGCTCGTCATATGGTCTGAGAATACATCCGGTTTCCGGCGAGAGCAGGTTTCATCATGGCGTGGATATCGCTGCTGTGGAAGGTACGCCAATTACTCCTATGAGAGCCGGGAAAGTAATATTCAGCGGAGAACAGTACGGTTATGGTAATATTGTAGAGATCGACCATGGAGACGGATTTATTAGTAAATACGCTCATAACAAAGTCAATCACGTCATTGCAGGCGAGTCCGTAGAGGAGAACACGGTTATCGCCGAGGTGGGCGCATCGGGGAATTCGACGGGGCCGCACCTCCATTTTGAGGTCAGATACAATGGCGACAGTATCGATCCTGTTAAGATAGTAGCATTAAAAAGCGAAAAAGAGGTAATATAGTATAAGGTGGGGATTAAAGAAACCGGTTGGATTTACCGATAAATTAACTAAGCATTTCTTTCAGGAGGCAAAATCATGAATATACACAATAACAAACCGCCGGACAGCCAGGGCGTTTTTCTAAGGTCTCAAAAACTGGAAGACGAAAAGACTCTGAAAGATAAAGGCAGAGTCGAAGGCTCAACAGGTTCCGACAGGGTAAATCTTTCAAAACGGGCAAAAGATATCGAAGAGATGAGAAACTTTATCGGAGGGCTTCCCGAAACAAGAGAGTCGAAGATAGAAGAGATCAGAGAGGCTATCCAGTCGGGTACTTATCAAATTAACTCCATGGGTATTGCAGCCAGGATGCTGGAAGAAGGCGCTTAATACGGTTTCATCGAATCGGCATATTTCCATCACGGCGTTTATTTCAGGGATTTTATCTTTAAGCACCGACTACCGCACCTGGCAAGAATTTCCAGAAAAAGAAAATTTTTCCTCACCTATTTGTCACCTGCTTTTTCCTTAATCGTTAATAGAAAACTTTTTCATCTCTTTTAAATAGAAATTGTCTCTATTTTCTTACAATATTCGTAAATTTTCGGCCAATTTAATTGTGTTTTTTTGAGATAAGATGTTTTTTTTATGCGTTGAGTGTATTGGTATTGAAATTGCATAAATATTTGCAAGGTGAAAAAAGCAGAAATGATTAAAGATATTGAGACATGGGGGCCGGAAATTTTTCTCAAAAGGCCGGTCAAACTATTATTTACAATTAAAGGTCAGGTGGGGCATGAGTAGTACAGATGCAGTAAAACATGTTCTTAATGAATTGTTGAAGAGTTATTCCAAGCTGTTGGATATTTTGCAGAGAGAGAAGACCTCTCTTATGGAATTTAATGCTGAAGAGATTGATTCGATTTCCAAAGAGAAGGATACAATGGTGCTGAGGATAAGGCTGCTTGAAGATGAGAGAAAGAGGCTTATACGGAAACTCACGAATGAATTGACTCAAAGCGGAACCGTAACGGAAGGCACGGAGCTGACTCTTGAAGTGCTGTGGAAACTTACGGGAATGGACGAATTCAGGGAAATGCGTTTAAAACTGAAATCAATGCTTCAGAGCATCAGAGAGATGAATGAATGCAATCGTCTTTTGATTGATCGTTCTCTCAGCTATATCTCAAGCAATACCAATTTTTTTAACAGTTACGGTATAGCTCAGGACCCGGGAAGCAGAGGCGTTTTCCTGGCAAGGGAGGTTTAAATGTCAACTATCGCTCTTTTTGAAATCGGCAGATCAGCCCTGTCTGTGGCCCAGAGCGGCCTTGATGTGACAGCCAATAATATCGCCAACGTCAACACAGAGGGCTATTCCAGGCAGGAGGCCATACTGGAGATAGCAAATCCTGTGACGACTCATATAGGTCAAATGGGCAGAGGCGTGAATGTCTCCGATGTAAGGAGGCGTTTTGACAGTTACCTCAACGGCCAGATTCTGGTGCAGAATCAAAATCTCGGAAAATCCGAGGTGCTGGAGGATGCCTATTACCGCCTTGAGGAAGTTTTTAACGAACCGATGGGATTCGGATTGGGCGATAAACTCTCCGAGTATTACGATTCCTGGCAGGAAGTGGCCAACAATCCCCAGTCTTATGAGCAGAGGGTTGTTTTGCTGCAGAGAGCAAATAATCTTGCTACAGAGACTAAGGAAATAGAAAGACGTTTAGAAGATATCTTATCCTCCACTTCAGAGGAGATTCCCAATACTGTCAGCAAAATCAATGCTATAGCGGAAAACATATATCAGTTAAATCAGAAGATAGCCAATGTAGAGGGCGGAGATTCTAAAGTACAGGCCAATGATCTCAGAGACAGTAGAGAAGCGGAATTGAGGAATCTCGCCGAACTGGTGGATTTTCAGAGCTTTGAGGGAGATACGGGAATGTTGACCGTTACGGTGGGATTCAGGAATCTTGTAAGCTTCGATAAAGCCAATACAATGGAAGCGGTAGAGTTGAGGGAGAACGAGTTTTCGATTCGTCTCGACGATATCGATATCACGGACAGAATTTCCAATGGCAGGCTTTCCGGTCTTATCGATGCAGAGAATACTCTTATTAACGATTCGTTACTGGATTTAAGGCGTCTGACAGGTACGATTATTTTCGAGACCAACAGACTCCATAACGATACGTTGCACAGCAGTTATGACGGACACAATACCTTTGATCTCGATGGCAACAGCGGAGGAAATTTTTTTGATGTAGTTCTTCCGGCTGCAAGAGCACATACCGATAATCTTGGGAACGGTACGATAAGCGCATCGGCAACCTCTTCCGTGACGCCGCCTCTTGCATATAACTCAATAAGGGCCACTGAGTACGAGGCTGTTTACACCGGCTCCACAAATACGCTGCAAATTACGGATGTCACGACCAATTCCGTTGTTTACTCGGGAAGTTATTCGTCGGGCGGCGCAATTACATTTGACGGACTGGATGTAACAATCAGCAACACCCTCGTCAATGGCGATACATTTACTATTTCACCCATAGAAAACGCAGTAAGCGATTTTAATGTGGCCATAACCGATGCAAGAAGGATTGCAGCCGCCAGGTCGGATACGGCTTCAGGTGCAGGCGTATTCGGAGGCCCCGGTGATAACCGGAATGCTCTTGAGATATTGACTCTCCATGAAGGGACCGGGGGCGGTTTCTTTACTGCCACGGATATAACGAGCTTTACGGAGTTTTATGACAATATTGTAATTGAATCGGGAGCTTACAGCAGGTCGGCTAAGGATAATCTCGAATTTGAAGAGAAGCTTTTGTTCGAGATGGAGCAAAAGAGAGACTCCATATCCGGTGTTTCTCTCGATGAGGAGGCAATGAGTTTAATTAAATTTCAAAAATCTTATCAGGCCGCGGCCAGAATGATAAACACCTCTGAGGAGGTAATGGATATTTTGGTTAATCTCGGGCAGTAGGGGTTGAATTATGCGAGTAGCGACGAATTTAATATATAACAGGATGACAAAGACTTTTCAGGATAATTACGGAAAGCTCTTTGACTCCAATGAGATGCTCGCTTCGGGCAGGAAAGTGAACAGGCCCTCCGACGATATCGTCGCCATTTCCAAGAGTATGGATTATAAGCTCGAGATAAGCAGAAACAATCAGTACAGAAGAAATATGGACGACGCCACTACTTTTTTGGAGTACTCCGATTCTGTGTTGTCATCTGTGCTGGATAATCTCCAGCGTGTAAGAGAACTTGCCGTAGACGGAATGGCCGGCACCAGAAATCCCGAGGATCTTCTGGCTGTGGGACGGGAGGTCTCGGTAATAAGGGATGCGATTTTTTCCTATTCCAACAGCTCCTTTAGAGGGAGAAATATCTTTTCAGGATTTAAAACGACGACTTCGGCCTTTATAAACACTGCGTCAGACACCTATACCTTTCAGGGAGATTCGGGAACGATAAGTGTCGATGTAAACAGAAACGCAGGCGTAGTAGAAAATATTCCCGGAACGGACGCCTTTGTTTACAGTCTCGATTCGGTACAGAACGTGACACTTGACAACGGCGCTTACGCTACATATACTCCCGGCACCGACACTTCCATTACTGTGCAGATATTCGATTCAACAGGAACGATGACTGACAATTTCAGTTACGATAATTTTATGGAGATGCTTTATCAGCTTGAAGACGCTTTTAATACAAACAATGTGGACAAGATAAAGGCGTTAACCGTTTCGGTTACCGACGCCATGGATCAGGTTGTTTTTACAAGGGCCGAAATCGGGGCGAGACTTGAGTTCATTCATGAAGAAAATGTAAACAACGAGGATATTTCTTTAAGTGTTAAGGAGGTTCTTTCCAGAACGCAGGACGCCGATATGAGTGATGTGATTTCCGAAATCGCCAAATCGGAAACCGCTCTTCAGGCGCTGAGACAGTCATCGGCACAGATCATGCAACAATCTTTAATGGATTTTCTCAGATAGATTTAAATATTTGTGCTTTTATTGTTAATATATACAGATGAAATATCTTAAAGTAAAAAGGAGGCAGGATGCTCGTATTGACAAGGAAGTCTGAAGAGGCCATTAAGCTCGGGGATAATATAACCGTTACGATTATCGAGATTAAAGGTAATTCCGTCAGGCTGGGTATAGAGGCGCCTAACAGTGTAAGGGTATACAGGAAAGAGCTGTATGACAAGATTAAATCGGAGAATATATTATCCGCCGGCATGTCTATGGATGAATTTACAAAATTGAAGGATACGTTAAAGAAAGATGATTAGCTTCGATACAACAAGATTTGGTATGATCGAGGTCGAGGAAGACAGGGTTATAAATTTCCCGGAAGGCCTGTTGGGTTTTCAGGGACTCTCTCGTTATATCCTGCTTGACTATAAAGATACGACTCTCAAATGGCTTCAAGCTGTCGATGACCCTGATATTGCATTTATCGTTTCCGAACCTTCCCTTATTGATCCGAATGTCTCTATTGAGCCCGATTTTACTACTAAAAGATTCCTTGAAATCGAAAAGAGCGAGGATCTTGCCGTATTGGTGATTATCAGGGTAAAAGCCGGTAAAATTGCCGCCAATTTTGGAGGGCCTATTTTTTTAAATGCTGCAATCATGAAAGGCATCCAGGTAGTACTGGACAAACCCAATAATTCTAAGAAATAGAATCGCTGACCGGCAAATCGATAGTGCCCCGTGAGTCGCAAATACTGAACCAGAGCTAACAGAACCTCAAAAAAATCTTCCATAATATTCCGGATTTCCATATTTACTTCACTTATTTCCCTTTATCGTGTTAAGTTAGTAACAGGTAACTTAATCCCGAAAATAGACGAATGCGTACTTCCTAATATTTTCATGCTTTGTGGTGGCCCGGAGGGGCATGGACGTTTACAAAAAAACAACGTTAACTTAAATGCACAGGAATTTTAATCTATTTTATGCGGGTTTTCGGGCTACTGGCAAAAAATGTAGCCGCAGGCTGAAGCCTGCGGCTATATTTATGAAGTCCGCGAAGACGCTAATTTGTATAAATCTGTGGTAAAAAAAGTCAACGATCCTTTGAGCCGGTGAATGGCGATGTAACAGAGTGTTATGATAGAAAGTTTTGCAATAACGAATCCGAATAATCTTGTTCCCTTAATAAAGGCTGACGGAAGCGAGCAGACCGCCTTTCGGGTGGGTGATATTGTTATGGCCGATGTTATGGATATTATTGAATCAGGCATGATTACTCTCCGCATTATTCCCCCTTCTTCCAGAGCCGAGTCTTCAGGCGATCCAAAGGCGCCCGGTGAAAGAACACATCCGCCATTCGTTTTCAGGGCGAAAAGTGATATCGCCATGAGCAAAGGCGATAAGGTTCTCCTTGAGATAATGGGCGCAGGCAAAGAGATACAAATGAGATTTATCGGCACTGCAAAGGGGATGATGACGAATCAGCCGCTGGGAACCGAGAATCTGCCACGGGAAATAATGAAGATGTTGTCGGAGTTGTCAGGTTCACGACTTAAAAGCAGTGACTTTCAATTAATAAAAAATGCATTTAACTCACTTCCTGAGAGTGTAAAATTTGCTCATCCGGAATTTAGGGCATTCGAAAAACTCCTGCCTGGAATCGAAAATCTGAATAATCGTCTTCTCCGACAAAGTGTGGAAGGGTCGGGCGTGCTTTTCGAGACGAAATTGAAGCTTCTGACCATGAAAGATACTTTGCAGGGGAATATAAGTGCTGCTTTGCCTAATCAGGCTGAAGCAGGGGCTGGTTTGATAAAGGGCGGGGAAGTTGTTAAGGGAAGCGGAATGGAGGGTGCGTTAAAGACTATGGATTCCTCCGGCGCTGCCGGTAAAGGGATAACCGATAATGTGGCAGTATTGAAAAATGTTTTACAGCAATCGGGTATTTCGTTGTCAGCCAATAGCCAACCGGAAACGCTGACCGGGGCTGTGCAGAATATGAGCAGCAACAATGCAAGTCAATTAAGATCGGTTTTATCGGGTATGGGGATTTATGTCGAATGGAACGAAGGGGAAAGATCGGGAGATTTAAGACAAGTGAGTATTGGCAGAGAGGATTTTCAAAAGTTAATGAGTCTGCTGTCAAGGGAGAGTGCTCATTCCGAAAGGCCGGCAATGGATAAAGCCGTTCCAAATGAAACAACAATGAAAGAGAGTCAGATATTACGAGGAGCGCAGGGGGAGGTTCTTATAAAGGGGCAGGAGAACGTTATAGAAAAACCTGCTCAGGGAGAAAAGACCATTGAGTCTGCGATAATATCCTCTTTAGGTAAGGAGGCTGAAAAGGGTGATGTTACAAAATCTTCGGTTTTAAATGAGGTTCTGAATCGAGCCGGGGAAGATCAGAAAGGATTACTGCTAAAAATAAAAGAAATTTTACAAAATGACAATATGAATGAAATCCTGAAAGAGTCGGGTCTCAGGCAGGGGGACCTGCTGGAGACGGTGGATAAGTTTGTAAAGAATATCGAGTACTTTCAACTGACTTCAAAGGCCAATGATGTCTTATACACCTTCCTGCCTCTGTCATGGCATGAATTAAAGGATGGAGAGCTGTTATTCAGGAGAAATAAATACAGCGGGAAAAAATCTTACACCTGTGATATTAATCTC
This sequence comes from Candidatus Magnetocorallium paracelense, assembly GCA_029001845.1. Lineage (GTDB taxonomy): Bacteria > Nitrospirota > Thermodesulfovibrionia > Thermodesulfovibrionales > Magnetobacteriaceae > Magnetocorallium > Magnetocorallium paracelense. The sequence goes on along the minus strand of JAREWP010000087.1, from coordinate 35,439 downwards.
GACCTTGAGGATATGGGTAAGGTAAGCATTTCGACGACTATGTATGATGGCGAGTTTTATGTTTCTTTTCAGGCCGAGCAGGAGGATACCAGAACAATGATCGGTGCAGAAAGAAGTGCTTTGGAAAAAAGATTTCACGATGTTGAATTGCCTTTAAAGAGTATAACCGTTGGCTTGAAGCATGAAGTGAAATTCGGAAACCCCAAGCCAAAGGGACTGAGCGTAAAGGTATAGACATGAAGGAATCGTTTAAAGCCGCTGCGTTAAAATATAATGAAGGAAAGGACAGGGCCCCTAAACTGGTGGCCAAAGGTAGAGGTGAGGTTGCTAAAAAGATTATAGATATTGCGAAAGAGTGCGATATTCCCATCAGGGAAGATAAAAAATTGGTTGAAATCCTCTCTTCTCTGGATCTGTATCAGGAAATCCCCCCGGACCTCTACAAAGCGGTGGCGGAAATACTTGCTTTTATTTATTCTCTGAGTAAGAAAAAGGATGCAATGAAAGGGTGATGCAGTTTTTGATTTTTTTCTCCTTATCATAATCATAGTTCTGATTTTATCGCTATCGACCCCCATAAAAATTATTCTATGTCAAGATACACGACCCCTCTGCTTTGTCTGCTGACTGTCAATACACTGCTTGTACTGAACATTTCCTTACCGGAAACAGTGCTTCATATAAGCCCCGACGGATTCGTGGTCTTGGGGATTGCAGGCATTGTGAGCTTTGCCGGTGCAGGTATGTTCAGAGTGATCGCTGCATCGGGCGCCTTTATTCTATTTATTTGCCTCTTTTATAAAACAGGCAATCTTCTTTATTTCAGATTCTTCGGGCGAGAAATAATTCTGCGTCATGATGCTCTTATGATTCCCAACCTGGTCGATCTTCTTGAACACACTTATTCAACCGGGATTTTGATAACAGCATTGTTTTTATTTTCGGGTGTCTGCTTTTTGTTTGTATTTCTCCTCTATCTCTTAATAAGAAAAAGCGTTATTTTATTAAACTCTCCTGTGGCGTTTATTCTATTTATTTTGACCGGCGCCGCTTACTTCACTTTTTTTGCTTTCCATGTACATGGCAGAGAGGCGGATGCAAATGTCTACAAAGCTAAATCCCACATATTTGACTTTGCGAAACAGGTTATGGATTTTAAAAAGTTCGTTTCTGAAAAAGACAATATAGACAACGAGATAATCGAGCGTTCCTTTCATCTTCTAACCCTGCCGTCGGATATGAGAGTCATTGAGGGGCGTGATGTGTATGTGTTTTACGTTGAATCCTATGGCAGAGCGTTGTGGGATGATCCGAACAATCTGAGACTATTCAGCCCTTTTTTGTCTCAGTGGAGCGATAAGTTGAGATCAAAGGGATACAGTGCGGCGTCCGGTTTCTTTACATCTCCTGTTAAAGCAGGGGGGTCGTGGTTTGCTCATACGACATTTATCACAGGTTTTAAAGTAAATAACGATCTTTATCTCTCCGCTCTGTTAGAGAGCGATCTGAAGCCTTTACCTGCATATTTTACGCAAAGGGGGTACCGCACAATCAGTGTTATGCCTGCTTTAAAGGATTTCGATAGTGAAGAAGCCTATGATAAGGGGCCTGACAAAGAGAAGCTTTGGACAGAGCGAAAATTCTTTTCTTTTTCCGAGGATTATTGGTATCATGACTTCGGTTATGACGGGCCCAGGTTCAACTGGTCATTAATACCCGATCAGTATGTATTACAGGTATTAAAGGAAAAGGCGATTGACAACTCCGGCAGGCCAATGTATTTTGATATTGTTTTGACAAGCAGTCATTCCCCTTTTAACAGCATACCGCCTTACGAGGACAAAGCCGATTCCGCAAGACTCCTTGATGTGTACAAGAATACGCCGGCTATTGAATTTGATAATGACTGGCATAAATTAAACGAACCGGCGGAAGGTTATACCACTGCTTTAAAGTATTCCCTTAAATCGATTTTCGATTTTATAATTAACGATATAAAGAGACCGGGCCTGTTCATTATTCTTGGAGATCATCAGCCCTTTACGCTTTTGCCAGGAACGGAAACCTACGATGTGCCTGTTCAAATATTAAGCAGAGACGAATCTGTGACCAGGGCTTTTATAAGAGAGGGACTTTCTGCAGGAATGTTCCCTGACCTTGAAAAGCCCTCTGTTCCAATGGAGGATTTTACAGGTATTTTTTTCAGAGCACTGAGCAGAAAACAGTGATTTTTTCAATCATCTCAAAATATATGAAAAACAAATGAGAAATGACAAAATTCAAATGTCAAATCAAATCCAAATGACCAAATGTCAAAACCTGCTTTCGAGCTTTATTTTGACATTTGAGCTTTGGCATTGGTTTGGCATTTGAGCTTTGAAATTTGATATTTAACAATATTGCTGCTCATTCCGGCACAATGCCGGTTATTTTCGGAGTAAAAATGATACGTAATTTAACGGACACTTGTCATATTGATGATACAGAGCAGGTATGGCCTGCGATTTTACAGTGCAGGCGTCTGATTTGTAAAGGCAGTCTCAATAGGGAGCATGATAACGGAGAGATAAAAAAGATCGATCCCTGGCTTTTTTATTCGCCTAAAAAGGGTGGAGAGTGGCAATTTGCCGAGATCCATAATTTTCCGGATATTCCAGGATTTTCATCTGCCATGATGATTGATTTCAATGACTTTTCAGTTGACGCAAACGTCAGACCCATACCTCCGGGCAGCGGTTTTGCAATTGTCTCGGTAAAATCGGACTCAGATAATGTAGATTTTCATTACATCGGAAACAGCAACCAACCATTGAAAAAAGAGATTTTCAATTTTCTCTCTCTTTATGTTTCTGTTCTTATCAGACAGTATTTTGCAATTCAGAAGAATAAGGTGTTCGTAAGCATCCATTTGGCTCAGACGCTTGACGGTAAAATAGCCGCTGAATCTGGAAGTTCACAATGGATAGGTAACAGCGCCAACAGAAAACATGCACACAGAATGAGAGCTCTCCATGACTGTGTTATGGTCGGCGCGAATACTTTTAAGTTAGACGAACCCAGATTAAATGTTCGTGAAGTTTCGGGAGATAATCCTGTTCGAGTTATCATAGAGGGAAGAAAAGCCTTTCAATCCTACAATATGCGTCAACTGTCGGGAAAAGGGAAAACTCTTTTACTCTTGTCGGGAGGATACGATAAAGAGAGAGAACAAACTCTTTCGCCTGACATTATGCGTATAATTATCCCCTTTGATCCCGACAATCAGGGCAATGAGAGTTTTATGAGTCCTGAATCTATTCTTAAAGCTCTTAAATCGAGGCGTTTCAATTCGCTTTTCATCGAAGGGGGAGGTATAACGATTTCTCATTTTTTGAAATTTGGTCTCATCAATTTGATTCATTTACATATTGCACCCATAATACTCGGCTCCGGCAGACCCGGTTTTATTCTCCCTACAGTATCCTCGATATCCGAGGGAAGACGTTTTTCCATGTGTCATTTCAATCTGGATGATGAAATCCTTTTGGAGCTTAATGCTGTTTAAACTAAAAAAACAGCAATAAGCTATCAGCGTTCAGCCTTCAGCTGAGGAAAATATTGGTATTATACCAAAAACAGACTTCACCTTACGGATGAATCTGTTTTGAACCGTAAAGTGTTGTAATTAAAAAGCTGATAGCTGACTGCTGAGAGCTAAATGTTTTTTCGTTAAATGATCTGTCCAAATGCTTACTGGCTTGTCAAACCCTTCGAAGGGATTATAAAAAAAGAGACAAACAAACTTATCCCTATAGATGGATTTTCTTTAATCCGCACTCTCTTTTCAGGCGTTAGTCCGGGGACTGAACGTCTTGTCGCTTCAGGCAGAGTACCTGAAGATTGCTTTGAACGAATGGCATGCAGGTACATGGGAGGGACCTTCAGGTTTCCTCTTAAATATGGCTACTCTCTTGTAGGTCAATCCTTGGAAAGTGGTGAGGCTGACAGCTATTTCTTTACTATGCACCCTCACCAGGATTATGCACTTGTACCTGTGGATCATACATATAGAATTCCTCTCTCTTTACCACCTCACAGGGCTGTATTGTTTCCCAATATGGAGACTGCCTTGAATGCTGTATGGGATTCCGGTTTATCTTCCGATAGTAGCGTCGCTGTTGTAGGCGGAGGGATTGTCGGACTTTTGACGGCTTATGTAGTATTTAAGAAATATGGTGTAAAAGCGATTGTCTTTGAATCTGAGAAAAAAAGGTTGAAGCAGGCAGATGGGTTGAGCTGGGTGCTGAACGCCATTTACCCATATGAAAAACAAAAGGTTGAATTTACTCATGTCTTTCATACTTCGGCAACTTCATCGGGGTTACAGTTTGCTCTTGATAATTTGGGATTTGAAGGCGTTTTAATCGAACTTAGCTGGTACGGAACTGAAAAGGTGACGGTCAGCCTGGGCGGCTCGTTTCATTACGACAGGAAACGGATCATCTCAAGCAATGTATCGACAATTTCCGAAAACTACAGAAATCAATTCACTTACAGCCAACGCGCTGAAGAGGTTTTTAAACTGCTCGATGACAAGAAATTGGATGTGTTGCTCGGGGAGGGCGTGAATTTCCGCGAGTTGCCGGATTTTATGAAAGTGCTGTATGCAGGCAACAGAATTGAATTTAATCCTTTGGTGGTGTATTGAATCTAAAAAAAGTATTTAGCTGTCAGCCCTCAGCTTTTAAATTGCAACACTTACGGTTCTAAATACATTCACCCGTAAGTTGAAGCTTATTATTGGCATAAGATCAATACTTTTTTTTGCTGAAGGCTGATAGCTTATTGCTTTCAGCAGCTTTTTGTTTGCATTTTATCCGGATTTATTATGTAAAACATTGAGGACTCTCTTTTTTATCCATTTCCCGTCCCACCAGGGAAGCGGAGAAACATAATGACCGTGGAGCAGTACGGCGAAGTGGAGATGATCTCCTCCGGCCAGCCCGCTCTTACCGGAAAGACCGATTGTCGTCCCCTTTTTTACGCTGTCACCTTCACTCACATCTATGGAAGCGAGATGAGCATACATTGTCATCAAACCCAAACCGTGATCAAGCATAACTAAATTGCCGTATATGCCCATATCTCCTGCAAATACGACATTCCCGTTGTTTGCGGCTTCTATCTTCGCATTTTTAACGGAAGCGAGATCATAGCCGTAATGTCTGCTGTTACTGATAATCTCGCCATTATACAGATAATCTCTTATATCAGCGAAATTAGAAAAGACCTTGCTGTTTTTCATCTGAATGAATCTGCCTTTCCATAATATTTTGTCCGTAAAAACTTCGGCAATCTCCTTGATCTTGCTTTCGTTATCGCGCCTCCACTTTTCGTTTATCATTTTAAAAGCTTCCACAGGAGACAGAGTCTCTCCAACAGAGGCAAGCAGAGGATTTATCTTAGAAGAGATAAAGTTGTCAGATATTTTGATCGTATCTCTCTTAAATACCTTTTTTTTCAGTCTTGTCGATACAGTTGAAAATGAGATGTTGCCCGCCGAATCTTCGGCAACTGCATGAATCGGGGAATCCACAGGCAGGTCGAAGCTTATGGGAAACAATACAAAATAGAGAGTGTCATCGCCGGAAACAGTATTTGCGGCAGGAAATACCTCTTCATTGATCTTTAAATATACCGAATCGGCGCCGCGGGAGCGGATTAAAGCAGCAGCCGACGATCCCTGATGAGCCAGGTATGAGCTGTCAATTACCATAACCGTCGGCGGTATGGTATCTATCGTTGTTTTAAAGGAATAGTTCCAATCGGAAAACAATCCTGCACTTGCTTTTACATGAACATCAGCCTCTCCGTCTTTTAATCCGAGCTTCTTTGGGTTTATTTTCAGGTCAAACTTTTTGCGAGAAAGCTCGGGATTGTCTTTTACAATAAAAATGCTCTCACTCCCCTGAACGATGGATATCTCAATCGATTTCACAGCCAGATTACTTTCCACCGTAACCTTTACATCCTTTACAATGGGCAGCCTTTCCAAAGCCTCCAACCCTGTTACAACAGGCTTTTTTACAAAATAAATTCTGTAAACAAGGAAGGAGGCAATAAAAACCGTTATTATGGAGAACAATATGAAATACTGCTTTGGTCCGAAAAGTTTAGTTTCTTTATTCTTCTTTTTACTCATTTTCAACTCCTTAAATAGTCAATACTCAATCGACAATCATCAATCCCTATGGAATCTCTATTGCATATCCCTTAATTTTCCTGTGGAGGTTACTTCTTTCTATTTGTAGAGCCTCTGCCGTTTTTGAGACATTCCATCTGAACTCCATGAGTTTTTTCGTAATAAAATCTTTCTCGAATTTATCGCGTGCTTCTTTTAATGTACTAAGGGAGAAGTAGTCGGTCGTGTCGTTCTCTGTGAGAGAGATATCCTTGCTCGTTATCTTATCCGACATAGTCATTATAAACAAACGCTCCATGGTGTTTTTCAGCTCCCTCACATTGCCGGGCCAGTCATAGCTCTGTAAAACCCTGACAGCATCGGGTTCGATAAGTACCGATGGTTTACCATATTCAGCGGCGAACAATCCCATAAAGTGATCTATTAACAGAGGTATGTCTTCTCTTCTCTCTCTTAAAGGGGGAACTATGAAGGGTATGACATTCAATCTGAAAAATAAATCCTCTCTGAATGTCCCCTCCTTTACCTCCACTCTGAGGTCTTTATTCGTTGCAGCCAAAATTTTTGTGTCCACTTTTATATTTTTGCTGCCTCCTACCTTTTGAAACTCCTGAGTCTCAATTACTCTTAAAACTTTCGTTTGTGTAGTAAGGGACATATCTCCAATCTCATCAAGGAACAGAGTACCTTCATGGGCAAGTTCGAACTTTCCCTTTTTTTTCTCAAAGGCTCCTGTAAAGGAACCCTTTTCGTGTCCAAAAAGCTCACTCTCAATTAATTCCTGAGGTATGGCGGCGCAGTTTACTTCCACAAAGGGTTTATTCGATCTGTCGCTTAGAAGGTGAAGATTTCTGGAGACCAACTCCTTTCCGACCCCGCTTTCGCCCATAATCAACACCCTGGCATTACTCTTGGCTGCAATAAAAATTTTCTCTCTTAACTCTACAATAGCTTTAGAGTCGCCTATCATACGCCATTTTTTTGTCAGATCTCTCTTTAATAACTCATTCTGAAGTTCCAGGTCTTTTCTCTCTATCGCCCTCTTTGCCGTAAGAAGCACCCTTTCCAGAGACAATGGCTTTTCTAAAAAGTCATACGCTCCGGCTTTTGTTGCTTTCACGGCCTGCTCTATTTTACCGTGCCCTGAAATCATAATGACAGGTAAATGGGGATGTATCTTTACAATCTCTTCCAGGGTTTCTATGCCGTCTATCCCCGGTAACCATATATCGAGAAACATAACGTCCGGAGTCTGCCTGCTCAATATTTCCAGCGCCTTTTCACCTGTTGACGTAGACAGAACTTTAAAGTTCTCGTCTTCGAATATCTCGGACAGCGTCTCTCTGATACCCTTTTCGTCATCGACTATTAAAACTGTGGCGTCACTCATTCTTTAACCTCTCAGTTGAAGTGCAATTTTGAATACAGTTCCATTCGGCTTATTATCGCTAACCGATATACTTCCTTTATGTTCTTTTATAATTCTGTGGGATATGGCAAGCCCGAGCCCTGTACCGTTTTTACGTTTTGAAAAATAAGGTTGGAAGAGCTTCTCTTTATCCTCCTTGGATATGCCTCTTCCATTGTCGGAGATATTTACTATCAGGTTGTTTAAAGTGTCCTCTTCTCTGATTTTTATATCTATTTTACCATTTTTGTCCATTGCCTGGATCGCATTATCGATAATATTTATAAACACCCGTTTAATCTGTTCCTGGTCCATTGGTATCTCTTTAACGCCATCATAGTTGTCTAAAGTAATTGCAACACCTTCATAATCCCTGTACAAGTCTATAACATCGTTTATCAGGCTTTTGATATCGGCCTGCTTTATTTCGATATCCGGCATTTTCCCCAGCTGAGAGAACTCATTGACAAGTCTCTGTAAACCATCGACTTCTCTGATTATCGTGCTTGTGGCTTTTTCGATAATTTTATCGAAATTCTCGTCCTTATTCCTCCACCTTTTAAGAAGTCTCTCGGCTGACAACTTGATAGGCGTAAGGGGATTCTTGATTTCATGAGTGATCCTTTTGGCTACATCCTGCCATGTAAGGGCCTTTTCAGCCTGAATCAGTTCTGTTAGATCATCGAAAACGACAAGGAGCCCCAGTTGCCTTTGAACATAACCGACTGCGTTTTTGGAAATATCCTCAAGACGGACTATAAAAATTCGTAATTCCATATCCCTGCCGTTTATAGAGACCTTTAACTGATCTTTTTTGCTGTGAAAGTTATGGAGATTTATCTCTTTGATAAATTTTCTTAATTCATCGGATGCAATATGTCCGATAAGGTCGGTATAATTTTTGCTCAGCACATCTTCGGCATGGATATTCAGGATATTGCACGCGGCGTCGTTAATCGTTATCACTCTGTTTTCGCTGTCTAAAGAGATAACGCCTGCATTAATATTGTCTATAATATGTTCCACATATATTCTTCTTCCATCCGATTCCAGATAGGCGTTTTGAAGCGAAATCTCGGCGTCTTTAATTTTTGCTATCATCTTGTTAAAAGAATCTATCAACATGCCTATTTCATCCTCTCCCCTGGCCTTTACAACAGTATTCAGATCTCCCTGAGCCACTTTAGCAGTAGCCTGAGCCAGGCTTTCCAAAGGTTCTGTAATCCCCTTTGAAATTTTCAATGCGATCCAAAGCGCCAAAAATACTATCAGTAAGGTAAAGAAACCTAATATAAACAAATAATTAGCCTTTATAGGCAGCTTAAAAGCCTTTATGCTGATATACTCTTTAAAGGCTTTCTGTATCTCCTCTGTACTTATTGAGAGATCTATGGGAATATTCCTCTCTACACTCAGTACTTCCGTAAAACGCCCGACATTTATAACCGGAACCACAGCTCTGACAATGTCTCCGCCTTTGGTAGTAATGACTTCAGTCCCCTTTTTCCCGTTAAAGGCATCTTTAAAGGTCTCTGACATGCCGGGCTCTACAGAGGTGTACCAACGAACAACATATTTTTCGGACATATCGACTCCCTTACTTATTAACAGCGCATCTTCCAAAGTGTCTTTACGTATATCTTCATACACATGTTTAGCAAGATAGAGGGCCTCGTTTAGGGGCTTGCTGATCTGAGGGGTAAACCATTTGTCTATATAGTTGGTTACAAGTCCGCCTGCAATAATAAAAAGTAAAGCTGAAGGCGCCATAGTGATACCTACAAAAATAGTTACCAACTTCGTTTTAAACTTATAGCCGGCGATCTTCCTCTTTTTTTCCAAATAGAGATTCAACAGATTTTTTGTTACAAAAAAGGCAAGAATAAATAAAGCCGGAATAGTGATTGCAAAGACAGTTAGCACGATCACTTTTGTATCGACACCAACCTGTAACTCAGTGACAAAGGACTTATAAAATACGGCAGCAGCCAGAATAGCGGCAGAAAGAAGAATAAACAAGAGAACAGCGATTTTCTTCACAGATCACCTGACATTAAAATAGGAAGACTCTTTTTTTATTTTAAATTCCTTGTCATTTATAAAAAAGAGGACATAACCGAATATTTTGGGCAGCTTTCGTTTATGCGATTCTACGGTTACTCTGACAAAGTAGGAGTCAGAATCCATTGAATCGTTATTATCAATTGTAAAGGTCAGACCTTTTATATTCAAAGCCCACACCAGCATTGAATCGAATGATTTAAATCTCTTTTCAATGATAGTAAGTCCTCTTTGCGAGGTTGCAGTAAACTCGCCTTTTACCGTATCCGCTTTGATAATTCTGGTAATCTCCTCTCCCTTAATAAACTCGTCAGGCCAAATATCCCACTTTTTAAAGAGATTAATATAAAAAATCAGCTCCATCTGAATTCCGTCACTAATCATGCCAATCTGGGCCTCATCCAGAGTGAGCCTTATGTCGATATTTACATTATTTCCCTTTAACGCTATAATAGGCTTTTCGATTTCAGCTGCATTGAGGCAGGTCACAGACATAATTAGGGTAAAAACAGCTGCAACGAAACTAAAAATTGTTTTATAACCAATCATTTCAGATATTTACATCGTTTGAAAAAAGCCGTGATATTTATCTTTAACTGTAGATTGCAACGATTTCTTTTGTTTTTATAATCTCTGTTACCGGTGAAGTCTGTGGTTTAAAATTTGTTCAGCAAACCTAACAATTATAGCATATATTATTAGGATAACGTAGAGAGGGCAGTTGCTTTGACGCTTTACGAAAGAGCTTTTCCGTCGGTTTACTGAAGATACAGATATTTTGTATATTATTATTAATGTCATTAACTTAAGGAGCAAAGCACCATCCGCCTTCATCGGCTAAACTCGAAGGCTCCGCTTCTGTCGGAAGGTGCTTCACCCCTTAAGTTAATGGTATTGATATTATTTTAGAAAGGATGTGGGGGATAGGATGTCTGTAAACAAACTAATAGGGAAGATTTTTTTATATTTATTAATATTAACAATACCGGAAGGGGGTGTAATTAGTATGGCATATGGTTTGGATAATAATAAGGGAAGCAACAGGCTGAGATTTGAGAAGAGTCCCTACCTTCTACAGCATGCTGACAATCCGATAGATTGGTATGCCTGGTCTGAGGAGGCGTTTCAGAAGGCCGTAGAAGAGGATAAGCCGATATTTCTTTCTATCGGTTATTCCACATGTCACTGGTGCCATGTGATGGAGCATGAGTCATTTGAGGACGAAGAAGTTGCGAAACTGATGAATGAAGTTTTTGTGTCAATAAAAGTGGACAGGGAGGAGCGTCCTGACATAGATAACATCTATATGACAGTATGTCAGATGATGAGAGGCAACTGCGGATGGCCGTTGACCATCATCATGACGGCGGAGGGGAAGCCGTTTTTTTCGGACACCTATATTCCGAAAGAAAGGAGATTCGGAAGATACGGAATGATGGAGCTTATCCCTGAGATAGAGAGGGTCTGGAAGAGTGATAGGGAGAAGATAGTGAAGACAGCGGAATCGGTGACCACATCGCTGCAGCAGATATCGGGTTCTTCTCCCGGAGGTGAGTTGGAGAAGTCGATATTGAAGAGAGCGTACGATCAGCTGGAAGAGCGTTTTGACAGAGAAAAGGGAGGTTTTGGCAGAGCGCCCAAATTTCCGACTCCCCATAATCTTCTTTTTCTCCTTGGTTACTGGAACGATACCGGTGATAAAGAGGCCCTTGAGATGGTGGAGAGTACTCTGCAGGCCATGAGAAGGGGAGGTATTTACGATCACATCGGATTCGGATTTCACCGATACTCAACGGATTCCGATTGGCTGACTCCCCATTTTGAAAAGATGCTTTACGATCAGGCGTTGATAGCAATGGCCTGTACATCTGCATTTCAGGCAACTGGGAAAGAGGAGTACAAAGAGACTGCAAAAGAGATATTTACCTATGTACTGAGGGACATGACCGATGAAAAAGGCGGTTTTTACTCAGCCGAAGATGCTGACAGCGAGGGAGAGGAGGGTAAGTTTTATGTTTGGACAAAGGAGGAGATAGAGAAGGTACTGACGGAAAAAGAGGCCGATATGATAGTGAGGCTCTATCATATAGAGAGTGAGGGTAATTTTCATGACGAAGCCACAGGTCGTAAGAGCGGTACGAATATTCTTCATTTGAAGAAATCCTTACAGGATTTGGCAGCCGAAAGGGGAGGTAAGGAGAGGGCTGAGATCATCGAGTCCGCAAGAAAGAAGCTTTTTGATATTCGTGAAAAGAGAGTGCATCCCTATAAGGACGATAAGATATTAACGGACTGGAACGGACTTATGATAGCGGCCCTTGCCGGAGCGGGACAGGCCTTTGACGAGCCTGTCTATACAGAGGCGGCCGGGAAGGCGGCGGCCTTTATACTGAAGGATATGAGAGATTCTTCGGGCAGGCTCCTTCACAGGCACAGGGAGGGGAGTTCCGAGATTATGGGTACAGTTGATGATTACGCCTTTTTCATTTGGGGTCTTATAAATCTTTATGAGGGGACCTTTGATACTGCCTGGCTGAAAACGGCGCTCGATCTGAACCGGGATCTCATAAAATACTTCCACGATGACAAAGAGGGAGGCTTTTATTTTACCGCAGATGACGGAGAGAAGCTTCTGACCCGTCAAAAGGAGATATACGACAGCGCCGTTCCTTCGGGCAATTCCGTCGCAATGCTGAATCTTCTGAGATTATCGAGGATGACGGGAGATCACGATCTCGATAAAAGGGCGTCCCGAATCGGTTCCGCCTTTTCAGGCAGCGTGAACCGCGTCGCCTCTGCACATACGTTTCTTATGACTGCCCTGGATTTTGGTTTCGGCCCCTCTTATGAAGTCGTCATAACCGGTGATCCGGAAGGGGAGGATACAAAAGAGATGATACGGGCTTTGAGAAGGCAGTTCGCTCCAAATAAGGTCGTACTCTTTCGCCCTTCAAATGAGGAAACCCCGATGATAATCGATATAGCGAATTTCGTAAAATACCAGGCGCCTGTCAATGGGAAAGCCACTGCCTATGTGTGCCTGAACTATGCCTGTAAATCTCCGACCAATGAGATTGATAAAATGCTCGAGGCGTTGAATATCAGAAAAGTAAACAGGTGAATTATTTTCAACTGCTTCCTGCCTTTTAGGTTTCCTGCTAATTTGAAAAATGAATTATATTAAAAAGCTCTCATCGGGAAAGTCACAAATTATAAAAGACCTTGCTTTTTGTTCCCTCTTAAAATCGAGCCTTCCCGATGAGAGCGAAAAATTTAATGATCTGTTTTGTGAATTCGACAAACAACTCCAGGATATCGATAGCAGAATTACTACAGGAGCATTGAACAATGTTCACGGTGATTGGTATGAGTGGCTATTGGCGATTTCTGCATGGAACCACTTCATAACCAACAATAAATCCAATTTGGCAATTCTGCTTCCCAATGTCAGTCAGTTTGACGTTACAAAACTTTATATTGACGAGTTGAACAAATTGATTGAGGATTTAAGAGAAAAAGTATCAAATAGTTCTGATGTTGAATTGATTTCTTCAAACCCTGACTTTGTTATCATTGATAGTGAAATTGCCGAAAAAACATTTGCAAAGGAGAAGCCGATAACTGTAATAACACAGGAAACACTTGCGGAACTTCAAACTCTTTACCAACAACTAATCGGGCTTTGCAAGTTTAATGATATCGTTGGATTCGTATCGGTGAAAACATCTTTCCGGCCGGACAGAAGATTGCAGATTGCCCATGAAGGCAGTTTGATGAAAGCACTCTATATCCACCTGCAAACCCGCCAATGGATACTTAATCCCAAGGGTTTAAAATACTATGCCATGGCGACTGAGGTCGGGCCGAAAGACAGGAATGCATTGAGAACGGTTGCTACCCATTCAATCACGACTGTTCACAGTTTACCGCAAGCAGCGGTAGATGAAGTATTTGAGGTCAATTCGTTAAAACAAGCTTACGCTGCTCTTGCACAGGTTCTTTCCCAGTCTTCACTTCAGCCTCAAGAATCTGTTTTTTTATAGCCAGCGCCAAAGCTTTCGCAAGTCTCGGAGGAACGGCATTTCCGATTTGTCTTCCGCCGCTGACAAGGGTTAGCTGCTTCCTGTCATGACATTTAAAAATCCAATCCTCCGGAAAATCCTGTAACATCGCCATTTCGATTGTGCTCAATCCTCTGTTTTCAAAGGGATGAATGTATCTGCCTTTCGCCGGATTGTAGGCTGCCGTTCTGATTGTCACAGAGGGTAAGTCCGCTACAAGTCGCCCAAACGTATCTGCACCCTGATGTTTGCCGTTTTTCCAGCAATTAGGCCTCATATTCATTGGAAGGACCTTGAAATTTTCACCTTGTTTTATCAACTTCATTCTGTCAACTACTTTTCGAGAGATGTTCATTACGACATAATCAGGACGATTTTTAGCATTAGCAGGGATTTTTGAAAATGCTTTCTTCACGCTTACCCATTTCCCGGGTTTGTAATCCGGTTTGTCATTGAGTTCATTGATATAATATCTCCAGGCATTATCATCCTTACAATGCGTAGGCATGGGAAAGGCCGGTTTTTTAACCCCTTTTATCCCGACCAGGAAAAACCGCTCTCGTCTCTGGGGTACGCCATAATCAGCGGCATTCAAAATGGCATGAGAAATTCCGTATCCATCGCCCTCAAACTTCTCACACATGTATCCGATAATGTCAGAGTGCTTTTTCTGTGCGATACCGGTAACATTCTCAAAAACGAATGCTTTTGGTTGTACACCCTTAACCATTCGGACAAACTCCAAAAACAAATCGCCGTTCTCTTTGTCGTGTTTGCCTTCCTTTTTTCCGATATTGCTAAAGGGTTGACATGGGGCGCCACCGACAACTAATGAAACTTCCCCCTTTTTTAGACCGGCGAAAGTCATCAGCTCGTCTGCATCGATAGACCGGATATCACCGGGCTCTCTCTCCCTCATAACACCATCTCTCACCCAATGAGGACTTTCGAAAACTTTCCATTCCGGCCTGTTATGTTTCAATGTTTCACGACAGTTTATATCGTTCTCTACACAAACAGAAGTAACAAAACCGGCTTGTTCAAGCCCGATGTCCAAACCGCCGGCGCCGCTAAAAAGACTGACAACCGTTAATTGCTTACTGTCAACATTAATATTGTTAACATCAATGTAATCTACTTTCGTTTTGATGTTTGTATACTTCATGGATGTTTCCAATGAATGGAGTGTCAGGTATTACTATTCTACATTATGTGACAGGAAGAACGGAAGTTTAATCTTCCTGGAGAGATGATTAAGATTCCAAGACGTCTCGTTGAGAAGGATTTTGAGAGAATAAATATCGTTAAAACCTTTGAGCTGTAATCGTTAACGGGAAACTCAGAGATGAGCTTTTAAACCCGGAAATTTTTTAAATCCTGATGGAGGTAGAATCTTGATTGAGCCGAGGTGAAGGGAATATAATATGTAAAAACAAGGTAACTACTCAGTATTTAGCTGAAGGCTGAAGGTTGAAGCAAAAAATTAAATGACTTGAGTGTGTCGGCCGGTAGAAATCTTAATGTTTTTGTTGATAACGCATGTTTTACCTAACAGCCTTCAGTTTATACATCTAAGTAGTTACAAAACAAGATTTGTATTGACAAGTAAGAAATCATTGTTCAAAGTCATTACGGGATATGAATAAAGGCTTTTTAATAGCAGGTACGCACAGCGGCAGCGGGAAAACAACCATTACGTTAAGTATCCTTGCTGCTTTGAAGAGGAGAGGTCTCAACGTGCAGCCCTTTAAAGTCGGACCCGATTATATAGATCCCGGTCTTCACGGCCTGGTCGCCGGCAGTACATCGAGAAACCTGGATTTAAAAATGTGTAGCCCGGAATATGTGAAGAACCTGTTTTTTAGGTTGTCCTGTAAAGCGGATATTTCCGTTATAGAGGGTGTTATGGGCCTTTTTGACGGAGGTATTTCTTCATCCGCCTCGCTTGCAAAGGTGTTACATATCCCTGTTGTCCTCATAATTAACTCAAGGAGCATGGCAGAGAGTGCTGCCGCAGTACTTAAGGGATTCGCCGAATTCGACAACAAGTTGTATATAAGTGCGGTTATTTTCAATATGACAGGCAGCGAAAGGCATATAGAGCTGATAAAAGGCGCTCTTTCGGGAAATTCCGGTATAAAAACAGTCGGATTTATTCCCCGCGAGGAGACAATAAATATCCCCGAAAGACATCTTGGTCTTCACACCTCAGAGGAAAACCCGATCACTGAAGAGATGCAGGACAGGCTGGCGGATATTGCAGAGAAGTATATGGATATCGATTTTCTCTGCAAAATGGCGTTTGAGGGATTTGAGGAGCTGCCGGGAAAAGAACCTGCTTGTATAGAACCGAAAACCACCATAGCAGTCGCAAAGGATAGGGCCTTTTGTTTTTATTATCACGACAATATTGATATTTTAAGGAGACAGGGAGCAAATATTGTATATTTCAGTCCCTTACAGGATGAAGAGGTTCCAAAAGGTGTTGGCGGATTATATTTTGGCGGCGGATATCCGGAACTTTACGCCGAGAGCTTATCGCAAAACAAGGGAATGTTAAAGTCTGTTAAAGAGTTTGTAGACTCAGGCGGTGCTGTATATGGCGAGTGCGGCGGATTTATGTATCTCACGGAGGGACTAAAAACTATGGAGAATCGATATTTCCCGATGGTCGGCGTTTATCCCGTGAAAGCCGAGATGTCTAAAAGGCGTGTAAGACTGGGTTATCGGGAAATCGAGTTAACCGAAGATTGCGTTATAGGCAAAAATGGGGATATTTTAAAGGGCCATGAGTTTCACTACTCTACTGTAAGCGAAATGCCCGGTCATGTCAGCCCTGTTTATAAGAGCGAGTATCCTGTTCAGGGATATAAGATCAAAAATTGTCTGGCAAGTTATGTACATTTACATTTCGGAAGCAATGAGAGGGCGTTGAGGTGCTTTATAGAAAAGTCAGGCATGCAATGACGATAGATTGTACTATTCCAGTACAATTCCGACCGGCTCGTCCGTCACTTCACCGATCTGCACAGCAGCAAAGATTCCGCTTTGATTGAGAGCCGTCAGCAAATCGGCAGCCTGGGAGCCCGGTACGGAAAGAAGGAGTCCTCCCGATGTCTGGGGGTCATAAAGCAGTTCCTCCTCTGCTTTTGACAACTGTTTTGCCATGTAGAGATTGTGTTTCGCAACCATGGCGCGATTTGCTTTGTTGCTGCCCGTTGTTTCGCCTTTCCTGTACATCTCGATCGCACCGGGATAAAAGGGTAAGTCCTTATAGCGCAAAACGATCCTAACGTCGCTGCCGTAAGCCACTTCCATCAGATGACCGAGAATGCCAAAGCCTGAAATGTCCGTGCAGGCATGTAAATCGAATGTAAGGGCCGCCTCCATGGCAGGCCCGTTCAGGGCCGCCAGAGAGGGAAGAATATTTTTTTCCAGCTCCTGAAAGGAAAATTTACCGGAGCGCACCGCATTGAACAACACGCCTGAACCGAGTGGTTTGGTCAACAGTAAGGCATCCCCTGGAAGGGAACCGGCATTGGTGATAATGCGATCGGGATGAACGACGCCATTGACGCAGAGACCGTATTTGGGCTCTTCGTCGTCTACTGTATGGCCGCCCGCCAGACAGCCCCCGGCTTCCTCGACCTTATCGTGCCCGCCCCGCAGGATATCTCGAAGCAGCCCCAAATCCAGATGTTTTGAAGGAAACATCACTACATTGAGAGCTGTAAGCGGCCTGCCACCCATTGAATATACATCGGAGATGGAGTTGGCTGCGGAAATCTGGCCGAACCAATAGGGATCATCTACAGGGGGAGTAATGAAATCCACAGTGTTAATCATAGCGATTTCATCGCTTAACCGATAAACCATGGCATCGTCAGAGGTTTCAAAACCTACCAACAGGTTGTCGTCATCAGGTGGTTCGAGTCCTTCAAGCGCGTCCGACAGAACTGTCGGACCTAATTTGGCGGCTCAACCACAGGTACGGGCAAGCCCTGTCAATGTTTTCTTCTTAAAAAATGCCATAAATGTATCTCCATTATAATTCGTGAACATTCAGTAAAGAGCGTCTATCGATTTTATTGATTTAAATGTAAAACCAGACTTGTCAGCTTCTTTTCTCTGCGTTCTCTGCGTTAAACTCCTTTTGTTATCCATATCCATTTCGTTATGTTTTTTAACGCAGGGACGCAGAGGACGCAGAGTTTTTTCATTCATTTCCACTCATATAAACCCAACAGTTTCTCCCAATTTTCGCTGTATTCGAGCTTTGTGAGGAGTTCTTTGTTTAGTGATCTCTTTTTCTCCTTCAAAAGCGTCAGTTCCCCGGTATGCTCGCTGTCTCTTTCAAAGGCGATTTCAAAATACAATATTGTGGTGAAATAGAGATATATCTCTACCCCTTGAGGTTCGGACACGGTCTCAACCCACTCCATAATCGTCGAAAAGGCGGGAGTGTGCTTCGACTGAAGGAGCAAATTGGCGTATATGCACTTTTCGTTAAAATCGTTGGCCTGTAAAAATCGTAAATAAAAGTCTTCCCATGCATTTCCGTCAACACAGTCGGCAGCCATATAAAGGAAGTCCCAATGTTTATTTTTCATTGAATCGTAATGTTCGAGAATGGCCTCATAGGCATATCCGGTGAGAGTACCGGGAAGAAGATCCGTTAAATCCGTATCTGGGAATTTTTTATTATATTCTTCAAGCTTATTCAGATAAGGGGATATGTCCGTTTTGTCTCCAAGTCGAATCATTAGGTTTGCCGTTTTTTCAGTTTCATTAAGTATATAGTTTAGGTATCTCAGGTCTCTCAGGTCTCTCAGGTATCTCAGGTCTCTCAGGTATCTCAGGTCTATCAGGTCTATCAGGTCTATCAGGCCTCTCAGGCCTCTCAGGCCTCTCAGGTCTCTCAGGTCTCTCTTTCTATAAAAATGAAAAAAAGGAAAAATTTCTAAAAAGTCGGTCATTTTATTTATTACTTCTTTAGGAAATTGCAGACGTAGATCACGGCTGCATGGCAGAGGCGAGTGAAGTGCTTTTAGTACTGTTGCTCTGTCTTTCTCCCACAAGATTTCAAGGAAATTGGTAGCGTCGTTCATCTGGGGCGCGGCAAGCATAAAGACCTCCCGCCACCCTTCCTTATCTTCGTGTTTTCGAGCGCACTCCGTTGCTGTTTCACTGCTTCTGGCCAGATATTCCGCTGCAAGAAACTCATGGAGCGTTAGATGAGAAAAGGAGTACCACCCTTCCGCCCTTTCCTGAAGAAGCCCTGTAGACTCCTCTATCTCGGAAGGCGCATTTTCCACTCCATCGGTTCTGTGCCCGAATCTGTCGAGCCACTCCCTGAAAATCTGCACAACTTCCTCTTTTTTAAATATCTTCTTATTTCTATTCAATAAATTGTAGGCAAGGTAGTTCAAAAGGGATCTTAAACTTTGATAAATCATCTTCTCTATAGCCAGATCAGGCTCCAGATCCTTTTCCACGCGCCACTGTTTTATCAGAAGGTCGATAATAAGATCGTAAAGCATTACTCGCGAATCTGGTAGAGTGAGGTTCCTCTCAAAGGCGATACAGATAAAGGCGCAGAGCAGAGGCGTTTCAGCCAGGTCAAAGAGAGCCCTATTTTTATTAAAATGCGATGTCAGCTTCCCTGCCTTATCGGGCCTGTTGTGAAACCAGCTTTGAACAAAAGAGATGGACTCCTCCTCTGTAAAACCGTCGATCTCCATTACTCTGAAACCTTTCATTTCTATATTCTTTTCATCAATAGCAGCAGGACGACTGGTGAGAAGGAATATATTGTCCGAATATTGCTCAAAAAAAGCGGCAAGGCTGTTCAAAAGAGCGGATCGAATATCGGGATCGGTTTCGTCAAAGGCGTCAAAGGCCAAAAAGGCTTCTCCCTGATGTAATATATAGTTCATAAAAGGCTCGCTTAACTCTTCGATCATTCCGTAGTCACTTAAATATTTACGGCACAGAGCGATGATATCTATTGTATTGCCGCTATTTTCCTGCTTTATCAAATCTTTAAAAGGCAAAAAAAGGGGAATCGCTTTTGCGAATTTGGGATTATCGAAAAAAGCGCCTTCAAGAAAAATTTTACATAAGTATCTGCCAAAGGTCGTTTTCCCTGAGCCCGGACCTCCGAGAACAAGCGCTTTTCTGTGCTTTAAAAACATCTCTACGCCGTCTCCCGCCCTGTCTGAATCTTCCTTTTTTCTCAGCGATAGCAACAACTCTTCGATTTTAGCGGGGTCTCTTTCCTTAAGTATCTCCGGGTCCAAAACAATCCGCTCCGGATAAAGCCTGAGGTGGATGTATAAGCGAGTCAGCGGAAGGGGTTCGGCCATTTTGAGAATGCTGACATAGGAGAGAGAGTCGTAAATCTTCGTGTAAACGGATGTCAGGTTTTCCTTTATCCGGTTTTGGGGCAGAGAGATTTTGTAGTTACCCGATAATCTTGTGGAAAGGGTTATCAATCTATCGTGAAAGTTGAAAGTTTTCATTACGCCGCCGCTTTTTTATTCCCGAACAGAGGAAAGGGAAGGACTTTCAGATCACTTTGGGCCCCCTTCAAATCCTGTTTACGGAATAGCTCTTCCACACCTTTTCGTAACTCATCGATTATCTCCACATCGGAATATTTGCTGTCTCCCTTAGGGTAGTACTCCTTTAGCAGTTTTACTGCATTGCTGTAGTCCTCAGCCTTAAGATAACAGGATATAGCGCTGATAACTCCGGGGTGAATTTTACTATCCTTACCTTCCTGCTTCAACATTTCCGTAATCTCCACCTCCAATGCCGCTGCTCGTAAATAGCAGTGTCTGACATATTTGTATGGAACATTACCGCTTTTAAATTCGTTTTCACCCTCTTCCGCCTTTATCAATATCGATGTCTTGATCTTTTGCAAAGCCTGACGTTCGGATATAAGATTTCTATCGATCATCCCGCCTCCGGGGTACATATTGTACAAGAGATCGTTTTTCCTTAAAATGGGTTACAGAGATATAACTGTCTACACTGTCGAGGCGACCGTTGTAAAAGGGGCTTTTTTCGAGGTTCTGAATTTTTTGCCTGATCCTTGCTTCCGGTTTCTCTTCTGTTTTATATATGCCCGAAACTTCAAGGAGCGTTTCCCTTTCATACCCGAGCCAATAGTCGCACCTGCTTCCGATTTTGGCTCTCTCTCCGATCTCTCTATCGATAATACCCGGAAAAATCAGATGGGCGATTCCCAGCGAAGCATGCTCTGTAACGGTTTTCTCCTCAGGAGTCGAACTGATCGGAATTTCGGAGGTGCTGTCCCATCGGATAGTCATATCTTCATTTAAGTCCTCTTCTTTAAGAGTCGCCGAAAACCTGAATGCCGTGCTACTTTCCTTTTTGTTAACAAACTCGCGACATCGTCTGACAACAGGGATAAGAAACAACTGATAGGCGTCTTTGTCAGGATAAAACTCCTTCAATTGCTTAACATGGAAGTCGAACATACTTATTTTACACCTATTCGATCAGGATTACGGGACAACTCTAATTATAACCTAACCCGGCAAGCTGAAACAAAGCAGGTTTGATTTAACACTAAGGAATTTCGAAGAAATTCCCTCTGGTCTCCTCTTCCGGTATCTCCGCCTTGTATCTTAAATAAAAAAAGAGACCAAAGAAACTGGTTAACGCGACAGACAAGAACCAGGCGAGCGAGACAGTCAAGGCTTCTTCTTTACCAATTCCGATAAGTCCGAAAAGAAAAACAAAAGCTCCCTCTCTGACGCCGATCCCGGAAAGGGACAGCGGTATGGTAGTCAGTGTTACTACGATTGGCAGGAAAACAACTATATCGCCAAATGTAATAGAAGAATGCAATCCCAGAGAGATCATGTATACTGAAGCCATACTTAATATTTGAACCATGATCGAGTAGAAAAGGGCGATAACAATGATTCTTTTTTCTTTTATATAACCATGAAAATAGTCATAAAAACTTTTTATTTTTTTGACATGACCGAATATTCTGAATCGAAACACGACATAGAGGGTCGTAAAAAAAACGATAACCGCCAAAGGCAGAAGCCAATCGATGCCTGTCCCTTTCAGCCTGTCACTATTGTACAGAGATGCAAAAAGAGCTATGGTCATAAGCATTACAAATCCTGTAAACCTGTCCATAAAGACGGACCCTACTGCTAAATCGCCCTTATCGGTGCCTTTATAGAGATAATAAACCTTAACGGCGTCTCCGCTCATTGCTCCCGGAAGAAGGGTATTGAAAAAACAACCGGTCATATATAGGGAGAACACTCTTTTCAGCGATATTTCAGATTTAATCAACAACCTCCACCTGAGAGTCGAAAAATATATAGTTATGAAATTTAAAATTATAGCGGCAAGAAAGAAAACGGAATTAATTCCTCGCAGAGATGAAGCTATTAAATTAAGGTTGGAACGGGAAAAGAGAATGTATATGACTGTTACACTGATGAACAGCTTTAATGTAAAGAGACTCTTCTTACCTGTTTTCAGTGCCAAGAATTTTCTTTATTACATATATAGGTTTTCGCTGACTCTCGTGATATATCCTGACCAATATCTCGCTTATCAGCCCCATCCCTATTAATTGTATCCCCACTATTATTAAAAGCGCACCAAGCAGAAGAAGAGGCCTGCCCCCTATGTCCTCAATAAAGAAAAATTTCCTGAATGCAAGATAAGTAGATATAATAAAACCCAGGAATACGCTCAAAAGGCCCATTGGCCCGAAAAACTGAATCGGTTTTGTGGAAAAACTCTGAAGAAACTTTACGGTTATCAAATCGAGAACGACTTTCATCGTTCTGGAAAGCCCGTATTTCGATTTACCCCTCATGCGCGCACGGTGAGTTGTCTCTACCTCGCCGACTCTTACGCCATACCAGCTCGCCACGGCAGGTATGAATCTGTGCATTTCACCATAGAGGTTCAAATTTTTAATTACATCCCTTTTATAAGCCTTAAGAGAACAGCCATAGTCATGAAGTCTCACACCTGTAACTCTGCTTATGATCCAGTTGGCTATCATGGAAGGGAGGCGTCTGCTGAAAAAAGGATCTTTTCTGTTTTTTCTCCAACCGCTTACGAGATCGTAATCCTTTATTGTTTCTATGAGCTTCGGGATATCATGGGGATCGTTTTGCAGGTCACCGTCCATTGTGACGATAATATCTCCTCTGACAAAATCGAACCCTGCGGCAAATGCTGCTGTCTGACCAAAGTTCCTTCTAAGACTTAAAACAACGACATCTTTATCGTTGGTTTGAATATCCTGCAATCGGGAGAGTGTATTGTCAGTGCTGCCATCGTCTACGTAGATAATTTCATAGGTTTTGTCAACCATTGATGTAAGCACTTCGCTGAGCTGTTCGTGCAATGGTATGACATTCTCTTCCTCATTATATAATGGTATAACGACTGAAATTCTCATAAACAGGCTCTATGTAATATCAGGAAATTCAAATATTGCACTCTCTTCCAAATTCCCTTTGAGTATTTTTATTCTCAACTCCCAGAGACCCTCCATGCTGAAAAAGATATTTTCTATACGATAATCACCATTTTTTAAATCGGTAACTTCCGGAATCAACATAACTCCATGTCCCATGTCCGGCATCCATGGAGACAACTCCACAACGGCGCCCTCGACTCTGACGCCTTTGGAATCGACAATTCTCAATTTTACGGAATTCCTGCCTTTTTTCAGTTCCTTGCCTTTATGGGAGAGAATTATCGTATACTTCCCGCTGTCGCTTTGTTTTTCCATAACGCTTCCGCTGCAGGAAAGCAAAAAAAGAAATATCGGTACAATAAAAAATAACCTGATCAATCTTATCTCTCCTATTATCTTTTTTTACTAAGGGTCAGGTCAGAAAAAAGTTGTGATTTTAAAGGTTACACATTGACATCATTACTGAATCAAGTTCAGCACAGGCTTCGATCAAACCTCAATCACAAAATCCTTAACGTAGCTCTGCTGCGCCTGCGGTTTTGTTCAATTGGTTTAACCAAATCTAATGCCAATCTGTCACTTTAAATATACAACTTATTTCTGACCTGACCCTAAAGGGGTGAGTAACAATCAGTCGTCAAAGAGAGTACTACCCTGTTGCGTATCCGGATCGGACTCCTTAACATCGTTCTCGGGGTCATCAAATTCCTTTAATACGCCATCGAGCTCTTTTTCGGTATTTCTTAATTTGAGCTTACAGTGTTTAATCAGCTTTATGGCTCTTTTAACTTTTTCCGATAAAAGATCGACATCTACCGACTGGCTCTCTATTTCAGAGACAATGGTCTCAATCTCCTTCAGTGCGTCGCTGTAAGATTGCGCTTTTCTCATTTTAGAACATTCACCTGAATCGTGTCTAATCTATCATACGACTTCTCAAAATACCATCATGTAATTCCGTCTCAATAATTTCGTTTACCGACACTCCGTCAACGGATTTCAATACACGTCCATTATATTTGGTAATAGAATAGCCCCGTTTCAGGATATTTAGAGGATCGAGATGATCGATTGTCGCTGACTTGGATTGCAGCATCTCATTTTGCCTCGATAAAAAAAGAGCCGTCCCTGTTGCAACGGAGTGAGAGAGTGCCGCCATTCTGCTTTCCTCAATTTTAATTTGATTTAAAGCAATAAGTCTGAATTTCTCCGATAGTCCTGTTAACCTCGATTTATGAGATTTTAAATATGGCAGTGCGCTCTTTAAACCTTTAAGTAAACTTCGGATCGTGAAATTACTCTTTAAAATTACGGATAATGCAGCTGTCTCCAGCATCCCGGACAGCATGATCAGATCCTTTAACCTGTCTTCCCTGATTTTGCCGGCGCCGGTTATCACTCTGTTTTCACAGGAATCCAGCAATTCTTCGAAGGTTTTTAGTTTCTCTATAAAAAGTGCGGCGGCAGCGGTGGGAGTCTTAACACCTGTGTGAGCGGTTTCATCGATAACCGTTCTGTCCCTTTCATGACCAATGCCGGAAAACACGGGAACAGGCATTAAAGCGATCTTCCTGCCGATTTCATAGCTGTCGAAGCAATCGAGTTCCGATGTGGCGCCTCCTCCTCTTACAATTACTACAACATCGAATTCATTATAGGAAGCCTCACAAAGCGAGAGGGCTCTTACTATCGATGCCTCTGCTCCGTCACCTTGCATGATAGCCTCAAAAAGTTTTACCTTAAAAGTATATCCATAGGAATTATTTGTAAGATGATTTATAAAATCCTCGTAACCGGCGGCGCGACTCGAGGAAATTACTGCGATTCTTTGTGGAACAGGCGGTGAAGGAAGTCTTTTGTTCCTGTCTATAAGCCCCTCTTTTGTAAGCCTTGCAATGACCTCCTGTCTTTTCCTGGCCATCTCTCCAAGTGTGTAGGAGGGGTCGATATCGTTTATAAAAAGACTCAGTCCATAACGTTCGTGGAAATTGAGAGATGCCTTTACAAGGACTTTAAGCCCCTTGGAAAGAGTTACGCCGGTGGCCTTTTGAAATCTCAAGGATATGCCTTTATAAGCAGACGACCATATCCTGGCCTCGATTCGTGCGATAATCGAAGATTCCTCTTTTTCCACAAGATCCAGATAGCAGTGCCCCTTTGTGTCCTGCCTGAGCGAAGATATTTCGGCGGTTATCATGTAATTTTCGGGAAAAGTGAGAGATAAGGCGTCTCTGAGAATCATATTGAATTCATATAAAGTAAAAACTCGATTTTCCATTTATCTAATTCGAAACTTTTACTCCTGCCGCCTTTTTCTCTATCACATGCAAAGAATCGAGCAGATAGTCAGAGGCAGGGGGTGTCTTTATTTTATACAAAAAATCGCTTACATTATTAAAGACCGAGACCTCGACTTCCGGTAAGTGTTTGGCGCCGGAGTATCTGGCTGTTAATGAGGCGGCAGTGCGGATATCGCTCTCCCTGACATCGCCTGTGAGGAGAGTAACAGGGCTTCCCACATCCTCTACGATCATTGTTATATCACGATCCGTGAGCAGGGATTCAATCCTTCCATTGTCAGCTTCGTCTCTTCCTACGATGGCTTTGCACCCCTCTGAAAGCCGGAAGTGTCTGCCTGCTCTCAGCAGACTGATGTCGCGAAGGGAAAAGTCCGGATTATGTGAAATCAGCTCTTTCAATCTGTAAGAATAATTAGGCTCAGTAAGAAGACATCCTCCTGCCGGAGGCGGATACTCTTTCAGTCCGAACTCTTCAGCCAAAGCTATTTGAGGTTTTCTGGATCGTCCGTTAAATCCATATAATCGATCTCTGTCAACCAAACCTTTTGTCTCAGCAAGAGTCGGTTTTAACAGCTTAGCGCTCAACGGCCTCAGTACAAGGCCCTTTACACCGGCCTCTCTGTCAATCACCGGGAATGTATCTTTCCTCTGGCTCATCGGTCTCTGACCCAACACTTCTCCTGTAACCAGAAAATCGGCGCCCTGTAACTCCATATATGTCTTTGCTTCTTTGAGCATAAGAATCCTGCAATCTATACAGGGATTCATATTCTTTCCATGTCCGAACTTTGGAGATTTGACTATATTGATAAATTTATCTGAAAGGTGAGAGAGCTTTACCTGGAATCCATATTGTTCAGCCGCCGGATAGGGGT
The DNA here is from genome assembly GCA_029001845.1 of Candidatus Magnetocorallium paracelense. Lineage (GTDB taxonomy): Bacteria > Nitrospirota > Thermodesulfovibrionia > Thermodesulfovibrionales > Magnetobacteriaceae > Magnetocorallium > Magnetocorallium paracelense. The sequence goes on along the minus strand of JAREWP010000087.1, from coordinate 9,057 downwards.
CTCCCGAACAGGATGAGGAATCCGATACATCGCAACCAAAATGTGTCAGATAAGTAATTGCTGTTACATCGATCCCCTGTTTCAGCAATACCAACACGGCCAGTGTACTGTCCAGTCCGCCGGATAAAAGCGCAACCGCCTTTGTCATGTACTTCCCCCGGTAGTTTTAATGTCTTTTGCATATCCACAGGTTATGCAAATTTTGTATCAATTTATGTAAAACAGGCGTTATATGTAAAAACAAGCTTGTTTGGCTATGGCTGAACATATGATGTTATTGTTTTTCTCATCTTCCATATGAATCGTCGACTCTTACAATATCGTCTTCAGCAACATATTCACCGTTTTGAACCTCTATGATCTCAAGCGGTATTCGTCCCGGATTCTCAAGCCTGTGTAATGTGGACTTTGGAATATATATACTCTCGTTTTCATGGATAAATCGGACATCCTCGTTAATGGTTACCTTTGCCGTTCCGGTTATAACCACCCAGTGCTCGCTGCGGTGGTAGTGCATCTGTAGACTTAACTTCTCTTTACTATTGACTACTATTCTTTTAATCTTATATCTTTCCCCCTCTTCAAGCACCGTGTATTGTCCCCAAGGGCGGTAAATGGTCGTATGTTCAGCAGCTTCTTTGCGCTTCATGGCATTCAGGCTATCGACAATTTCTTTTACTTTTTGAGCGTTTCCTCTTTTTGTCACAAGCAATGCGTCATCGGTCTCCACAACCAGGAGGTTGTCGACTCCCACCGTTGTAATCAGGCGGCTTTCGCTCATTATGAGAGAATCTTTTGTATCACGGGTTACGACATCTCCTGTTTTTACGTTTCCGTATTCGTCTTTCTCGAAAACATCGAAAATAGAGTCCCACGAACCGACATCGTTCCAGTAGATATCTATCGGCAGTGTAACGACTTTTTCCGATTTTTCCATTACTGCGTAGTCCATGGATATGTCGGGCATACTGTCAAAGGACGAGAGCATAAGGTCATAACCGAGTTCATATATATCGTAAATATCTTGCGAATACTTTTTGAATTCTTCCAATATGGCGCCTGCCTGAAAAGCGAACATCCCGGAATTCCAATAAAAACCTCCCTCCTTTAAGTATCCCTCTGCCGTCTCTTTGTCCGGTTTTTCTATAAATCGTTCTACTTTTGAGAACTCAATAGAGTTGTCGGTTTTTAATTTCCCCGACGTTCCGCTCTTAATGTAGCCGAATCCTGTTTCCGGATAGGAAGGTTTTATCCCGAAAGTTACAATGAAACCCTCCTTGGCGATTGATTCCGCTTTTTTGAGGCAGGCAGTAAATTCTTCATCTGTTTCTATAATATGATCCGCCGGAGAGACAAAAATCACTTCTTCTTTTTTGCAGTTCAACATTTCGACACAATATCGCACGGCAAGAGCTATAGCGGGAGCAGTGTTTTTCCTGCATGGCTCAAGCACCATATGATCGTTTATCCCGTTGTCTATTGATTGAATGTCTGCACTGACGTGAAAGCGATATTCATCATTCGTCATAATGACGATATCCTTCACCGCAACAGCGTTTAAAAGCCGCAATACTGTTTGCTGGATCAAAGAACCTCTTTCAAAGGCGCTCTTGGACTCATTCCTTGATTTATTGAGTTTTAGAAATTGTTTCGGATAGTTTCTCCTCGAAAGAGGCCATAGCCTTGTACCACTTCCGCCGGCAAGAATTATCGCCTTCACAAAACCTCCTGTGAAATCAAAAAATTATAAATTTTGAATCAATACCATTAACTTAGGGGGTAAAGCGCCTTCCGACAGAAGCGGGTCATGTTTGAGAAGGCGGAGTGAAGCGGAGCCTTTGAGTTTAGCCGCTGAAGGCGGATGGCGCTTTACCCCTTAAGTTAATGACATTGAGCTTTGAATTAAAATAACAAATGTAAATTTATTCGGTCCGCCTCATATCGGCATCCACCATAAGCCCGACGAGCTCTTTAAATTTCGTCTTAGGCGACCATCCAAGTATTCTCTTTGCCTTGCTGTAGTCTCCGATTAAAATATCCACCTCAGCAGGCCTGAAAAAATCAGGAGATAATTCCACATAAACCTTTCCTGTTTTTTTATCGATACCTTTTTCTTCTATTCCTTTGCCCGTCCATTCGATCTCAATATCTACATAATTAAAGGCATGTTCTATAAACTCCCGTACAGAGTGAGCTTCACCTGTGGCGATAACAAAATCATCAGGCTCGGGTTGTTGGAGCATTAACCATATGGCCTCCACAAATTCAGCAGCATACCCCCAGTCTCTTTTGGAATCGAGATTACCCAGAATTAATTTATCCTGTAGTCCCTTTTTTATACCTGCAACAGCGTAAGAAATTTTTCTTGTAACGAATTCCATGCCACGTAAAGGGGATTCATGGTTAAAGAGAATGCCCGAGCAAGCGAACATGTTGTATGACTCTCTGTAATTTATTGTCGCCCAATGGGAGAGGAGTTTAGAACATGCATAGGGGCTTCTCGGATAAAAAGGCGTATCCTCTTTCTGTGGTGTCTCTCTCACCTTGCCGAACATCTCCGATGTCGAAGCCTGATAGAATCTTGTTTTCGGACTGACCGTTCTCAATGCTTCAAGCACACGTAAAGTACCCATTCCGTTTATATCGTTGGTGAGCAGTGGTTGTTCGAAGGAGACGCCAACAAAACTTTGCGCCGCAAGATTATAAAGTTCGTCGGGCTCGATGTCTTTTATTGTTCTGTAAATATTGGTAAATTCCAGTAAGTCAAAGGGTATCAGCTCCACTTTGTTTTCTATTTTCAATTCCCTGAATCTGGTCATATCGAAAGTTGAATTCCTCTTAAAAGCGCCGTACACTTTATATCCTTTATTAAGAAGAACTTTGGATAAATACGCGCCGTCCTGTCCTGTAACTCCTGTAATGATAGCTTTTTTCATTGTTCAGCCTTTCTTAAGATGCCCCCTTTATAAAATACATTACAATCTTAACAAATACGATTTCTTCCTTCCGTTTTTGCCTGATGAAGCGCCCTGTTTGCGGTGTTTACCAAAGATTCCATATCCGACCCTGTTGTAATCATAACAGACGCAACCCCGATACTGACAGTCAGGAAGTTGCTAATGGGAGATCTATTATTTTTAATTTCAAGTGATTTTACGGAAGACCGAATAATATCCGCCATGTGATAGGCGCCCTCATGGGAAGTTTCCGGTAATATAATGGCAAACTGATCACCGCCATACCTTGCTACAACATCTCCCGGTCTTTTAATAGCCCTTTTCATCGCCATCGCAACATCTTTAAGGCATCGATCTCCCTTATCAGAGCCATAGGTTTCATTGAAGATTCTAAAGAAATCCAAAGCAGCCAATACAAGAGAGACAGGTCTGGAAAATCTTGTCGCAGTTTTCCACTCTTTATCCAGTAATTTGAGGAAGGAAGCATGATTCAGGATTCCGGTCAGATCGTCAACGCCTGAAACATCTTTCAACAGATCAACATTATGACTGTATTGTAATCCTCTCTTTTCTGCACCCTCTGTTAATGATATGATATCTTTCTCACAGGATACTCTTGCCTCTCTCTCCCTGTTAAGCCTGGTTGAGGCATGGAGTCGAGCCTGAATCTCTCTTTTTTGGAAAGGATACGCAAGGAGATCGAAGAAGCCTTCCTCAAAGGCAGTGCATATAATATGATCCTTTACCGTGGAATGAACTAATGCGATTGCCGGAACATTTCTGAAAGAAGAGTCTTTTCCAAGCTCTCTGTATAATTCGATACCATTTAAATCTTGATCATTGATTTCTACAAATATAACACTATTTTGTAAAAAGAGATCATTAACTTCCTCTTTCAGGACAGTTGGCGGATTATCGTTAGGATTCAGGAAAACAGTGTCATTACAGCCCAAAGAAGTAAGGACTTCCTTGAGAGCGTTTTTGATATGAGATGAACCGGCAAAGATAAAGAGTCTCATCTATGCTGACTGTTTTTTCCTTCCAAGGAAGTTTCCTGTTCCTGTGAGCGCCATTATATATATGAATATATTGATGATTTTAATAGTAATCATTTGCCGTAAAGTCGTTACATACGTAAGATAGAGATATTTCATTCGTAACGGAGTAAAAAAGCCTGCTTATTAAGCACTGTCTTTTATAGAACGGGCTATCTTTAACTTTACGTCCTAAATCCTTTTGCGGTGAACAAACAAAGCTTCCTATCTTTATCGAGCCGATCTTTTACAATATTATTTTACGGCAAATCCCTTATCCATAAGCACTTCTTTTAGCTTTTCCATGTTTGTTTTAGAATCGTCAAATGTAACGGTAGCTGCTTTTGTTTCCACCTGAGCATCTGCACTAATAACACCTTCAACTTCTTTGAGAGCAGAACTTACTCTCTTTGCCGATGCGGATCATGTTATGCCCGGAACGTTTAGAGTAATCGTACGTTCCTTGGAAAATGACGTTTGAACAGATGCAAGCATTATTAAAATAGTCAGTAAAAAAAACGAAAAAATCCGTAATCTCTTCATTATGCACCTCCGTGGCAGAAAAAAATTATTAAGAGGGATTCAGGAATTAAAGAAAATGTATATGTAGTGTAAAAACATCGATACCGGTTGTCGGATAATTCCATAATCAGGAATCCCTTTATTCGTTATCCGATATGTCAATTATACATAGCCGACAGTAAAGAAAGCAATTAATTTTTAATTGGAGATTTAATCCTTTCTCTAAGTTTGTCTTGTGGGTAGTTGTCAGGTATATTAATAATAGCCTGTGACATAATTTTTTCTCCTTCTCTTCAATCAAAAAGAATACGATTCCTTTTTCTATCTCCTGTAAAACCAACGATCGCTTTGTAAAAAAACCGCTAACACTGTGTCTTGTCTTCTGCTCATACAAGCTCATTCTTTCATCTATTGCCAAGCTTTCCATAACTCCATAAAACCGGAATAATTAGTAAAATAGAAATGGATTAATTTAAACTTGCCTGCTGTAATGGTTTAACAGATTTTTTTTCGGTTTAGATCATCTCAATATCAATACATCTTCTTTATTTCGATGATTTTTTTCGCAGCTTCATCCAAACTCATATCGTAAAGCTCTAAGGCGTTATCATCATCATTTTTTTTTTAACCATGACTATTTTAGCTAATACTCTTTATAGATTGTTAGCTAAAAAACTGACAGGGCATGAAAAAGAAACACCATCATTATATATAAATTTTATCCATAATGGTGCTGATATTGAAATAAAACAGGGTGAGGTCGTGGTTAAAATGCTAAAAAAGGCCCATAATCCGATCATTATGGGGTCGGAAATATTTAATAAACAAATGAAAATACCATGGCTAAATAATTTCTCCTTGCGGTTTTTAACTCAAAATACAACCTGAAAAGTTGACCCTATTATACTTCTATAAAAATCGGTGTTCAAAGTTGTTTGAATTCATAATCCGACAAACTCACTGCTTCTTTCAGTCCCAAATCGCCTCCTACCCTCTGCATCACACGCAATGGGACAGGCTCTGGTTAGAGTGGATTTGGACGATCTGAGTGAGCAAAAACATAGGAATAGCAGAGCTATTTTGAGGCTTTTGTGATTGAAGATCGTTCAAAGATGACCTGAAGACGAGATGCAAAATGGACAACTTATTTTGACTCAGACCCTTATGGGTGAATACGTTTTGAAGCGTAAAGTGTTGAAATTAAGAAGATGATAACTGATATCCAAATGTTTTTTTATAACTGTTCACTGTGATCCGAGGTCAGAGGTCAATTGAAGGTAAAAGGGACTTTTTATGAGCATAATCGGAATTTCCACCTTTTTGGAGTTCCTACAGAGAAAAATAAGGCAAATCTCTTTATACAGACCGGCAATCCCTGAAAACTAAACACATGATTTCAGAATGAATTTTTGTCCATCTTAACTTTTTAGACAGGATTAACAGGATTTTTTATCAGGTTTATCATAATTCTCTGCCTATTGATCAGTAAGCCTTTGCCTTAACATTGACGTCTCTGTTTTAAGGTAATATTTTAGCTATATTTTTTTATAAAATATTCCTTCATAAGGCCCCTTTATTATATGATAGATAATCAATACTATTTTAAGGGGTTCGCATATCCACAAAACCGAAGTCCATAGATTCTCAATATTGGAGAAGAATCCATAGATAACTGTAATCGTAAAGGGAATGTACCATAATGCTTCCAGTCTGTTTCCGATTCTGAAAACATTGCAAAAGAGGAAGAAGGTTATACCGATATATATGGGGAGCAAGAAGAGTCCATGTTCCACTGTAATTGAGTAAATCAGATATGACAGAGCTGTCAGTATAATGAGAAAAGACAAATCTATTACGTTAAAACGAAATCCTGGCTCTCTTTTTATCTTACATGTCAACCATTTCATAACCGGTTGGCGGCAATTGGCTCATACATTGGCGCTTTCATGGATGAGCCCGCCTTTATTATCGAACTTTAACAGAGTCCTCCCGAATTTACCTCCAAAGTTCCTCACTGCCAGGTCTGAGGCTGTTATGGTTATGTAATTGCTCTCTTCAATCACATCTGTAATGTGTAAGGCCCTGGTTATTTTTTGCATTTCCTTATAGACTGTACTTTTATCCGCGAGTTGGTGATATTTTTCCGGAAATTGTCCGTGCCGTATTCTCTCCTTTGATTTTTTTGAAAGACTATTGTAAAGATATGTTGTTAATCCCTCTCCATCTTCTTCCAAAATATAAAATTCAAAGGGATTCAGGCTGCTCGGAATTGCGTGAGAAGGTTTTAAATCTCTTGTAACTCTATTATGCAGCCGCACTTTAAAAACAATATAGGCTGCAAAAATGACAGAATAGGCATAAAAAACAAAATTTGATCTATACAAAATAGCGGCAATATAATAAATGCCGGTTAATGTCAAAGCGACGCTGTCAATAAAAAAGAGAGAGTCGAAACTAAACCTTTTTCTATTATAAGGTGACAGAATCGAGATGCGAAAAGTATTGAGAAGGTCCAATACAATATGCAGCCAGATACCGAATAAAGCAGCTAAAAAGATTAACAGATCGAATCCGAGCAGATAAATCAATGGCGAAATAATAATAATCGCATACAAAGGAGACAAGAAAACAGAATGAGTAATGGCCTGATGGTGTTTGAGATAAAATCTCTTTCCAAAAAGCATGAAAAAAACATCCAGATCAGGAAACACGCTACCGACGACAAATGCAGCCCCTGCCTCTGGATATCCATTGGATGACGCTGTTAAATAAACGGCCCCGCCGATGAGTGTGTGATGAACAATATCCATTCCAATGCCAATTTGTCTCTTTAAATATACAACTTATTTCTGACTCGACCCTTAGATAAATACAATCAAATCAACGACCAGTCTCTGTATAATCACGATCCTGAGAGTAGGGGTGATAGCCTGGTAGAATATGACGGAATAGGTCAAACCTGCATTATGCTATAATACACTATTTAATTATGAATAGGGAATATTACACACTTAAGGAAATTGAAGATCGGATGAAAGAATTCGGTTTTCCTGAGATGAGAAGACACTGGGCCAAGTTCAGGAGATTGAATATTACCCATGATTCGATTAATGAGGGGCAGGTTGAGAGATTGAGGGCAAAGCATATGGGCGCATTGATTTCGCACCCCATATTAATGCTGATTATTTCCATTATAATCGCCTTTTGCGGCTATCTTTATGGTGTCAATATCTTTTTATACATCAAACCGGGGAATATAGCAGTGCAAAGGATTATAGGTGTTATATACGGCATGGATATGGTGCTTTTGTTCTGGTACATTGTTATGATGGCGCAGAGGTATTTTGTTCATCCCATGGAGAAGATTATGGCCATTGATCTGGCTGCCATGTTGAGAGAAAGGGATTACAGGAACCGGCTTGAAGAAGGAGAAACAGCGTCGGCGGTTATAAAGAAATTGAAAGAACAGGGCGTTACTAACTATTGGGATAATCCTGAGTATCAGGCAAGATACCAACTGCAAGAGGGAAAGGCCGAAAGGGTTGAGGCAGAGGACCATTACGATTATGTACAGCGGATTTTGAGGGAGTTCCTGGGGTATAAGGATGAAAACAGGACGCATCGCCCCGGACGATACCATAAAAGCCTAAAGAAGGGAAAGAAGTCCATAACCTCTTTTGTAAAAAAATATCAAAGTCAGATCAATATGAATAAGGAGAGAAACCTAAGCGCAGGGGAGTCTCTGGAGATGCTGCAGGCCCTGATTGACGATTATCTAATAGATGAATCCCAGGGAGAGAAGAGGCTGAAAGAGTACATACAGGCAATAAGTAGAGGTGATTATCTGACGGGCGATATGTGTAAGGCGGAGATATGGAGACGCGACCCATGGGTGGATCTGACCTATCAGGAGGAGTTTTACAGCTCTGCGTCATTGAGGGGGGTAAAGTTATTCGGAAAAGGGGCCAAAGGAAGACTTGGGACATTCGGCTATCTGAGAAACAAGAGTATGTCAGCCCTCGATTTTTCGACAAGAGACGGAAGAATCGTACGGGTAAGGGTGGGAGCCGTCATATATAAAGAGAAGGAGGGAACGGAGAAATGCGCCCTCTTTGTGGATGCCGTCGAGGGTTCAAATGCGATCAAGCCTTTTATAATCAAACAGGCCATTGAGGATTATGCGAGGGCCTGTAATTTTGAAGTCGTTTTCTATTATAAATATCCCTTGAACAAAACACCTCTGAGGTTTGCAAATTATATTGCTAAAACAGGAGTGTATGACGAAGAGGTCGTCATCTCTTATGCAGACGACACCAATCGTGAGTATCTCGACGCCTTTGGAATGCCCCTGGAACCTTTTGAGTACAAATATCCAAGGGGCAGGGTCGTGGCGTACGGAGCGGATATTGGAAAGAGCCTGAAGAGAGAAAAGAAACGGCCGCGTATGTTAAAGAAGATGGCGGATTTTTTCAGACGTCATGTTCTTATCATTTTAGTGGTATGGGTTATGTCTCATACGCTCTGGATATTGTGGGAGAGCGCGC
>JAREWP010000072.1 GCA_029001845.1 Candidatus Magnetocorallium paracelense | reverse complement strand
AAACTCTAATGGAGGATCATTATCATGATCCTTTTCCTGCTATACATATGATAGAGATATATAGTAGAATTAAATTATAGATGCCATATGGAAAGTAAAAACAAATCTGATTATGACAGCGGTTGGAAGGAAGCAATAGAAAACTTTTTTGAGGATTTCCTGCTCTTTTACTTCCCCGATGTACACATTGACATTGATTTTTCGAAGGGCATTGAATTCCTCGACAAAGAGTTCAATACAATCGTCAAGGAGTCGAAAGAGACAAAGAGATATGCGGACAAGTTGGTAAAGGTATACCTGAAAACCGGAGAAGAGAAGTGGATACTGATTCATATAGAGGTGCAGGGATCGTATGAGGAGGGTTTTGAGCTTAGGTTGTATGTATATAATTACAGGATATATGACAAGTACAAGATGGAGGTAATAACCCTTGTAGTACTGACAGATGAGGATGAAGAATATCGACCCGAAATATATGAAGTAAGCAGATGGGGATTTGAGCACAGGTTCAAGTTTCCCATGGTAAAGCTTATAGACTACAGGGGTAAAATAGATATAGACAAGGCAGAGAATCCCTTTGAGATCATCACATACGCTCATTTAAAGAATTTAGAGACCAGGAGGGATAAAGAGGAGAGGTTGTTTTGGAAGGTGACACTGGTAAAGGCGTTGTATGGAAAGGGGTATCAAAAAGAGTATATACTGAATTTATACAGGTTCATAGACTGGGTAATGGGTCTGCCTGAGGATTTATCCATAAAGTTTCATGAAGAGCTAACCAAATATGAGGAGGAGAGAAAAATGCCGTATATAACAACAGCTGAAAGAATCGGAATAGAAAAGGGAATGGAAAAGGGTGTGAACAAAACCAATAAAGAAGCCATAGTAAAACTGCACACCAGAGCAAATATGCAGGCAGAGAGTATTGCCGAAATATTGGAGTTGGAGATAGATTTCGTTATAGATGTATTAAAGGAGAAGGGTTTTTACAGCTTATAACTAAGACCGACAAGTGACTAATACCCAATACCTGACAGCTAACTGCTTCACATCTTTGTGTCTCCGTGTCTTTGTGTGAGTTATTATTTTTACTCTAAGAGAGTGATTTTACGAGAACCTCAAAAGGGTCAAAAAAGGGGGTAGGTTCTCGCAAAGGGGCTCTCAAAGCCTTGAAAATAAAGGCCTGAAAGTGGTAAGGGGTAGAAATGAATGACCGGATTTATACGGGATTGAAACATTAAGAGAGTTGAATATCAGACTTTAAAGAACTTAGAGACCAAGAATGTTTTACGTTAAAAGAATCCTTACCCCTTAAGTTCGGTAAGAAATAAGGAGCAACGAAAATGGCAACACACTTTATTGTTTCAGTAGGAACTTCAATCATCGGTAATTTCTGGAAAACCATAAAATTCAGCAAAGCAGGCAAACTTATGCCTCCTTCAACCTATACTTTAGAAGATTTCCCCAAGCCCTCAACACTTACTAAAAATTACAGTAATGCGCTGAATGGTCTTAAAAAACCTGAATATTACGGTGCGGAACAAAAGAGTATTGAAAAGGTTATGGAGAAAAAGAACTTAAATCCTGCTGACTGTTATTACCATTTTCTCCTGACAAATACTCCGGACTGTCAGTTTTGCGGCTCATTTATCGGTCATGAGGTCATTCAAGGCGGTCAGGTAACTTTCTATATTCCGGCGGGCTTGGGAAAAGCGGATGACGATAACTTTGCAAAACAGGGAATTCCCTCTCTTTTGTCATGCATAGCCGAAATACTGGATAAAATTGAAAAAGACAACCACGAGGCGGTTATAATCCCTACAGGCGGATACAAGGCCATTATTCCCTATCTGACAATTGCCTCTGTTTTGTATAAACAGCCTGCATATTACATTTATGAAGAATCGGAAGCCCTGCTTGAACTGCCTGCTCCTCCGTTGAGTATAAACGGTCCTGAGTTCAGGTCAGCCCTTGTATTAATGGAAAATATCACGGGATCTGATAAAACCAATGCAGACTCTTATTTTCAGGAGTTGCCGGAGAGCTTTCAAAAACTGCTCTATATTAACAAAGACAATCATACCTATGAATATAACGGTTTTGGACAGCGTTTAAAGAAAATGTTTCTTGACCAGCCTTCATCTGCTCTTAAAATACGTGCATCAGGAAATACACTGATTCGAAAATTGGGGAAATACAGGGACATCTTTCTTGAAATGACCGCACTTGGAGACACTGTATGGCTTGGAGACAAGGCTCCTGAGATGGCTGATCACGCGAAGTACCATCATGTAAACTTACTGGCCTATGGAGAGTTGCTGCTTTTGCCTCTATTCGACAAAGAACCGGATTTTCTTTCAGAGGGAGAACTTTTTCTTTTATTGAGTATGATTTATTTGCATGATACAGGACACTCCCTCTGCTCTTTAGACACATCATCCGACCGTGTTCCCCTGCTCCCGACAGAGATTCGTATTTTTCACAACCTCCTTGGATATCATCGATTAAGAAAATCGGGTTTTCACAGTGCTTTACAACGACAGGGACTGAACATTCAGCAATCTCTGCTCGATAATATCTCTCTGCTTTCTGTTTATCATCGTAAAAAAATGCCTTTACTGAAGGGGAAATGTACAAATCCCGACGGAACCGGTTTTAAGCCTTTATGTGAAGAAAGCATATCACTGGATGGTTATGAAATAACAGGAGAACGTCTGGCCTTACTTGTTGCCCTCTTTCGTATTATTGACGGCATGGATAAACAGGTGGCTCGCGCAGGTGACGCCATCGAGATATCAATGAAGGCGGAGTCGATTCTGTCAGACCTGGGTCATCTCAATGACAGGACAGGTCGTCTTGACAAGAGCCTGTCAGCAATAGCACCTTCTGCAAAAAAGGAAGCTGACAAGATATTGGATGAGATATTTAAAGATTATAAATCACAGGAAAAAGTTACTTCAAATGATAAGCAGACAGTCACCCGGTCTTTATGCACCGGAGCAGATCAGTGCGGTTTTGAGTGCAGATCGCCGGAGGACAAGCCTGAAGACCCATGCTATTTAAAACTGAAAAAATCGCTTTACAATAATAATGACCTGTCAGAAACGAATAGGGAAGTCTTTCTGCACCTGGCATGGGAGTATCTCGACGCCAGAACACGCTTCTTTTTTCAATCCCTTCAACCTACCTATTACTATTCCGATCTGCTGTTAAGCATGCCGAGGATCACCCATTCCGTTAAAAACGGCAGTCAGCATATCCTTGTCAATTATGATGAAAATCCGGATATAAGCTCAATGGATCGAATAAAGGGTGTTTGGGAACAAATTAAATTATGGATAAAAAATAATATTGCTGAAAAGGCGCCGGAAAGAAATGTACTAAACGCAAAGCTCGATGAAGCCGTGGACATTGTAGAGGGCATCAGAGATGAATATTGTAGTAAGAAAAACTCAGAAGTAGCGGAGATACTGAATAGAAATAACATTGTACTAGAATTCCAATATAAAAATAATCCTGTTCACTGCTGGAAAGACAACTCAGACTGAATATAACTCACACAGAGACACAAAGACACAGAGATATTAATTGTTAAAGATAAGGGAAAGAAGACAGGACTCAGAATTAAAGGTGCATTAAAAAAACGTAATTACTCAGGTTGAGATTTAGAGTAGCCGGTTACTTGTTGCTGGTTGCTTGTTTCTTAAACGAGCAACGAGTAACAAGCAACGATTGTTTCAGTACCTGCGTAGTTACAAAAAAACATTCATTGACAATTTCGAATAAACGGTTATTCATCAAAGATTCATCGAATTAAATATTTTTCTTACTCTTTGTGCCTTTGTGTCTCTGTGTGATAAACATGCTATATAGCTGAATTATGACAAATATTCTATTTTTTATTCTGTGATTGAAAAAAAGTCTTTTTCTTTCGGCTATCCCTGACTATAATTAAAGTTATTTTCCTTTCTTTGCGTTTCTGTGGCTTTGTGTGAGAAATAATAAAAGATAATAACCGATACAGCAAACATGCCTGATACATTTTTACTTCCCAATATTACACTTATAAAACTCAGACTCTCCCTTACTGCTCTTGAGCCCATATACCTCCCACCCTTTAGCGGATCAGCCTTTAGAGGCGGATTCGGTGCGGCGCTCAGGAGGTGCTGCTGTATTACACACAAAACCGTATGTCAGGAGTGTATGTTAAAGACATCCTGCATTTACGCCTCCATCTTTGAAACTGCTCAAAATCATGTTACAGTGGATGGCTACAGGCTAAGCGATTATCCCCGCCCTTTTATCATTGAGCCGCCTTTTATCAAATCCAATCACTACAAAACAGGAGACGCCATTGAATGCAATCTCATACTGATGGGAAAGGCAATCGACTATTTGCCCTTTTTCATTTATGCCTTTTCAGAGCTCGGCAAGCGGGGCATAGGCTCTTCCAGGGGCAGATACAAAATAAAAGAAATAACCGACATACCCGATAATGAGAGAGAAATATTTAATGGTAATACTGATCAAATTATTAATTCACCGACCAGATTCTCCTTAAGAGACCTTACAACAGGCGATATTACCGGTGCTGAGCTCTCAATTACCTTTAAAACACCTGTACGTATAAAAAGGGAAAACCGTTTTACCAAGTCATTGGACTTTCATCTGCTCATACAAAACCTTTTACGTCGTATATCTCTTCTGAGTATGGTCTGCGAGGATACTTCATGGAGTATAGATTATAGAATGATGATAAAAGAGGCATCTGAAGAAGTCAGACTCAAAGATTCCGGTCTCTATTGGTATGACTGGCAGAGTTACTCAGGTCGTCAGAAGAGTAAAATGAACCTTGGCGGACTGCTGGGTACGATTGTATATGAAGGCGGGATTAAGAATTTTTTACCTCTTCTAAAAGCAGGAGAGTGTCTTCATATCGGCAAAGCATGCACGTTCGGACTTGGAAAATACACTCTTTCCTACCCATAATTTTCTTGACATCCTTTCTCGTTTTTATCTAAGTACAGGACAAAAAAATACTATACAAATGTATAGACTAGACATTTTATAGTAAACTGGTAGAAAATATGGCGTCAGCAACAGCTAACGCCATGAAAAGAGTAAAGAAATTAGAGAAGATACTGAAGGAGAACAAAATAAATTGGCACGGAGCACGTATAAATTTTTTGGCTCAATTTATAATAGCTCTGATAAAGGTCAAGACAGTAAACCTTGCAGAGATAGCGTTAGGATTTGTAGGAGATATTAAGA
>JAREWP010000034.1 GCA_029001845.1 Candidatus Magnetocorallium paracelense | reverse complement strand
TTGTTTTCAGATATGGAAATCGAAGTGTTAAAAGCTTATGCGGGAAAAAAAACTCAGTCCACCTGATTCATTAGGTTTGGCAGTGACAATAGTGGCGAAGATGGGTGGATACCTTGGCCGTGCAAATGACCCTCCTCCGGGTCATCAGATAATATGGCGGGGTTATGCCACATTACAACTCTTGTGCGAAGGATACGCGCTCAGGGGTGGGTAGGCTACCGAGGAGTGATTTATGGGTAAAGGGCAGGGCTTGCCGTATAAATCTTCGATATCCTCCATCTCTTCTTTTGACACAGGAGATATATTTTTTAAGAAAAAATCCATCCTCTCCTCATTCAAAACCTCTCTGACAGCTTCTTTTACAAGGTTATAAAGATCATCTTTAGCAATCGTAATTTCCATCTTTGATCCTCCTTCCTTAATGGATATTGTATTATAAAATATTTATCTAAAAAACAGCATTTAGCTGTCAGCCATCAGCTATCAACCTTTTAATTGCAATGCTTCACTGTTCAAAACACTTTCACCCTTAAGGTGATGTATATTATTGACACAATATTGGTATTTTCCTTAGCTGAAAGCTGACCTCTGATTGCTGACTGCTGTTTTTAGTTAATTCTTCGTGTTTTTTAGAGGATTGATTTTTAGCGAATTCAAATACGAAGAGATCCCAGGGGAAGTTAATAAAGCAAAGCTATACATCTGTCCCTTATTTCCCCTTACTGTAATTGTAATTCTTTTGAGGATTAAGATAGAATCATTTATTACACTTGTGGGGATTGACCGGGAAAATCATAATCAACCTGCTGAAGTCTGTAGTGTACGTAATCCGTCAAACATCAATTAAGGAGAAGATATATGAGCGTTGCGAGGAAAGTATCGGATTTAGAAATCATCGACCAAGCTTTGAGCAAGGGTCTCCACAGATATTGAGTCATTTTGTATTTGCAGCCATGTTTCAATAGTTTTAAGGTGTCATATCAAAAAAATCAATTTCCTGATTGTTACATGATTCAGTATTAGAGTTTTGAATTTCCTTCTGTATATTATTATTAGGCATATAAACCTCCCTACAATTTAACATCGTATTCCAGAGGAATGTATGTTTTTCTAAGTATTTTTGACAATGTTGTCATACTCTCAAACAATGCTTTCAAATGCTTTTTTTCAAGGTGGTCAATTTTCAACAAAGCTTTATATCCTTGAGAAATACGCTTTGGATTGCCACTTCTTAACATTTCTGTCAAGAGATTTAAATCTTTAGAAATGAAACTGGTACGTTTATCAGCCTCTTTCTGAGACTTATAAATCATATCGTGACAGACTCGGCATTGTAATTTGATAGTCCCCTGTAGTAAGTACAATTTTCCAGATCTTCTTTTACAGGTTGGACACTGGAACCATACCCTTTCACCTTTATATGTCCCGCATCGGGTTTTTGCAATTCTGACAACATAATGTTTCGATTCACCAGAGGTGTAACAGTCAAAAACTATATTGTCACTTTGAACCCTGAATCTTATGTTAAGATTTTCCAGATCAACGCTGATGTCTTTTGATACACTCTCAGTGGCGGCATCTTTTAAAGCTTTTTTGAACAATGAGATGTTGAATTCTATGCTGTCTTCCACTAAATTTTTCATTAATTTTATTCCGCTAATGATTTATTTGGACGTTCCTAAATCAATAACCATTCAATAATATAAAAAGGGAGTCATCGTTAACTGAGGAATAGTTGAGGGAAGCAAAAGCCGTACTTGAAAGGAAATCAGCAGAGCATGCCGGAGGTTAATAGAAGGTAACTGTACCGGTTATAATCGAGGTTTCTATCGCAGCATCAACGATTATTTTTTTAAATACTTTTTTAGATCAGGTATTATGCTGTTAACATTTTTTAGAAGCTTCAGCAGCTCACGTAATATAGCGGACTCTAAATTATCTTTGTTCTCAAAAAGTATTTCATCATTAACTGAGCCGTCTACCAAATCTGAAAATTCATCTGTCAATGTCATTTATAACCTCCTTTTTGTATGTGCTAACAATAATACTATAAACAGATTTGCATGCTATCAACTGTTTCGGTGTACAAAAAATATCTATTTTTTGTACACATTCCTCCGCAAACCACCTTATATCAAGGCTAAATCTGGATTTTTGACTATAACTCCTTTGTACTCACAGTTGCCTTTATAGAGAGGGTTGTCGAGGATATATTTGACCGTTGAGGCTCTCCACTGACCCCCTCTGGCAGTAGGGATTCCCTCATCATTCAATAACCGTGCTATCTCCCTAAGTCCAATCCTCTTGTACCTTTTCATATGAAATATCCTTTTTATAACCTCGGCACCGGATTCATCGTGGTTAAGCTCCTTACCTACTGGCAGATATCCCAAGGCTGGTGACCCACCGGAATAACCTCCTTTTCGGGCTTTGTTTATTCTTCCTGCCGAAAGCCTCATCGTTATAAAGGCTTTCTCCAACTCTGAAACAATACCCATGAACTGCCGGAATGCTTTCCTCATCGGATCGCTGGAATCAAGGTGAGGCTCCTTAATACTGTGTAGTGCTTTACCCAGGCCCTCGAATTTCTTTATCAAATGCTCTTGGATATACAAGTCACGGGCGAGTCGGTCTAATTTAAAAATCAGTACTCCATTGATTTCCTTGTTGTCCTCCAAGAATTTTATCATTTCACCTAATGCCGGTCTATTCTCAAGCCCTCCACTGATTCCCTCATCGGAAAATACTTTTACCAGCTCGTGATTATTATCATCGGCATATTCTCTTAGTGCTCTCTTTTGTATTTCGATGGTGCCTTCTTCTTTTTGATTATCCGTACTGACTCGGCAATATCCGACAAGTTTAAAAATTTCTCTTTGTTCATCCATATTAGTTGCACTTGAGATATAATTATATTCTACATTATTTAACATAAAATGTATATCTATTATATATAAAATATCCTTTCTTGTCAAGATATAATTATTATATGACGTATGTTATAATGAGTATACAGGAGGGAGATAATGGCAGATAGTAAAAAGGACAAGAAGCTCCTCATTTCACTTGGTGAGGAGCTTCTTAATAAGATCAATGACTATCGGTTTGATAACCGGATCGAAACTAAATCTGAGGCCGTTAGGGTGTTAATCAAGAAGGGATTAGAGGCTGAGGGAATAAAAGGGAATCAAAAGAAGACGCAATAATAATTTCGAGGTACTATTATCAGCGTTAATAAAAAGTAGTGTAATCGTCTATGGTTTAGGGTAGAATAATAGCATCTGGCGAGTTTGCTGATTTGACGGTCATAAAATTTGGGCTAATGGTCTATTCAACGAAAAACTCCGAAAAACGACCGTCTCAGATCGACGCTACGGGCTTTTCAGAGGTCGGGCATACCTTATGGGCACTTAATCTATAATGATCATAAATCTGTAAAATCCTGTCGCTCTGGCAGAGATATCACCTGTAGTTTAGAGATTAAAAAATGAAAGTTGCGGAAATCTACATTGCTTAGATTCGCTTAGTACTTCCAGAAATACGCACAGATGTATGTTAAAAAACATGCGTGTTTAATTCTTAAATCGGTAAATATCCTTTAATGTCATACAAAAAAAGGAGGTACCCAAACTTTGTTGAGTACCTCTTGTGAAAGGCATCAGCAGATGTACGGATAATATGATCTATTAAGGATGCCTACGAATTGTAGTATACCCCAGATCAACAGATAGAGAGTCCTTGAAATTTTCGAAGTTTTCTTTGAATAATAGATTAGCAGATTACATGTTGCTCCTTTTGAGCCGGTGATATATTATTTTTAACATTTAATGAGGAACAATGAAAGAGTTTTATTTTACAGGTAACAGACTTAACAAACAATCTTATCTATTAACCATCCTTTTAAGCTTCCTGCTTATAGCTATTACAGTGCATTATGCTATGGCGGAAGATGCTACTGATACAGGATGGGAGCAAACCTTTGGTGGGTCTGATAATGGCTCTGGCTGGTCAGTCCGAGAGACCACTGATGGCGGATTAATTATTGCCGGAAACACAAACTCCTATGGAGCCGGAGGAAGTGATGTATATTTAATTAAGACAGATTCTAATGGTAATGAACAGTGGTATAAAACCTTTGGCAGGTCTGATTATGACACTGGCTGGTCAGTCCGAGAGACCACTGATGGCGGATTCATTATTACTGGATATACAGGTTCCTATGACGCTGCTGGTGGTAGAGACGTATATTTAATAAAAACAACACCAGCTGATGGTATTGATAGCGATGATACTGATAGCGATGGTGATGACAGCGATGGTACTGATAGTGATGAACTATCAATACCATCAGAAGGTACATTTGTTTTATATGACCCGATAGCTGAGCCGATATTATCCGCCTCAACCGACACGGCAAAGCCTATAGGAGTGGGAGATGGCGTATTAAACGGGAGCAGTACGATAAAAGGGAAGATCGGTATTTATTCATTCGACAATGCCGTGGATATATATATAGTAAAAATAAAGACTCTCGAAACAGATTCGGAGGGAGAATGCATAAACGAAATATCCTATCTAGGTGAAGGAGAAACCTCATGGACGACTGTTGTAATAAGCGATATGCCGGAGATTTCTCCCTGGAAAGTCGGAATAGAAGAAGCGATAGACAAAGAGTTGTTTGAAGATGAACTTGGTAATGTATCGACAGGATATTTTCTGGTAGCCAACCATACCGGGTCAGGATTTGACTGTACGGAATCTGTTCCCTGCGCAGCATGGTCAACATGTGCAATTTCAGACAAAGACGGATCGGACAGTTGTCACGAAATCCTTTACAATATTCTTTTTAATATGTGTTATATAGATACTGCATACTTTAAAGTTCCTGATACGGGACAAACAGAATCATATACAGACACATGGGGAGAGGACTCCGATTATACGATCAACCCCATATCGTATACTGACAATGGCGACGGCACTGTGACCGACAATGTTACGGGCCTGATGTGGCAGCAAAAGGACGATGATGTCGAGTATACCTGGTATGAGGCGTCGGGAACGAATGATGAGAAGTATAATTCCGACACAAAGGATGTATGTGGAAGCCTTTCTCTTGCCGGATATAATGACTGGCGGTTGCCGTCAAAAAAAGAGCTTGTTACTATTGTTGATTATGGTAAGGAATCTCCTGTAATAAATGAAAGTTATTTCTCCAAAGTAAAGTCTTCTAATTATTGGTCGTCTGTTATTAACATGCAGATGGAAGAAAATAAACACGATTATCTAAATACGCGTGGAATCACATATGCATGGAGTGTAAATTTTCGTGATGGTAATACACCTAGTATCACAGCGTACTATGAAGAATATGTCAGGTGTGTACGATCTGAGCAAGACAGGCCATTCAATATTTTTGTAATTTCAGGGAATGATACTGTAAAGGATGAAAGCTCCGGATTAATGTGGCAGCAAAAGGATGACGATATAGAGCGGACATGGGAAGAAGCCATAGAATATTGCGAAGGATTAAGTCTGGATGGATTCAGTGACTGGAGACTTCCTAATGTAAAAGAGCTGCACTCGATAACGGATGACGAAAAATACGAACCTGCAATAGACGAGAATTTTTTTCCGGATACGAAAGGTGTATACTTTTGGTATTTACCAGATGAAAATTCAGCGTATTGGTCTTCTACCGGCTTGCACGACTCCTACGAGCACGCATGGGCCGTGTTTTTCGAGACGAGTTCTATCTATTGGCGAGATAATACCGGCGAGAATGCAGCCGGATATGTGCGTTGCTTGCGAGGAGGACTATGACACCTGTAAAGCGAGAGTTTTTTGCAGGAAAAGGATATTGTATTCTTGCAATTATTATATTATTCATTGTGTACCCCGCAATAGGCTGCTGCGAAGTCGTACTGGATGGTACGCTTGGGCAAAGCGGTTCACTTGCAGGGCCTGATTATATAATCAGCGATGATTTGGGGCGGCAAGAAGGGGGAAATCTTTTTCATAGCTTCAGTGATTTCAATATTTATACGGACGAAAGCGCCATATTTACCGGCCCGGATACTGTGGACAATATTATTTCCAGAGTGACCGGCGGTAATGAGTCCTTTATAGATGGTATATTACGCTCGGATATTGAAGGAGCTGATATGTTTTTTATAAATCCTTCAGGAGTGATGTTTGGTGAAAACGCTTCACTTGATATAAGTGGATCGTTCCATGTCAGTACATCCGATTATGTAACATTGGGCGATGGAGGTCTTTTTAATGCCTCCGCTCCCAAAGAGAGCATATTCACGTCGGCAGATCCCTCTGCATTTGGATTTCTTGGAGATAATCCCGGCAGTATAACAGTAGAGGGGAGTTTTCTGGAAGCGCCTGAAGGAAGGACGTTGTCCGTGATAGGGGGCGACATTAGAATAAACAATGGATATCTCTATGCTCCGGACGGGAAAATAAATGTAATAAGTGTCGGTTCTGACGGCGAAGTGACTTTGGGGGATCTTGCTGCAGGAGCAAACAACTTTGAAGCTTTTAGAGAAATAGAGGTCACGCACGATGATTCCAATAGAGTGGAAATAAACGGTTACGAAGTGGGCAATATAGATACAAGCGGAGAAGGCGGTGGAGGAATATATATAATAGCCGGAAAATTTGTAATGAACGGCGGAGAAGTATCATCAAACAGCTATGGAGAGAGAAACGGCGAGGGAATCGATTTTCAAATAATGGGAGATATGGAACTGTCTGATGAAAGCCTTATCGAGTCAAGCGCCTATAGCACCGGAAATTCAGGCAATATAAAGATTGAGGCTGAAGAGTTCTTATTAAAAGGTGTTTCATCTGTATGTACGAGCAGTTATGGAGAGGTTGACAGCGGTGACATAAAGATGTCAACCGATACGATCTCCATATCCGGCAATAAAGTATCCTGGGAGTTTACGCCAAGCAGAATAAGTAGCACCGCCTATGGGTCTGGAGACGCCGGAAGCATAGACATAGAGACCGGCGAGTTGACCTTGACGGATGGCTGTAGAATAGATGCAAGCGCTGTAACGAGTAATGGAGGTGATGTTTCTGTTAAGGCAAGCTCAATTTTAATTTCCGATTATATTTTAATGGAATCTTTTTCTATTCTTGATTATGTTGTTGTTGAAGGCGGTGTTTATTCAAGTGGAATATACAGTGATGTTGGTGAAGTCGGGGCTGTTGGAAGCATAGAAATCGAAACCGGAGATTTGACTTTGACTAATCTTGGTAGAATAAGCGCGTATAACTACGGAATTGGCATAGGCGATGGAGGGGATATCTCAGTTAAAGCTGATTCTATTACTATTTCAGGTTATTTTGTTACCAAAGAGGAAGATGTTTATACCAGTGAAATAGCCAGCAGTATTTCCGTAATTGGAACAGCCGGTGGGATAGAAATCGAGACAGGAGAGTTGACGCTGACTAATCTTGGCGGCATTAGAGCCGACGCTATCGGTTTGGGTAATGGCGGGGATGTTTCTATTAAGGCGGATTCTATCTCTATTTCAGGTTACATTGTAACGGATTACGATAAAGTTTATTCAAGTGGCATAACCAGTGTTGTATATGGATATGGGGACTCCGGAAACATAGAAATCGAGACAGGAGACTTAACCTTGACTGATCTTGGTAGAATCGATGCATCTGTTGAAGAAGATGGTAATGGGGGAGACATTATTATTAAAGCCGATTCTATTACTATTTCAGATGCAATAGTTAATGATGATGGTTACATTTTTTCAAGTGGAATAAAAAGCGCTACTTATGGATTCGGAGACGCCGGCAGTATAGAAATCGAGACAGGAGATTTGATTTTAATTGACGGCGGTCAAATCACTACAAGTTCACAAGGTGGAGAAGGCATGGGAGGGGATATTTTCGTTAAAGCTGATACTATTTTTATTTCAGGCGGCGTAGTGACTGATGAAAAAAATTTTCTCAAGAGGAGTATTTCCTTAAGTGGAATTAAAAGCGATACTTTTGGAGACGGAGATGCCGGAAACATAGAAATCGAGACAAGGGATTTGATTTTAACTGATGGCGGTGTAATAGATACAAGCAGTCACAAGGACGGAGAAGGCAAGGGAGGGAATATTTCTATTAAGGCCGACTCTATTACCCTCACAGGTTATATGGTTATATCTGAGGAATTCGGATATGTTCTTGGCAGCTCGATACAAAACTATGTTTTTGGAAGCGGAGGCACCGGTGAAATTGTAATCGAAACGGAAGAGTTGATTTTAAGTGATGGCGGACATATAAGCGCAGGTTCTTCCTGGGGAGAAAGCAGGGGAGGAGACATTTTTATTACGGCTGATTCTATATTCATTTCCAACTCTGTTTTCAGTGAAATCGGTCTTGATAGTATAAGTGGAATAGATAGCCATGCCTCTGGAGGTGGAATAGGGGGAGACATTCAAATACGAGCTGAAAATCTACATATAAGTGGCGAAGGGGTAATAGATGCGTCAGGCTTTGGGACCAGCGACGCCGGAGATATAGAAATCGAGGTTTATAATAAGCTTACAATTGAAGATAGTACAGTGTCCACCTCTGCTAAAGAGGCTGCGGGGGGGAACATTACTATAACCGGCGAAGATATACAACTACTTGATAATAGCGAAATTACAGCCAGTGTTGCATCGGGCGAAGGAGGGGGAGGCAATGTAACAATAAATGCAGATACTCTCGTTTCTTTTGATAACAGTGACATCACGGCATATGCCGATGAGGGATATGGAGGGAACATAACGATTCATGCAGAAGTAGTGTTCTTTTCGGATGACATAGACTTAGATGCTTCATCCAACATTGAAGGGCAGGAGGGAAGTGTAGAGATAAATTCCCCTGTAATAGATATCAGCGGGTCTATGACAGTTTTGCCTGAATCTTTTATGGATGCCAAGCAGATGTTTCCTTCGCAATGCTCAGCAAGAAGCATGAAAGATATGAATAGTTTTACTATCTCCGGACGGGATGGTTTGTCTTATTTTCCTCATCAGCTGATGGAGAGCTATTAAATGTATGGGGCAGCAATGACGGTGTATGTACCAACTTTATAGGAGAAAAAATAAGTGTGTCTGAGTTAAAGATTATTATATATAGAGGGGGTGGCTACCGCCAGCTCATTCAACAATGTTCCGTCGGATTAAGCGTCCCCCCCCTGCCACGTCTGACAGTTCATCGTCGTCTATTTCATCGTTTTTAAGTGTTGCCTCAGTCATCTGGCTTTGACCGACTTCTGTCAGAAAAACATCATCCATGCCTGACTCACCGCATGTCGGGCATTTGATTGTCTTTGTGAATGTTGGTCTTATATCATTGGGGGATACTGATATTTCACCGACATCGCAATCAAAGACCTTCCCACATTTTTTACATTCAAAGTTTATTGTCACGCTTAACTCCTTTCTGCCATGTAGACTCACATGGCTAAAGCATAGCATAATGCACTGAAGGTATTCCTCTTTATCAATATGGATAAAATTAAACAAAGAGGGTAAAATCCCCACAGGATTTCTCGGAAATCCTTACAGGACAAGGGTTTTAAGCGGTTTTGTTACTCCTGATTTTTACTCAATTTTAGGCTCAAAAAGCAGGAGATAGAAAAATTCTGCAAAGCCTTAGAAATCAAGGCTTTCTTTATTTTCCTGTGACGAATTTATCCTAAATATGCAATTCTACCCAGCGTTCTGGTGGTTAGGCCCATCACCTGCCTTTTGGAGCAGAGTGGAGCGTAGCGGAACGGCGCTGAAAAAGGCAGGTGAATACATTTGTTAGACGTGCTTTCTTACCAAATTTTCTTGTCTTGCGTAAACTGCTGAAACAAGTGTCACTGCAATAATATACAACGGGATGTTAATGATACCTGATATAATTGATACGATTGTTGAAGCCTTTAAAGAACTGATTGTATCCGCTCTCATTGCCATTCTAAATGAGGCTTGTCCTAAAATGCCGGCTATCAACCACATCGCCCACCACCAACCAAGTAAAGGGCTGCCAGTTTCATTCTGCCAATCAACAGGGTTTGTACTAACTTTCCAGATTTCTTTCATAGCTTGATAAGGTCGGTACAAACTCAAGATGGGTATAAAGTAATATCCTATTGACCAACCGGGAGTGAATTTCATGCCTTGTACACCGAATCCATTACAATTCAAGTTAGCCCGATGTATCCATTTCAGGAATGCAATGCCAGTTATAACAAAAGCGCTCAAATAGAGGAAGCCCATAATTTGTTGTCGAGAGTCGTTGGATACAGCTTCAGCTTGTGAAAAAGAACGACTAAGGAGGTTCATCTGCATGAAATCAGATAGCAATGAAATGATGCTAATACCCAAAGAAATCCACAACATGGTTTTAAGAAATTTGGTTAATGATGTGGGATCTTTACTGTAGAGGTACTTTTGATTATTGCAAATTAAAATGTTTTCGGTTTCTGACAAGTTTATTTCTCCTCGTATAGGCCTAAAAGTAGCGTAGCTTCCATTTGGTGCAAAGTACTTTTATGCCCCAAAATTTGTACTAAAAGTTCCGTTTATTAATTTGGAAACGGAACACATAAACTTTTTTGAGGGTAAATCACCACTTTTTCAGGACATCATAAAGATTCGTGAGATCAAAAATGTACTTTAAGTATAAATAATTCACGAAAATACCACTTCATTTCTATTTTTGTATATTGATTATTATATTATTGTTCATGGTTTTCAGTTAATTTTTGCTTAAAAATAAACCCTCGTTTATAGTTAACGAGTATGGATTAATTCAAAACCGTAACTTTCTGTTCAAATGCTCCCGCTGGTCGATGGTTGATCTTTTAAGGATCAGGTAATATCTTGATATGGGTATAATTGGTCTATAAAAAGAGAGATGCTCATCCAGGGACAGGCATCTCTCTCTTATAAAAAAAGGGGCTGTATGTGTTGTCTATTAGGGCATA
This sequence comes from Candidatus Magnetocorallium paracelense, assembly GCA_029001845.1. Classification (GTDB taxonomy): domain Bacteria; phylum Nitrospirota; class Thermodesulfovibrionia; order Thermodesulfovibrionales; family Magnetobacteriaceae; genus Magnetocorallium; species Magnetocorallium paracelense. Next base: position 1,475 of record JAREWP010000034.1, on the reverse strand, counting down.
AGACAATTAGTATGACGATGAGATATGCTCATCACTCTCATGAGAGCTTGAGAGATAGTGTTAGGGTGTTAGATTCGTGCTACAATTGTGCTACAGTGGGGATTAAGAGCGACGCCCAATCACATCATTAATCCCCGCAAACCCTTTATTTTCAATGGTGCCGGTGGCGGGAGTCGAACCCGCACGGGGTTGCCCCCAACGGATTTTGAGTCCGTCGCGTCTGCCAATTCCACCACACCGGCAAAGCTTTATTTTACAGTGTTTTCGGAAGTTCGGTCAAGTCCATTCATCTCATTTGTACCAGAATTGTACCACTTCTCATCCAAGACCTCAACACTTGATCTTAGACTCTCAGGTGAGTGATGCACTTTATACAGCGATCAGGTGTCGCAAGACAGGCAGCCCGAAAGCCATTGAAGCCTTCCAGCAGGTCGCCAACTACAGGGGTATTCCTTTTGCAAAAATAGGGATGAGAGTCGAAGTAGATGGAGAAAAAGGACTGATTATGGGGCATAATTCTTCGGCGAATTTTAATATTTTATTTTTGGATGGCTGCTTTAAAAATAGAGTTTTAAATTGTCAACCAAATTGGAAGATGAAGTTTTATGATGCCAAAGAGAACGAAATTCTGTCAGGAGGATAGAGAAGGGAGATAGTTATGAAAAACATTAAATTCACAGACGCGGAGGATGATGCATGAAAGATGAAGACAAACAAAAATTACTTGAAGAGCTTGGCAAAGCAATGAAATCTCTGGAACACTGGAATCAGTTTCAGCATCTTTTTTCTGGTGATGACGCTGAAAAAAAGTTGGCAGAGCTAAGGCAGAACATAGTTACAATCTTATTCTATACAGAACTCAGTGAGTTAAAAAAAGTTACACACCCGGCAGAAAAACCATTAAGGGCAAACGCGAAAGGGCTTGTAAAGGTACGCCCTGTCGATGGAACGAAAACCTACCCCACTTTTTTTTAAAAAAATGCCAAAAAGCCTGACAGCCGAGAATGGGGCTAAAAAACTTCTGCTCGGTGAATTTTACGAAACCGCCATAATCGACAACCCCGAATATTGTGAATGCGATGATTGTGACTATTGTGACGCATTCCCGGTTGGCTTGCTCTTTAAGAAAAGAGAATGCATGGCGAGGCAAACAAAATTGTTTTAGGATGATATATGACATATTTTGGCTGAAAGGGTGCAATCTACAAAAACTTAATCAATATGTAACTACTCAGGTAGTCATTAAAAAAGATAATTATGTGAATATAATTTAGTGGACCTGTGGCATCTCATTATGTCATACTATCCATTATGAAGGAGAAGCCAACTCGGGAAGAGCTCATAAAGCTGTCAGAAACAACCCCTGTTGTATTGGTAGACATAATCATAAAGCTCACCAACCGAATAGAAGAACTTGAAGAAAGAATAAACAAAAACAGTTCCAACAGCAATAAGCCTCCATCATCCGACGTATT
>JAREWP010000103.1 GCA_029001845.1 Candidatus Magnetocorallium paracelense | reverse complement strand
CTCTATAACAGGAACGGGATTGGGCAGATCGACAAACAACAGGCTGTCCGTCTTTTTGTCCGTTACGGCGGCCCTGTTTGTATTATGATTGATTGCAACTGCCGTGCTGTCTTTATTTATCCCGTATTCAAACACTGCTGTCTCGCTCTCCAAATCAATTAACCAAAGCACTTTGTCGTCTTTACACACAACCGCGACTCCGTTGTCCAAAGGATTAATCGCCACATCAACAGGGTCTTTGCATACAGGTATCGTTCTTGTCTCTAAGGTAAGGAGATTGATCACCGTAACGGTATCGTCCTTCTTATCGGCCGTTACCGCTGTATGGGTAGCGGAGTTTACGGCAACTGATTCAGCCTTTTCTCCGGTTTCTATACTGTCGGTAACTTCATGGGTATTGAGATCTATGAGGTGGATGTAGTAATTCGATTTCCTGTTATCATCATCTTCGTCTTCTTCGTTATCGTCGCCTTCGTCATTATCATCGTCACTGTCGTTATCATCGTCATTATCATCATCGTTGTCGTCTTTGTCTTCGTCGTCATCCTTATCGTCGTCATCTTCTTCATTGTCATCGTCATCGTCGTCATCTTTATCTTTTTTCCTGTAAGGAGCATTACCGGCAAACTGCTTTTTACTGACAACCGCTCCTGTTCGTAATTCACTGTCTGCCGCTACGGCTACAGGGTCTTTTATACCGTTAATCTCGGTTATAACTTCGTATGTGTACAGATCGATAATCTGAACAATATCCTTCTTTTTGCCGATTATTATCGCTGTATCCGTAACATTGTCTACGGCCAATGCATCGGGAGAATCCGCAACGGGAATTTCTTCCAATATCTCATAGGTACTGAGATCCATAACCGTTAAAATGTCTTTCTTATTGTCCAAAACAAGAGCACGATCCTCATGTATGGCAACTGACACAGGTTTCTTTCCGGTTTCTATTGTAGAGACAACACTCTCGTTTACCGTATCTACAACGGAAACGGTTCCCTCTTTAGAGTTCGCCGTTACGGCAAGTTCCAAATCAGGCGCAATCACTATATCAACAGGGTCTTTGCCAACGGCGATTACGCCACTGTCACTACCGGAGTGAACCTGTCCTTTTATAAAAAATATAACAGGGATCAATAATACCAATGCAATAATAATATTCTTCACATATGAGTTCACGGAATGCCTCCTCCTCCGTTTAAACGGAATTCTATTTTGTTTATTTATTGTTTTTTTAAGCCTTCAGTAAAAACTCGTTAAGCAACCACACTGTACTCCCCTTTTTGAAGGGAAACAGAGAATTCGCGCCCTGGCTTATTGAGAATTTACCGCTTGCAGCGCCTCTTTGAAGGTTAATTAAAGTGTAAAGTTTGCTTTATTGTTCTGCAGCAAAAAGACCAAATTCAGACTCTCTGAATATTTATTTGCCTGATAAGCTTTTTATCGGTTCTGCAAGGGCTTAATATTGTTTTATCCGGAATGGTTTGTTAATTCATTATTTTTGTAATAAATATGGTGAATTGATAATACAACAACTTGTTGTCAATAAAAAAACTCATCTTAATTAAAAAATAAAATACATAAGCACTATATCATAAATAATTTTAAATGTCAACAATTAATTTATTATTATTTTAAAATTAAATACTAGAATTATATATTAATTTTTAATAATGTCAATTCATAGATCATGATAATAGGTTAATAAAATTTATTACATTTGTCGGATAAAGGAAAGCAAAGAGAGAGGATCAGACCAATGACTGAGATTGAATAATGTTGTTATTTGATCGCCCCGTTAATACGACACCAACACTTTGTCATATACAACGTAACAAGTAAGTCATAAAGTTTAAATTTCTTATGCCTTATGCCTGAATAGCAATTAATATAAAGTGCCGCTGTCGTATTAAGAAAGCAAATACTGAATAACGCTCTAATTTTGATATTTGTTATAATCGTTCCCGAGACACAGCACTGATTCCCTTTGAATAAAAATAAAAAAAATTTGTTGTGTCTGTTAATTACCTCTTAATCATGTTATAATGTTAACTATCTTTTTATTTGATCAACAGTTATTCACCTACTATGATCGTCATATCCTAATCGTTTACTGCTTTATGACAATATTTATTGAACAACGATATTATTACTTCTTGATACTCTGCTTAATGATCTTTATCTCCGCCCTTCCCTTCCGTTTCGCTTTCAGCGCAGATAAGAGCGAAATCACAAAGGACTATATAAAAGAAAACTTCCCTGATGTTTACAAAGAGATTTTTGATGAGGGACGAGCCGAGGGATTGAAAGACCACTCTGCAGCTGTGGAAAAAACAGGAAGCACCTCTCACACAAAAGTTAAGAAAAATAATATAATGAAGGATAATGAAAAGCCTTTACAGGCAACAAAAAGCGCTTCATCCCCTCAAAAAATTAAAGCCGTTCAGCCTGCAGCCAAAGAGGAACTTGGGCAATGGTGGCGAAGAAGCTCTTTAAATTACGACCCAATGCCGGAGAAATGGCTCTTTCATACGGAGATACAGTATTCCTTTGTCGATAAAACGGGAAATGACGACGGCTATGCCCATAGCGGAGATTTTTTCACTGCATTAAGAAAGGCAAGATTTACCAATTATCTCAGCTATAAAATTGAAAAATACGACTTCGATCAGTCAGACGGAGAGGTTTCTTCAGACGATTATCAGATGTTCGAAGAGTCTCTGAGATTCGATCTGACGAAAAGACTCTATGCTCAGGCAGGATTTTTTTGGGAAAGAGACGACACATATCTTGTTGAAGACAGAGATACCTGGTACGGCGGTTTTGGCTATCAGATCGTTGATAACAAAAGATACGGGCTCGATCTTTTTCTTTCATACGGCCACCAGAAAGAAGAATATAATTCAATAATTGTCGAACTGATGGACCTGTCAGAGGAGAAAACAGGGGTAACTTATCTTTCAGAAAGATTTAATTTGAACATTACCGAAAAGCTTTCTTTTATTGATTCCTTCAGATTAATTTATAATCTCGATGAAAGCGGCATATACGAAGCTGACGACGCCGGTAATTATTATAGAGTTGACGAGGAAAAACGCTATCGCTGGACATGGATAAACTCACTTGATTACAAAATGAATAAATATTTGTCTCTTGTTGCTACTTTCAAAATAGATTACGACAACAACCCATGGCCATCGGTGTTAAACAGGGATGAGAGGCTCCAGCTTTCAATGAAATTGTCTTATTAAGTGATAGACTTTTACCTTTGATAATGAATATCAACTCATACTAAGAGACAACATTTTTTAATGTTCGATATTGATCTGTTACCTACAATTTTAAAATGAAGGAGGAACGTAGAATGAAAATGAAGTCTTTATTTCCTTTATTGTTAATCCTGTTACTTGCTCTGACATCCTGTGGAGATGGCGGAGGAGGAGGCGGAGGCAGCTCTGATTCATCCGGCAATGAAGCTGCCGCAGCCTTAGAGTATGTAGAGTGTAAACACACACTTGTCGATGGCTCTACAACGGAGTGCGGATATTTGACTGTCCCTGAAAATCGTGACGATCCCGAATCAGCGGATATTCAGATATACTTTGCAATATTCAAAAATCCTGACTCAGACTCCGGTGAAGAGGGGTCCGGCCCGCTGTTCTATCTTACCGGCGGTCCCGGTGCTTCCACTGCCGCTGCCTATAGTCTCTTTGAAGACCCTACCGGGTCCTTCAGGGAGTCCTTTGGAGATAATCGTGATTTTATAGTAATTGACCAGAGAGGCACAAACTACTCTCTTCCGGCCTTATACTGCTCAGAGGAATTAGGCCCCTTAAGAGAAACGGTTTATCAGATGACTTACAGAGACGGATCGGATATGAGAATTGATGCAATGGAAGATTGTTACAGCAGATTAGTCAATGAAGGCGTAGACCTCTCAGGTTACGATGTACTTGAAAATGCGGCTGACATCGACTATCTGCGTCAGGCTCTTGGTTATGAAACCATAAATATCTACTCCGCATCTTACGGCACCAGACTGGCCATGATCTTTATGAAAGAGTACCCTGATGTAATTCGTTCAGTTGTTCTTGATTCCGTACTCCCGCCCGACCTCAACCCCTTTGAGGCGGAAGTGGAAGGTGTATTGTTCAGCTTCGAAAGCCTCTTTGATGCAGCAAGAGACGATTTCCCGGAAATCGAGACATACTTTTACGGCATACTGGACTCTCTCGAAGAGACACCCGTCGAAGCAGTCGGATACCACTATGACAGCGACGGTACTGCCACAGAACATATTATCAGTGTAAACGGCGTTAAATTCGTAATTTATGTGTTAAGCGCATTAAAAGAGACGCCCTACGATACGTCTTTACCTAAAAATATCCATTATATGTACACAACCGCCGATTACCAGCTTGTAGCAGACGCATGGATAGCCGATCTTGACTTCTTCTATCCCGACGGAGAGGCCGGTTCCGATTCCCCGAGCGTAGGTATGTTCAATTCCGTATTCGGCGCCAATGACGCCTACTATACCAATGAGGATACAATTCAAAGTATTATAGATTTAAATGTTGACAGCTACTCTATCGCATCGTGGCTGTCCACCCATTTTATACATATGGAGCCGGAAATTCTCAGGAAATGGGATGTAGATCCACTGCCTGAAAGCATTCGAGAGCCTGTCATCAGCGACATTCCCGTTCTCATGATGGTTGGGACGCTTGACAATGCAACGCCATCGATTTTCAGTGATCAGTATCCTGTCAACTACTTCAGTAACAGCTACTATTTCGAAATTGTGGCGGGTCATGCAGTGGCTTATCTGGAGTGTGTCGATGACTTTATGAACGATTTTCTAAAGGACCCCACAACAGAGCCTGTCAGCACATGCCCTGAAGATTATGAGTGGGATCCCATAGATGACACAACCGATGACTCAACTGAGGATGCAACGTAAATAACAAGAAAGATCGGTTTTTTAGCAGGACGGAAGTAATTCCGTCCTGCCTGCTTTTAAAGTAGTCTAAAAGCATGGCTCACACAAAGACACAGAGACACAGTAAGTTCATGACATTAATATGTAATCTGTATTCAATACCATTAACTTAAGGGGTGAAGCACCTTCCGACGGAAGCGGGTCATGTTTGAGAAGGCGCAGCGAAGCGGAGCCTTCGAGTTTAGCCGGTGAAGGCGGAAGGTGCTTTGCTCCTTAAGTTAATGACATTGAATCTGTATTTAAAATGATAAACAAGAAAATACTCCATACCGTATTTGAAGATACTGTTCGACGATTTCCGGGAAAAACCGCCATTGTCCACGGAGACCGTACAATTACATATGAAGCCTTGCATGACGCTGTCAGGCGAATGGCCTTCTCTTTAAAAAAATCGGGCCTTACAAAAGGCTCTATTGTCGGCGTTTCCCTTGAAAGCAGCATTGAATATATTGTCAGCATCACCGCAGTAATGAAGGCCGGCGGTATTTTTCTTCCTATAGATATTTCCCTTCCTGAAAAGAGACTGGAATATATACTTCGAAAAACACCGCCCCTGATGATTATCTCCGGAAAGGAGATTAATAAAACATCCAATGAAATTATAGGGAAATGCAAAAAATTATTTATAGATAATGAGTTACATATCCTCGATACAGAGGGGTGCAAACCGGACTCATCCTATATTGATGAACAATACGACCTGCCCGACCCGGACGACGGAAATTACATAATGTACACATCAGGGTCCACAGGCGCTCCAAAAGCCATACTTGGATGTCACAAGAGTCTGAGCCACTTTATGCATTGGGAAATAAATGAATTCGCTTTTAGTGATAATTTACACGTCACCCAGCTTACTCCCGTTACATTTGACGCCAGCCTGAGAGATATATATGTACCTCTTTTAGCAGGAGGAACGCTCCACATTCCGGAAGATCATATTAGAACCAACATAGACCACCTGATCCGGTGGATGGAGAAATCCTCAGTCAATCTCGTACACTGCGTTCCCTCTCTGTTCAGGGCCATTACAAAAGCACTTGAGGTAAGAGAGCACCCGGACAAAGCACTGCCGGCTTTGAAATATATACTAATGGCCGGCGAGGCTTTATATGGAAAAGATATAAATGAGTGGACAAAAGTGGCAGGCCGGAGAATAACACTTGTTAATCTTTACGGCGCATCGGAAACTACCCTGATAAAAACCTTTTACAGAATCGATTCCTCCCCGGGGACTCCCGGCGGTATAATCCCCGTAGGTCAGCCTATCTCAAACACAACTGTATTGATTGTAAAAGGCAAAAGGCTCTGTAATATTGGAGAAATAGGAGACATATATATAAAAACGCCGTTTATGACAAAGGGCTATTATAACGATCCCGAAATGACTGCCAGGAGTTTTGTACAAAACCCTTTAAGTGATAAAAGCGGAGATATTGTTTATAAAACAGGAGACCTTGGCAGATATCTGCCTGACAGGAGTATTGAGTTTATTGGCAGGCTCGATACTCAGATAAAAGTTAACGGTATAAGAATAGAGCTTGGCGAGATCGAGAGGTCTCTTATGGCTGCCGATTTTATCGATCAGGCAGTTGTCATTGCGCACAAAAACAACGAGGGCGAAAACTCCCTTGTCTGTTATTACACGGAAAAGCGAGAGACAAATGGAGATGAGATAAGGTCCTTTCTAAGTGGTTTTATACCATCCTATATGCTGCCGGCATTTTATCTGCGTCTCGATGAGTTCCCCCTTAACATAAACGGAAAGATAGACAAAAAATCACTTCCCAGACCGGACGAACTCATATATGAAAAAATAAAATACGCACCTCCTGAAAACGAAAACGAAGAGGCCCTGGCCGCCATATGGGGTGCTGTCCTTAATTTGGAAAAAGTGGGAGTGCGAAGTCCCTTCTTTGAAATTGGCGGCCACTCGCTAAAGGCGACAAGAATTATATCGGCGATTTACAGAACATTCGGAGTCGACATTAGCCTGAAGGAATTTTTTGAAAACAGTACAATCAAAGCCCTTGCCGCTGTCCTTGGAACAAAAAAAAGGGAGGGGAAAAAAGAAATCCCCTCTGCCGAAATCAGGTCTGCATACGATCTCTCTCACTCGCAAAAACGTCTCTGGATACTGGACCGCATGGAAGAGGGAGTGTCATCGGCATACAATCTGCCGGGTCTCTATATGGCGGAGGGAGATTTCGAATTACTTCTTTTTCAAAGATCATTCTTAGAAGCTATTAAGCGACACGAATCCCTTCGTACGTCTTTTATTTTAGTCGACAATAAGCCAAAACAAAAAATATATGAATTCAAGGCGTTGCATAACGATTTTCATATCGAATCCATCGATCTCGTTGGAGTTGACAATGGTATAGAAATGGTAAAAGAATATGCAGGCAAAGAGGCGGCGACACCCTTTGATTTATCGAGGCCGCCTTTATTAAGAGCAAAGGTTTTCAGACTTTCTGCCGATCGTAATATAATCCTCCTTACTATTCACCACATCATAAGCGACGCCTGGTCTCTCGATGTTCTTGCAGGAGAAATTTTTGAAGCTTACAACTCCCTTTTGCAGGGTATTGAATATTCGCCGACGCCATTAAAGATACAATATAAAGATTACGCAGCATGGCAAAACAGCTTGCTCAATTCCGTGGAAATGGACAACCAGGCATCCTACTGGCGAAAAAAATTATCCCGTAACATCGAAGTACTCGATTTGCCGACCGATTATAAAAGACCTCCTCTGAGAACTTACAGAGGAAGATCATACTCTTTTCAATTGGACGAAAAATTATCGAGTGAACTTATCCGATTGTCTGCGAAAACAGAGTCCACCCTTTTCATGATCTTTTTGTCTCTCATTAAAATAGTGTTTCACAAATATACCGGCGCAGAGGATATTGTCGTCGGTTCGCCTGTGTCAGGGAGAAATCACCCCGATCTTGAAGATCAGATAGGTTTTTTTGTTAATACAATTGTCCTGAGAGACGAAATTTCCGGTAATGACACATTTTCAAGTGTACTGAAAAAAATCGAACAAACAACAATCCGGGCCTATGACAATCAGGCATACCCCTTTGACATTCTGGTAAATGAACTGAACTTGCCAAAAGACCTGAGCAGATCCCCTCTCTTCGATGTCATGCTCGTTTACAGAGAAGAAGACACCACTCTGTTTCCCGCCAAAGGATTAAAGATAACTGACATGACGCTTGAAACGAAAATCGCCAGATTTGACCTTACCTTTGAGATCACCGGAGGAAGTAACAACATTAAAATTACCATCAATTACAACAGCGATATTTTTAAACAAGATCGTATTAAGAGATTTGGCGTTCATCTTACGGTTTTAATGGAAAGTGTCATAAAAGAGAGGGATCAACGGATCGATGAGATAAATATTTTAAGCCCCCCGGAAAAAGAGACAGTCATAAACGCTTTTAATGACACCGCAAATCCATCCCCTTGGAAAAATCACACCATCCCGGATATCTTTAAGAATCAGGTACGCCTGACGCCTGACAACAGGGCAGTGATTTACGGTAAGGAACACCTCAGCTACAAAGAGCTTGACCAGAAAGCAACTCATTTAGCCTCTGTCCTTGTTTCTGAATTCAATGTATCTTCTGAAGATTTGATCGGAGTTATGACAGACAAAAGCGAATGGTCCGTTATAGCACTCCTTGGCGTATTGATGTCCAACGGGGCTTATCTGCCTGTCGATCCTTCTTATCCTCAGGAAAGAATTGATTATATTCTTAATGACAGTATGTGCTCCGTGCTTTTAACAGAGACAAAATATCTGGATAAAGCAGGTAACACCTCTGTAAAGCATATTATCAACATTAATGACATACGCTCTTATTCACCGGATTTATCTATATTATCGAATAGTAAACGTACGCCCCGGAGCCTTGCTTATACGATATACACCTCCGGCTCTACGGGAAGACCAAAGGGAGTAATGATAGAGGATAATGGATTTCTAAACATGTCAATGGATCAAATTAAGACATTTGGCATTTCCGAAACCGATAGAGTACTCCAGTTCGCTTCCATGTCATTCGACGCTTCTCTGTCCGAAATTTTTATGGCTCTCTTTTCAGGCGCCGCCGTTGTTATTGTCGAAAAAAAGACCATAGACGATCCTGTCACCTTTATCGAATATTTGGAAGAAAAGGCCGTAACAGTTGCGACATTTCCTCCGGCCTGGTTAAGTGCAATGGGCGAACAATCCTTTAACACGATTAAAACCATCATCACGGCCGGAGAGCCGGCAAACATTGAAGATGCGCTCTATTACAGCAAGAGGGGAAGATATTTTAACGCCTACGGGCCAACGGAAACATCTGTTTGCGCCACGATACACGAGGTATTGCCTGACAATGTGTATGAACATTCCGTGCCAATAGGAAAACCTCTGTCCAATACATCGATTTATATACTGAACGGCTCCATGCAGCCGCTCCCCATTGGTATGAAAGGGGAGATTTTCATTTCCGGCCCCGGAACCGCCAGAGGCTATTTACATAAGCCCGAACTGACAGAGAAGAAATTCAGGTACAATCCTTTTAAAGATGGCGAAAGACTATACAGCACAGGGGACTTGGGCAGATGGCTTCCAACAGGTGAAATCGAATTTCTTGGCAGAGCAGACGATCAGGTAAAGATCAGAGGTTACCGGGTAGAATTGGGTGAAATCGCCAATGTGCTGACGGAGCATGCTTCTGTTGAAGAGGCGGTTGTCGTGACAACGGCCGCTAAAAACCCTAAAATATCAGCCTATATCGTTACCAACGATAACTTGGATATCAACGACATAAAGGCCCATTCATCATTTTATCTGCCCTCTTATATGCTTCCCGACGATTACATACAAATAGACGCCATTCCCTTAACTGCCCACGGTAAGCTCGACAAAGCATCTTTGCCGCCCCCTGATGGCTCAGATTTTCAGACAACTGACCAATATACGCCTCCGACAAATGAGCTGGAAAAGAAGCTTGTCAATATCTGGGAAGAAGTCCTTGACTCAAAACCCATCGGAGTTCATGATAACTTCTTTGACCTTGGGGGAGACTCTCTTCAATCTGTCAGATTGGTTTCATTACTGTCAAAAAAACTGAATCTCCCTCTTTCTGCAGGAATGCTGTTCCTCCACCCCACAGTATCGGGACTGTCAAAGGCTGTTAAGGATATTGAAAATAGGGATTTTTTTTCAATAACTGTGCCTGAAACGAATATTGAGTTTAAGAGTGATTACCTTACTGTCAACCGGGGGAATTTGCTTCCTTTAATTGAAAAAAGAGAAATCCCTCCTGTAGATTCCGCTGCGCTTATGTGTCTCTCTGACAATCTTTTGGATCATAGAGCGTCAAACAGAGATGAAATCATAGGCCGGTGGTGCAATAACGAACCACTGATAGGCAGCATCACCGAAACCTCCCTGGGCCGTATAGCTTCGATCATACTTCCATGCTTTTCATCGGACCTTTATGCAAAGCAAGAAATTATCTATGAATATATCGAAACCGCTCTTAATCTTGCATCCACGGCGGGCGCTGGTAAAGTCTCTCTTACAGGCCACATTCCTTATGCCACGAGGTTAGGCATTGAAATAGAGGAAAAAATATCCTCCAATAGTAACGGACGCCCTGACATAACAAATTCACAAGCCACAGTTGCAGCGGCGATGCTCCTGAACCTGGAAAAAATACTCAAAGAGGAGAGCAAAGCACCGGACAAAGAGAAAACCGGTATTATCGGTCTCGGTTCGACAGGAAGAAACCTGATACTCCTTGCATTGCAATGCCTCCCCCACCCTGAGGAAATACTGTTATTCGATCTCTATAAAGACGAGACATCTCATGAGAAACTGAAAGAGGATATTTACAATATAGGAAATTTTCAAGGAGAAGTACGCCTCTTTCGTTCCTCGTCCGCCATTCCCGATGAATTTTATAATGCAACCATAATCATCGGAATAACGAATATTCCCGATATAATCGATATTGCAAAACTAAGACCGGGAACCGTGATGATAGAAGAGTCCGGAAGAGAATGCTTTTCCAAGAATTCAGCGATCGAACGTATCGGAAGCTGCGGGGATATAAAGTTTACTGAAAGCGATATATTACTCTCTCCATCTCCCATGGCATCTATATTATATCTGCCGGAGAGAGTCGAAGAATCACTAAAACGAACCGGTAAGGAATCACTCATTGATTACGATTCAAATATAATAACAGGTTGCGTGATTTCCGGTCTTCTTCTCCACCGTTTCGGAAAACTGAAGCCTACAATAGGACATCCCGATATCGACGCCTGCCTGGACAATTATAATGTCCTCAGGCAAACAGGTTTTAAAGGGGCTGAGTTAACGTCCAATCAATACCCTGTAAACAGCAGGCAGTGAGGTCTTTGGAGACGTATTATATCGGTAACCGTTTAATGGAAAAGATGAAAATACGGAGTAAACAATGAAAATTATTCAATTAACGATCTTGTCTCTATTTATATTTCTAACATCCTGCATACGATCGGAAGAAATATTCTCCCTTGAAAGGGTTTATTCCGTTCCGGAAGCAGCATATATAACCTATATTTACGACTCGACTGAAACAGGAAGACCTGCGGCCATACTTTTCTTAAAACCGGGAAACAAAACGGAAATCATTGCCGACTCTGTTCAAATAACGAAAACTTCACTCTCCGTGGAGGATACAGCGGAATTAATCAGAAAGACAAAAAGAGGATTCCTCAAACAAAGCCTGAAATACAACGATGTAACAGCAGGCTACCTCTTAACGCTCTATCGTCGTCCTCCCTTTTACACTACAACGATAGAATCAATATTCTATAAAGACATCAATAATAAGATACATCTCTCCTTTTGGGAAACACCCTAAATCCATAGATTATTACATAACACACTGTACTCATCCCTGCCATTACTATCTTTTTTTCTCGCCGGTTGTCGACCTTACCATTAAAATGTCTGTTCCGGCGCATACTCAGGTTCGCATTTTCTTTTCTATCCCCGGAACCGCATCCAGCACATAAGGATATTTTCCTACAATCCTTATTAACGAATCCATGGCTCTGCTCTGACATATACGGTTGTTTTCATATTTAGCGAAACTCTTCTTCCCCCCGCCCAGTAATTCCGACATCTCTTCTTGTGTGAATCCGAGCTTTTCCCGTACACTCTTGATTTCCTCCCCAGTTAAAAGCCTGTCTACCCGCCTCTTAAATTCATTGTACAGCTTATCGGCCCTCTCCATGCTGTCATTGTCAACAATTGATTCTCCGCATTGATTACATGCATATTCAACATAATCGTCAAACGATATCGATTCGCCTTTATAATGAAAAATTTCCTTTCCTCTCCTTCTCTCCAATATCCCCTTTATACATACAGGGCAAGCGCTTTTATCCATTTTCGCCTCCAACGCTTTCATCTTCCTTGAATTGAATTAATACTGCATTTTCATCCACGATTTGCAGCTTAATGTAAAGATCGTTCCCCTGGTCTTTTATTTTATAAACGTCCTGCCAGATTTTGGCATTCAGGTGACTTGTCATGGACTTATAAAAATTTGCATTTTTAAGTGATTTTATTATTTCAGTAATACTGTCTACAGTATATCCGAGACCTAATGCGCCTCTGCGAGACGTACCGGTAATACGGCGAGCAGACTTATCCCTGAATAATTTTTTAAATCTCTGCAAATCATAATGCGGCCTTAGTTTTTCCATAACCTTAGTACCACTATGGTACTATTGAATGCCTTTTGTCAAGTAAAAAACAAAAAAAAAGCGATCTAAAAGGAGCGCCTTTATAACAAAGCAGACACCTTGTGTTTCGGATAAAAGAGTCTTTATAATAAACATATGGCTGTGATAACTATCCCTAAACCATTGAGAGACAGGCTCGGCGATGAGGCTACAGATGCTTTGGTTGATGTTGTAAAAGAAGTAGACCTCTCGGCAAGGCAGGAAGCGATACTGATAGCTGAAGAGCGCCTTGAAAGACGGCTGACTGAAGAGACGGGTAAGCTGAGGCAGGATATTATACGGCTTGAAGGTAAGATGGATAACGTCAAGACCGAGCTTGAAGGTAAAATAGATAACGTTGAGGGTAAGATAGAAACCTCCAAAGAAGCTTTAAAAGCTGAATTTAAAGCGGATAAAGCCGACCTTCTCAAATGGATGTTTATCTTCTGGGCTTCACAAATAGGCGCCGTCTTTGCCTTTTTGAAATTTCTTATGTAATCATCTCTGGCACCCCACGTAACATCCGGGCTGGAAACACGCTTCAGTGTATTGCCGCTGTGGCCGGGCTGTCCGCCGGGCTTTTTACCTGTTTTTTTACGCAGGCTTTTAGGTTTGTCAAATACGTCGGATGATGGAGGCTTATTGCTGTTGGAACTGTTTTTGTTTATTCTTTCTTCAAGTTCTTCTATTCGGTTGGTGAGCTTTATGATTATGTCTACCAATACAACAGGGGTTGTTTCTGACAGCTTTATGAGCTCTTCCCGAGTTGG